>NZ_CP180191.1:1341932-1652899 GCF_047549485.1 Piscinibacterium candidicorallinum | reverse complement strand
CAGCGCAGTGCTGTCACCCTTTCCGCGCAGCTCGGCACCGGACCCGGAAAATTCCACCTTGCCTGCCATGTTCAGCAGGGCACGCATGGCCAGGCGGCGGCGGTACTCCTTGAGCGCGGCTTCCACGGCCTCGCGCTTGGTCTTGTGGCCACCTTCCGCTTGCACATAGGCGATCAACTCGTCGTCGAGCTCGATATTGGTGCGCATGATCAGCTCCCTGATGCACCAATCATACACACCAATTTGAATTTTCGATACACCAAACAGACACCAAAGACACGCACTCGAAATGCATCAGATATCGGCCTCGACTTCATTGCCCTTCTCTTCCAGCCAGGTGCGGCGGGAGCTGGCTTCGCCCTTGCCCATCAGCATCTCGAACAGGCTGTTGGTGCCAGATTCGTCCAGTTCGCCCAGGGCCACGGGCAGCAGGCGGCGGGTGTCCGGGTTCAGGGTGGTTTCCCAGAGCTGCTCGGCCGTCATTTCGCCCAGACCCTTGAAGCGGCTGATGCTCCAGGCGGTCTCGGCAAAGCCGTCTTTGCGCAGCTTGTCCAGGGTGTGGTTCAGCTCGCCTTCGTCCAGGCAGTAGATCTTCTGCGCCGGGCGCTTGCCGCGGGCCGGCACGTCCACGCGGAACAGCGGCGGGCGCGCCACGTGCACATGGCCACGCGCCACCAGCTGCGGAAAATGCTTGTAGAACAGCGTGAGCAGCAGCACCTGGATGTGCGAGCCGTCTACGTCGGCGTCGGACAGGATGCAGATCTTGCCGTAGCGCAGATTGCTGAAGTCCACCGTATCGGTGGGGCCGTGCGGGTCCACCCCCACGGCGACAGCGATGTCATGCACCTCGTTGTTGGCAAAGAGGCGGTCGCGCTCCACCTCCCAGGTGTTGAGTACCTTGCCGCGCAGGGGCAGGATGGCCTGGAACTCCTTGTCGCGGCCCATCTTGGCGCTGCCGCCGGCGGAGTCGCCCTCCACCAGATAGATCTCGTTGCGCGAGATGTCGGTGCTCTCGCAGTCGGTGAGCTTGCCCGGCAGCACGGCCACGCCGCTGCTCTTGCGCTTTTCCACCTTCTGGGCGCTGCGCAGGCGGCTCTGCGCCTGCTTGATGACGAGTTCGGCGAGCTTCTTGCCCTCGGCCACATGCTCGTTGAGCCAGAGCTCCAGCTGCGGCTTCACATAGCCGCCGATCAGGCGCACGGCGTCACGCGAGTTCAGGCGCTCCTTGATCTGGCCCTGGAACTGCGGGTCCAGCACCTTGGCGCTCAGGATGAAGCTGGCGCGGTTGAACACGTCCTCGGGCAGCAGCTTCACGCCCTTGGGCAGCAGGCTGTGCAGATCAATGAAGCTCTTGACCGCGCCGAACAGGCCTTCGCGCAGGCCGCTTTCGTGCGTGCCGCCGGCCGTGGTCGGGATGAGGTTCACAAAGCTTTCGCGGATCAGGTTGCCGTCCTCAGTCCAGACCACCACCCACTCGCCGCCCTCGCCTTCGGCAAAGGTCTCATGGCCAGCCGGGGCAAATTGCTCGCCGGCAAAGGGCGGGATCACCGGCTCGGCACCCTGCAGCTCGGCCATCAGGTAGCCGCGCAGGCCCTCCTTGTAGAGCCAGCTCTGCTTCTCACCGGTCTTCTCCACATTCAGCGTGAAGCGCACGCCGGCCAAGAGCACCGCCTTGCTTCGCAGCAGCCGGGCCAGTTCCGCCTGCGGGATCACGGGCGAATCGAAGTACTTCGGGTCCGGGAAGGTGACGACGCGCGTGCCCTGCTTCTTGTCCTCGGCCGTGGAGGCACGGGTCTTGAGCTTTTCAATCACCTCGCCGCCATTGCCGAACACCAGCTGATGCACCTGCTTGTCGCGGCTCACGGTCACTTCAAGCCGCGTGGCCAGGGCGTTGGTCACGCTCACACCCACGCCGTGCAGGCCACCGGAGAAGGCATAGGCGCCGCCGGAAGCCTTGTCGAACTTGCCGCCGGCATGCAGGCGGGTGAAGACAATCTCCACCACCGGCACCTTCTCTTCGGGGTGCAGGCCGCAGGGGATGCCGCGGCCTTCGTCGTCCACCACCACTGCGCCGTCACGGCGCAGGGTGACTTCGATGTGCTTGCCGAAACCCGCCAGGGCTTCGTCGCAGGCGTTGTCGATCACTTCCTGGATGATGTGCAGCGGGTTGTCGGTCCGGGTGTACATGCCCGGGCGCTGCTTGACCGGCTCCAGGCCCTTGAGGACCCGGATCGAGGCTTCGCTGTACGCGTTGGAGGTGGCCATGGTGCTGATCGGTGGCAATTCGGAGGGGCGGCGCCGCGTCATGCCCGGCATGCCGGCGCGCTTGGGGCTGCAGCGGTCGGCGGAGTCGCGCACCGGCCGCACCGCCGGGCAGCTGGCCCAAAGGCGGCTCGCAGAAAGGCCGGGATTGTATCGACGGGGTCCTGCGCACCTGCCCCAGACGGGCGGGTGGCCCCGCATGAGCCGCGCGCCAGGCCGCGCCACACCGCGTTCAGCAGGCCAGATCGCTTGTCTGGTGCGGGTTTCCAGCCACTTTGCCATGAAGAACCGCATGGATAGCGCGAGAGCATTTTCGGGAGCACCCGGAATCCGTGCCGAGCGGACCGGGTTGCGGGCGCGAATGCGCAGACGCTACCAAGACTCTGGCAAGCACCGGCGCAGGCAAATCGGCCCGCGCAGCCGGTTTCCGGACACTCCGACGGGGCAGTGCACGCGCGTGCACCCCAAACAGGGGGCGGGTGCCCGCGCCGGCCGCACTTGTGGCTACAGTGCGGGCCGTGATGCGGCGCAGCACGCGTGGCGCAGAGGGTTCATCCGGCGTCTTGCCGCGCAAGCTGTACGCCGCGTCCGCCCGCTTGAATCGCAGCCCAGCCCGATGCTCGCCTGATCTGCTGCCGCACTGTCGTACTGGCCTCCAACCTGCCCCGCCCGACATCAACCCCTGCCCGCATGGATCTGCGCCCCAGCACCCCGCCCTGGCTGACCAGCCCGCAGAGCGCAGCACGCCGCCGCCGGATCGGGCTGGTTGCGGCCCTGCTCAAGGCGGCGCTGCTGGGGGTGCTAGCGCTGGTGCTGCTCAGCGGCTGCGCAGCCCCCCTGCCCTCGCTGGAGGGCCGCAGCGCCTCCATGCAGTTCCCGCTGCCGCTGCCGGCTGCCCGCGTGCCCGGTGCTTCAGCTATCGGATCGGCGGGCGCGGCGACCAGCATCCCCACCAGCGCCCCGAACAGCCCCTTTGCCGCCATCCGCCCGCCGGCCGGCGTCCCGGCCGACCACAGTGGCGTGGTGATCCTGAGTTCTCCGCTGGAGGCCTATGCCGCACGTGTGCTGATGATCCGCGCCGCAGTGCAGTCTCTGGACGTGCAGTACTACATCTGGAAGACGGACACCACCGGCCTGCTGCTGCTCGATGAACTGCGCGCCGCGGCCGAGCGCGGCGTGCGCGTGCGCCTGCTGCTGGACGACAACGGCATCGAAGGCATGGACCGCGTGCTGGCCGAGCTGGATGCGCTGCCCAATCTGGAAGTGCGTCTGTTCAACCCCTTCAGCGGCCGCAGCTTCAAGCGCCTGGGGTATCTGAGCGACTTCAAGCGCCTGAACCAGCGCATGCACAACAAGTCGCTCACGGTCGATGCCCTGGCCACCCTGGTGGGCGGCCGCAACATCGGCGACCCCTACTTCGGCCTCGACGATGAGGTGAACTTTGCCGACGTGGACGCCCTGGCCTTAGGCCCGGTGGCGCGCGAGGTGGGCGCCTGGTTCGACCAGTACTGGAACAGCGACTTCGCCTACCCCATCGACCGCCTGCTGCAACACGCCGGCGAGGCGCAGGCCGTCGAGCCCAGCGAGCCGCTGGCCGAGCGCGTCGCCCACATCAAGCGCGAGCTGGCCGCACCGTATCAGGACGCGCTGAACCGCAGCACCACGGTGCAGGCGCTGCTGCAGCAAAGCCGCCCGCTGAACTGGGCGCGCGTGCGTGTGCTGTCCGACCCGCCCAGCAAGTTCACAGGCACTGCACCGGAGCGTGCGCTCATGCTCGATCGCCTGAGCACGGAGCTGGGCCGCGCGCAAAGTGAGGTCGATCTCGTGTCGGCCTACTTCGTGCCCGGTGAGCGCGGCAGCGCCATCCTGGCAGAACTGGCCAGAAGCGGCGTGCAGACCCGCATCATCACCAATTCGCTCGCCGCCACCGACGTGGCCTCAGTCCACGCCGGATACGCCCGGCACCGCAAGGCCCTGCTCGCGGCCGGCGTGAAGCTCTACGAGTTCAAGCCGGACGCCAGCCTGCAGCAGCGCAGCGGCCGCGCGGGTCTGCTCAATGCCGCGCGGCGCGACCGCGCCCTGCTGGCCGGCCGGGGCAGCGGCGCCGGTTCGGCCGCCAGCCTGCATGGCAAGACCTTTCTGGTGGACCGCTCGCGCCTGTTCGTCGGCAGCTTCAACCTGGACCAGCGCTCGTTCTTCCTCAATTCAGAGATGGGCCTGATCATCGACAGCCCCGCCGTGAGCCGCCAGGTGGCCGAGGGCCTGGACCGCGAGCTCGCCGCCGAGGCCTATGAAGTGCGCCTGAACCCCGCGGGGCGACTCGTCTGGATCGAGCGCACACCCGAAGGCGAGCAGGAACATCGCACCGAACCCAACGCCAGCCTGTGGCGGCGCTTTCTGAGCTGGGTGCTGCACTGGCTGCCGGTGGAGTGGATGCTTTGAGCCTCTGGCGGCGCAGACGGGCCGCTAAACTTCAGACCATTGCCTCTGTAGCTCAGTGGATAGAGCATCCCCCTCCTAAGGGGAGGGTCGCACGTTCGATTCGTGTCGGGGGCGCCAAAACAAGACGGCCGGTTTGAACCGGCCGTTCTTCTGCGTGCTCTCGCTCAGCACCGATTCCGCAGACAGTACAGAGGGCACTTCTTGCATGAATCACATTGAGCTGCTGCTGCCACTTTTGGTGCCCCTGTCCGTCGCGTATGCGACTGTGTGGGTGTTCGCTGTAAGCGCCAAACCGGACGCTATTCCGCGTGCTGGCAGCATCGGCTGGTTAATCGCGGGAGTCGTCTTTGTCGCTGGCTGCGCGTGGATGCTTTGGGCTGACCAGATGCCCTGGGTGGTGCCGAGCGCCCGCCGATACCCAACCTTGAATGAGCTACTGACAGGCGGCTTTCGGGAATACCCCGTCGTGTTTGTCTTGCTCTGGCTGCTCTGCGCGGCCATGGCGGCTCATTGCTTCAAACGTTTCTGGTTGCATTCGAAGAAGCACCCCGAGTAGCGCGCCGTCGTTCAACAAAGTCCTTACCGCTTGTCCCACGGCCCTCTCCAGCCATTTTGGCCTGAAAACCCGCACCAGAAGCCCATCTAGCCCTTGGAGTCCGGGCTACGCTGCCCCAGAGCGCTTGGCTTCCAGCCCTTCCCAGCGCTCGAGCAGGCCCAGCAAGTCTTCGTCGATGGCGGCCACGCGGGCCGCTGTTTGTGCGGCTTCGGTGCCTGCGCTGACGTAGTAGTTCGGATCGGCCAGCTTGGCGTTGAGCGCGGCCTGCTCGGCTTCGAGCTTGGCGATGCGATCCGGCAGCTCGTCCAGCTCGCGCTGTTCCTTGAAGGACAGCTTGACGCCGCGCTTGGGCGCCGCACTGGCCGCCGGTGCAGCGGCGGGTGCGGACGTGGTGGCCGCTGCGCCTGGAGCGGCAGGCGTGCCGCCGCTGCGGCCTGCGGCGGCTTGCGTGGCCTGGCGCCGCGCCTGCTGGGTGAGCCAGTCAGTCACACCGCCGGCGTATTCCACCCACTGGCCCGAGCCCTCCCAGGCAATTGTCTGGGTGACGATGTTGTCCAGGAACTCGCGGTCGTGGCTCACCAGGAAGACGGTGCCGTCATAGTCGCGGATCAGTTCTTCGAGCAGCTCCAGGGTTTCGATGTCGAGGTCATTGGTCGGTTCATCCAGCACCAGCACGTTGGCGGGACGGGCAAACAGGCGCGCCAGCAGCAGGCGGTTGCGCTCGCCACCAGAGAGACTCTTGACCGGTGAGCGGGCCCGCGCGCCGGGGAAGAGAAAGTCAGCCAGATAGCTCATGACGTGCTTCTTCTGCCCGCCGATCTCAATGGTGTCGCCGCCCGGCGCAATGGTGTCCACCACGGTGCGCTCGGGGTCGAGCTGTTCGCGCAGCTGGTCGAAGTAGGCCACCTCCAGCCCGTTGCCGCGCTTGATGGAGCCGGAATCGGCTTCCAGCTGGCCCAGGATCAGCTTGAGCAGGGTGGTCTTGCCCGCGCCGTTGGGGCCGACGATGCCGACCTTGTCGCCGCGCAGGATGGTGGCACTGAAGTCCTTCACCGCCGTGATGCGCTCGCCTGACTCCGCTACCCAGACCTTGCTGACGTTCTCCAGCTCGGCCACGCGCTTGCTGCCCAGGTTGCCGGTGTCGATGGCCAGGTTCACATTGCCCTGGCGGTTGCGGCGCTCGGCCCGCTCGCGGCGCATGTCTTCGAGCCGCGCGACGCGGCCCACGCTGCGTGTGCGGCGGGCTTCCACGCCCTTGCGGATCCAGACTTCTTCCTGGGCGAGCAGCTTGTCGAAGCGGGCGTTGGCGAGCTGCTCGGCATGATCCAGCTCGGCCCGGCGCTGGCGGAAGGCGCTGTAGTTGCCGGGGTAGCTCTGCAGGTTGCCGCGGTCCAGCTCGACGATGCGGGTGGACACGCGGTCCATGAAGCGCCGATCGTGCGTGACCAGTAGCACGCTGCCCGCAAAGGCCAGCAGGGTGTCTTCCAGCCACTGGATACCTTCAAGGTCCAGGTGGTTGGTGGGTTCGTCCAGCACCAGCAGATCGGGCTGGGCCACCAGCGCCCGGGCAATCGCCACGCGCTTGCGCTGCCCGCCGGACAGGCCCGCCAGCGGCCGGCTGCCGTCCAGGGCCAGACGCGTGAGCGCGGCCTGCACCTTGGCGCCCATCTGCCATCCCTGCACGGCATCGATGCGTTGGGAAATGCTGTCGAGTTCGTCGGCCGTGTGGTTCGGGTCTTCGGCGATGCGGGTGTATTCATCGAGCAGGGCTTGGGTCTCGCCCAGGCCCTGGGCCACGGCCTGCTCGATGGTGAGCGCGCCGCCGAACTCCGGCTCCTGCGCCACAGCCGCGAGCTTTAGGCCGGTCTGCGCGCGGCGCTCGCCATCGTCTGGCGTGATCTCGCCCAGCACGATGCGCAGCAGCGTGCTCTTGCCCGCGCCGTTGCGGCCCACCAACGCGATGCGCTCGCCGGGCTCCACGGAAAAGTCTGCGTGGTCCAGCAGCGGCACATGGCCGTAGGCCTGGTAGACCTTGATGAGGCTGAGCAGGGCCATGAGTGCGCGCGACCCCGACTCAAGCCATCTTCAGGAAGTGCTCGCGGTAGTGCTTCAGCTCGGCAATCGAGTCGTAGATGTCCGCCAAGGCCTCATGCTTCTGGCCCTTCTCGAAGCTCTTGTAGACGTCGGGGCGCCAGCGGCGGGCCAGCTCCTTGAGCGTGGACACATCCAGATTGCGGTAATGAAAGAAGCCGTCCAGCTTGGGCATGTAGCGCTCCATGAAACGGCGGTCCTGGTGCACGGAGTTGCCGCAGACGGGCGACTTGCCCGGGCCGATGTACTGGCGCAGAAAGGCGATCATCTGCTCCTCGGCCTCGCTCTCGGTGGTGGTGGAGGCCTTGACCTTGTCGATCAGCCCGCTCTTGCCGTGCGTGCCCTTGTTCCAGGCATCCATCGCGCCCAGCAGCTCATCGCTCTGGTGGATGACGAACACGGGGGCTTCGGCGAGGGTGTTCAGGTGCATGTCGGTCACCACGCAGGCGAGCTCAATGATGCGTTCATTGTCCGGGTCCAGACCGGTCATTTCCATGTCGAGCCACACCAGGTTGTTGTCATTGGCTGCCATACACTTGCACCTTGTTGTCTTGGGGTGGGCGCAGAGCGTGAAAACGTCTGCGCAAAGCCCGAAATTGTTGCACAGCGGCCCTGTTGTCTCATGACATGCGCAGGGCCCGATTGGACGGTTGTCTCGCATGCTTACCTGGTTGTTGCTCGCCTTCATCGCCCTGCGTCTTGCCATCGCGCTGTGGCTGACCCGCAGACAGATTGCTGCGGTAGCTCGAAACCGAAATGCGGTCCCGGCGGCCTTCGCGGATCAGGTCACCCTTGCTGCACACCAGAAGGCGGCGGACTACACGATCACCAACGAGCGCTATTCGATGCTGCGCGCAGTTGTCGATTGCGCCGTGATCGTTGGCCTCACCCTGGCCGGCGGCCTGAACCTGCTCTCAGCGGGCGTAGCACAACTGGCCGAACCCTATGCACCGTTGGGCTCCGTGCTGCATGGCGTGCTGCTGTTTGCCGCCATCGGGCTGATCACCACGCTGATCGAACTGCCGCTGGATGCCTGGCAGACTTTCAAGATCGAGGCGCGCTTCGGCTTCAACCGCACCACACCGGGCGTGTTCGCGGGCGATCTCATCAAGGGCCTCGTGGTGGGCGCCGTGCTGCTGCTGCCGATCGCGGCACTCATCATCTGGCTGATGCAGACCGCGGGCAGCCTGTGGTGGCTGTGGGCCTGGGTGGCGCTGATCGCCTTCCAGTTCACCGTGATGCTGATCTACCCGACCCTCATCGCGCCGCTGTTCAACAAGTTCACGCCGCTGTCGGACGCCACGCTCAAGGAGCGCATCGACGCCCTGCTCGCGCGCTGCGGTTTTTCCAGCAACGGTGTGTTCGTCATGGACGGCAGCAAGCGCTCTGCACACGGCAACGCCTACTTCACGGGCCTGGCCAAGAACAAGCGCATCGTGTTCTTCGACACCCTGCTGGAAAAGCTCGATCCCCTGCAGATCGAGGCGGTGCTCGCCCATGAGCTCGGTCACTTCAAGCACAAGCACATCACCAAGCGGCTGATCTCCAGCAGCCTGATCATGCTCGGCGGCCTGGCGCTCTTGGGCTATCTGGCCGAACAGAGCTGGTTCTACGAGCAGCTGGGCGTGGCGCCCATCCTGAACGGCAGCAACGCCGCGATGGCGCTCATCCTGTTCATGTTTGTGCTGCCAGTGTTCACCTACGTGCTGAACCCGGTAGGCGCCTGGTTCAGCCGCAAGCATGAGTTCGAGGCGGATGCCTTTGCCGTGCAGACCAGCGGCGCCGAGCCGCTGAAGACCGCGCTGGTGAAGCTGTTCGAGGACAACGCCGCCACGCTGACGCCCGACCCGATCTACGCCGCCTTCTACTACTCGCACCCGCCGGCGCCGGTGCGCATCGCGCACATCGAGGCGCAGGCCGAGAAGCACCCCACCCCGCTGCAAGGAGCCCCCGCATGACGAACGCCACCGAACTCACCCGCATGCGCGGCAAGCCCATGAAGGGCCAGCCCGCCATGAGCGACAGCGAAGTGGCGGCCATGCTCACTGCCGTGCCCGGCTGGGCCGTGAAGGACGGCGCCATCGAGAAGACCTACAGCTTTGGCAACTACCACGAGACTCTGGCCTTCGTGAACGCACTGGCCTATGTGGTGCATCTGGACGACCACCACCCGGACCTGATGGTCTCCTACAACCGCTGCGTGGTGCGCCTGAACACGCATGACGTGAACGGCCTGTCGATGAATGACTTCATCGTCGCCGCCAAGGCCAACGCGCTGTACGCGCAGCGTTAACGAGCGTGGCAAGCTAAGCGTTGAGCACACCCGCACTCATCATCGAAGCCCACGGGCGGCACTACACCGCCCGCACTGCCGGCGGCGATCTGCTGCACGCCCGGCCGCGCGGCAAGAAGAGCGAGTGCGTGGTGGGCGATGCGGTGCAGATTGAAGTCACAGGCCCCGGCGAGGCGGTGATCGAGCAGGTCGCCGAGCGGCGCAACCTGCTGATGCGCGCCGAGGAGCACCGCGAGAAGCGATTTGCCGCCAACCTGGATGTGCTCGCCTATGTGGTGGCCACCGAGCCGCCCGTGAGTGACGAGCTGCTGATGCGCGCCGTGGCCGCCGCCCGGGCCGCCGAGATCGAGGTCTGGCTCATCATCGGCAAGCGCGACCTGCCCGGCGGCGCCGACCTCATGCAGCGCATGAAGTGGCATGCGCCCTCCTTTGCCCGGCAGTTTTCGTTGTCGGCCAGCACGGGCGATGGTGTGGCCCAGCTGGCCACAGCCCTCAAGGGCAAGCGCACCGTGCTGGCCGGCCAGTCCGGCATGGGCAAGAGCAGCCTGCTCAACCGCCTGGTGCCGGGCGTCGAGCTGGCAGTGGGCGAGATTTCAGTGGCGCTGGCAGCCGGCAAGCACACCACCACCAGCACGCGGCTCATCAATCTGCCGGGCGGTGGCGAGATCATTGATTCCCCCGGCTTCCAGGCCTTCGGCATCGCGCATCTGAGCAGCACGGAGATCGAGCGCGCCTTCCCGGAGTTCGAGCAGTACGCACCCAACTGTCGCTACTACAACTGCCGCCACCTGGATGAACCGGCCTGCGCGGTACGCAGCGCGGCCGATGCCGGCGCGATTGCCGCGCAGCGCTACGCGGTGTTTCGCAAGCTGGCCACGGCGGTGAGCTGAGCACATCGCCCCCCTGCGGCGAGGGCTGCCACCGCAACTCCGACCCGCTATGACGGTGTGTGCTGTTGTGCTGCCTCACCGATTCCAGATAGGCTCCGAGCCATGAAGCGCCTCTTGCACGCCCGCCACGCCTTTGAAGCCCACCACTGGGTGAATCTGCTGCGCGCAGCCGGCATTCCTGCGCAAGTGCAAGGCGAGTACCTGGCTGGTGCCTTTGGCGACCTGCCGGCCGATGCCTGCGCGGCACAGGTTTGGATCAGCAACCCGAAGGACGAGCCGCTGGCACGCTCGCTGATCGAGGAGGCGCAACGCGCCCACCCGGCCGGCCCGTGGCGCTGCGCCTGCGGCGAAGCGATCGAGGCGCAGTTCTTTGCCTGCTGGCGCTGCGGTGAAGCTCGGCCGGACTAAGCGCGTTTTGAGCGGCACAATCGTCGGCTCGCAGGCGGGCGTCAGCAGTGCTTCGGCGTGAGATGCACTGCAAAAACTGAAGCGCCAAATCGCCCGAGATCCGCATGCTGCATGCGGAAAGTGGCAAATGGCCGTTTCCAACTTCAGGATGAAAATAGGCCTAAACCTAGACCTCTTTTCAATCATTCATTGAAAATCAATCGAAGCGTCAGCAGCTAACTGAACAGCTGCGCCACCGTCCACACGGCGATGATCGTCAGCCAAAGAATGGCTGTGCGCCAGGCCAGCCCGGCGGCGCTGCGCATGGCCGCGGCGCCCGCTTCCGAGCCGCTCCAGTCCAGACCCGAGTCCGCCTTGCCCGGCGGGCCGATCTCCACGCCGAGCGCGCCGGCGCCCGCCGCCACCAAGAGTGCGCGAGTGTCGTCGCCAAAGCGCAAGGCGCGGTTGCGCCACAGGTGCATGGCGTCCTCGAAGTTGCCGACGATCGCAAAGCCCAGTGCGGACAGTCGCGCCGGCACCCAGTCGATCACCTCGAAGGCCTGCCGCGCAAAGTCGGAAAAGCGCAGGTCCTCGGGACGATCGCCGCCCACATGCGGCCGGCTCCAGTGCCGCGCAATGTGATCGGTCAGGCGGTACAGCACCGCCCCCACCGGGCCGGGCAGCACCGCAAACCAGAACATCACGCCAAACACCGAGCGGTGCGAGGCCACCAGCCCGTCTTCAATGGCCATTGCCGCACTGCGATGCAGCGGCAGCGTGGGCACATCCAGCGGCCGATCCTGCTCGGCGCGCCACTGCGCCATCACCTTGTAGGCCGCGTCCGCATCGCCCTCGCGCACGGCGTCTTCAATCAGTGTGAAGGCATGCGAGAAGCGCCGGAAACCCATCGTGAACAGCAGCGCAATCACATTCACCGCAAAACCCAGCGCCGGATGCAGCTTGGTGGCGCCCCACCAAATCAGCGTCACTGCAATGCCCACGCCAGACACATACAGCACCCAGGCCAGCCGCCCATGCGACTGGGCGCCCGCATTGAAATTCTTGGCAAACCAGGCCGACCAGCCGCGAAAGCTCGCCCACACCGGGTTGTTGGCCGGCATGGCGTGAGCCTGTTCGATAAGCAGGGCAAGCAGGAGGGCAGCGAGATCCATGGGGTGATTATCGCGGCTCCAGTGAAGTCACCGGTTACGCTCCGCAACGACCATGGACGACAACGGCATGAGCTTTCAGGAAATCGCGGAGTCAGAGCCGCTGACAACGGCTCAGGAAGAAGAGCTTCTGAGTCTGGGCCTGAAGCACGCGTCTGCTGCTCTGGACGCATACGAAGCAGCCACCACGGACGAAGAAGCGTTCTATGAAGTGCCCACGGCAATTTGCGCGGCCTACCTGGGCGCAGATCATGCGCGCGCATCGCGGCTCGCGGACCGCGCGCTCGAGCTTGCTGCCTCACGGACCGACAGCTGGAACTACGCCAATGCCGTGCATGCCGCGCACACCGCAAAAGGCCTGGAGGCAGTCGCAGCGGGTGACATTGCACAGGCCGAGCACCATTTGCTGAACTCCGCGCGCCACAGCGGCTCGCCGCAGCTCAACACATTCGGTCCGAGCATGCGGCTCGCTCGCGAATTGCTTCGTCATGGATCTACCGACGTGGTGCTGCACTACCTCGATCTCTGCAAAAGGTTCTGGTCGTCCGGCGCCGCCTGGCTCGCAATCTGGGAACCCAAGGTGCGTAAGGGCGAAGTGCCAGTCTTTTTCATGCATGGATTCCGATAGCCATCGCTGCGTCGCTACGCCGACAGGAATCGGTAGAAGTTTCTGAGCATCGCCGCCGTCGCGCCCCAGATACGTCGCTGCGGATCGGGAAACGCCTGCAAGCGTTTGCCGCGTTCATTTGAGTCTTCAGAACTGCGGCGCCCTATGCAGAAAGAAACCGGTAGAAGTTGCGAAGCATTGCCGCAGTCGCCCCCCAAATGAACCGCTCCCGCTGCTCGGGGTCGAGCGGGTCGGTCCAGGGCATGGCGAAGAAGTGGCGCTCGCCCACAGGGGTGTCGATAGCGCGGCGCTGGTGGTTGCGCGGATCCATGAGGAAACTCAGCGGGACCTCGAAGACATCGGCCACCTCGAAGCTGTCGGTGGCGAGCATCACCGGCGGATGCACCAGCGCCACCACGGGCGTGACGCGATAGGCGGTGACGGTCTGGTACTCGGACAGGCGGCCGAGCAGTTCGATCTGGCTGGGCTTCAGCCCCACTTCCTCGTGCGCCTCGCGCAGCGCGGTGGCTTCGAGCGAGGTGTCTTCGGGGTCGCGCCGGCCACCAGGGAAGCTGATCTGCCCGGCATGGTCATGCAGGTGCGCGGTGCGCTCAGTGAGCAGCACTCGCAAGCCGTCGTCGCGGTGCACCAGGGGTACAAGCACCGCGGCATCGCGGATCTCGCGGCCGGGAAACATCCCGCCGTCACCAGGCAGTTCGGGCGCCCAGGTGGGTGGCGCTGCAAAGCGCTCACGCAGCCAGCCGGGTGCAAGGCGTGCCGGCTCCACAGCGGGCGGCGCCTCGATCGGAACGATCCGTGCGGCCTTCGGGTTGACGATGCGGGGGGATGTACTCATGAAGCGAAGACTGCGACGGGGCGTTGAGGTTCAGCCGGAGCGCTCAGTGGGCACTGGAAGATGCAAGGCGCCAGAGCGTGGGGCCTCGGGCACCACAGCAAGAAAAAAAGCGCCGGGCTTGAAGCCGGGCGCCTTCTTCGCACTGCCGCGCGAGCGGCAGGCGCCACACATCACTCGGCGGTGGTGCGCAGCTTGAGCTTTTCCTTGATGCGGGCGGACTTGCCGGTACGACCACGCAGGTAGTACAGCTTGGCACGGCGCACGTCACCACGGCGCTTGACCTCGATGGAGGCCAGCAGCGGGGAGTACAGCTGGAACGTACGTTCCACGCCTTCGCCGGAGCTGATCTTGCGGACGATGAACGAGCTGTTCAGGCCGCGGTTGCGCTTGGCGATGACCACGCCTTCATAGGCCTGGACGCGCTTGCGGTTACCTTCAACCACGTTCACGTTCACGATCACGGTGTCGCCAGGAGCGAATTCGGGGATGTTCTTGCCGGCGGTCAGGCGGGCAACTTCTTCTTTTTCGAGCGTTTCGATGATGTTCATCGTTCTTCCTTCAGGCCATCTTGAGCGCGCCTTGTTTTGACGTTCTTCTTGAACATCGGCGCCCCAGAGGATGGGGTTGCATGAGGGCCGGCTAGGCCGTCCCCTTCTTGGTGCTCAATGCGTCACTGATGTAACGCCTGAGCGTCGCTTCATCGCGGGCCGACAGTGTACCTGCTGCACGCGCTGACTCGATCAGGTCCGGGCGGCGAGAAAGCGTTCTGATCAACTGCTGCTCGCGCCGCCACTTGGCAATCTCGGCGTGGTTGCCCGACATCAGCACCGCGGGCACGCCCTCGCCGACACCGTCCACGTCCAACACCTCGGGCCGGGTGAACTGAGGGCAGTCCAACAGGCCGTCGGCAAAACTTTCCTCGGTGGCGGAGCCCTCGGTGTTCAGCACACCGGGCAGCTGCCGCGCCACCGCGTCCATCAGCATCATGGCCGGCAGTTCACCGCCAGACACTACAAAGTCGCCGATCGAGACTTCCTCATCCACATTGCGGGCGATGAACCGCTCGTCAATGCCCTCATACCGGCCGCAAATCAGCGTGAGCCCTTCGAGCTGGCTCAGCTGCATCACCTTGCGGTGTGTCAGCGGGCCGCCTGCCGGGCTCATCAGCAGCACCGGGCCGCGCTTGCCGTCGGCCATGGCTGCATCCAGCGCGGCCTGCAGGGGCGCCGCCAGCATCACCATGCCGGGGCCGCCTCCGAAGGGCCGGTCGTCCACGCGGCGGTAGGCGTCTTGCGTGAAGTCCCGCGGGTTCCACAGCTTGAGCTGCAGCGCCCCGGTCTCGGCCGCCCGGCGCGTGATGCCCGAGCCGGTCAGTGCGGAAAACATCTCCGGGAAGATCGTGAGGACATCGAATCGCATGGATCTCACGAACTTTCCGCAGGGTTCTCGCTGTCTTTGTCAGCTGCTTCTAGCCGCTACCTGGGCGCACTCGCTGCCCAAGCTTCAATCCGCCCAATCATCCTGCCAATCCACGCGGATCAGCCGGGCGTCGATGTCCACCTTGCCCACGTACGCATCCACAAACGGGATCAGGTGCAGGCGGCTGGTCTCGCCCTTGCCTTCTTCAAGAACCTCGCGCCGCACGCTCAACACCGCATGCACGCCGTTGTCATCCACTGCGCTGACGGTGCCGAGCTCGAAATCGCTCTCGTTCACCACACGGCAGCCGATGAGGTCCACCCAGTAGAACTCGTTCATGCCGGCCTTGGGCAGGCTGGCTTTCTCGACCCACACTTCGCGGCCCTGCAGCGCCTCTGCGGCGTTGCGGTCCGGGCAGTCCTTGAGCTTGGCCACCACCGTGTCGACGTGCAGCTTGGCCTGCTCCACCTCAACGACCTGGGCCGGTGCGCTCCTGGACGCAGGGTTCGTGAGCGTCCAGCGCTTGATCTTCAGCAGGCCGACGGGATCGTCGCTGTAGGGCTGGATGTTGACCCAACCCTTGATGCCGAAGGCCCCGCGAATGTGGCCGACCAGAACGCGCTGATCGCTCGCCTGTTCGGCCACGCTCACGGGTACGGCCAATCCTGCTTAGGCAGCAGGCGTGGCTGCAGCGGTCTTCTTGGCGTAGTCCTTGACCAGGCGGGCCACGGTGGGCGACACCTGGGCGCCAACGCCGGTCCAGTAGTTCAGGCGGTCCATGTGGACGCGCAGGCCTTCTTCGCCGCCGGTAGCCACCGGGTTGTAGAAGCCGACGCGCTCGATGAACGCACCGTCACGACGGTTGCGCTTGTCGGTGACGACGATGTTGAAGAAGGGGCGGGCCTTGGCGCCACCACGGTTCAGACGGATCACGACCATGTGATTTCAATCCTTGAAAAGTCAGCAGACGGTGTTGTGTGTGCTCGGGGCACGAACTCTGCGCGGAGCACCCGACGCGGTTAGATGGGCCGCGGTCAGGCTCGGGGGCCACCTGCAGCCGGCGCGAACTATTCGGTCCACAACCCGCTGCGCAACGGCCCGCATTACGCACATTCGTTCCGGGCGCGGGCCGACACTTGCCTGCGAGATTCCGGAAAACTCTCTATTCTAGCCCGCGCAGTGCGAATGCTGCAATGCACCGAGCCCGGGCACCCTCGTGGCGCGCCTCTGATTCTGTGGGGCGAAGCCGGGGCCCTTGCATCCAGGCGCCTGCAACGACCGCCCCGCAGCCAGCGCGCGCACCAATTGCTTGCACTGCATCACCTCGCCTCCTCGTCGCCCATCGTCAAGACTGCCGAATGACCCAGCCCGCCCACCCGCCTGTCACCACCCAGCAGTTCAAGTCCAAGCCCGTCGCCGCCGCCCTCGCGCTGTTTGCCGGCGCGCTCGGCGCCCACCGGCTCTACCTGGGCCTGCGCCTGTGGTGGCTTTACCCGCTGTGCATTCCGCTGTTTGTGATGGCACTGCAGTTTCGCAACTGGTACCAGCACCCTACCTTCTTCGTGGGCATGCTGCCGATCCTGATCGCCATGGCCGAAGCCATCTTTCTGGCGCTCACGCCCGACGAAAAGTGGGACGCTCGCTTCAACCCGAACAGCACCCGCCAATCCGACAACCGCTGGCCGCCTGTGCTGGTGGCCATTGCCGGCCTGATGATAGGCACCACCCTGCTGATGATCACGCTGGTCCTGATGTTTCAGACTTACTTTGAGGCGCAGGGGTTGAGTCTCGGCTAGCCCGCGCATGCGCCGCACCGCTAGCGCGTTCGACGAGCGCAGAAACTTGGACAAACCCCTCCCGCTTGCCCCAAGCCCCTCTCCGGCCCGTTTGCATTGAAGAGCCTCACCAGCAGCGCGTCTTGCTAGCCTTTCGCTCTCAAACCGTACCCCAAGCCGACCCATGACCACGCTGCTCTTTCGCGACGACGCTTATCTGCAATCCTGCACCGCACGGGTCTTTGCAGTGACCGAAAAGGGCATTGAGCTGGACCGGACGGTGTTCTACCCGATGGGCGGCGGGCAGCCAGGCGATACGGGGACGCTCTCCACGGCCGACGGCCGGGTGGTGCCGATTGTGGACACGCGCAAGGGCGAGGGGCTGGATGCGGTGGTGCATGTGCCGGCGCGCGAATCCCCCGCCCTCGCGGTGGGCGACGAGGTGACGGCAACGCTGGACTGGGCGCGGCGCTACCTGCACATGCGCATGCACACTGCCCTGCACGTGATGTGGCAGGCGGTGCAGGCGCCGGTGACGGGCGGGAACATTGGCGCGGACAAGAGCCGGCTGGACTTCGACATCGACATGAGCCTGCTGGATGCGGCCAAGATCGAGGCGGAGACCAACCGGCTGATTGCAGCGGGCTGCACCACGGAGACCATCTGGATCACGGACGAGGAGCTGGACGCGCGGCCGGAGCTGGTGAAGACCATGAGCGTGAAGCCGCCGCGCGGGGCGGGCCGGGTGCGACTGCTGAACATCCCGGGCATCGATCTGCAGCCCTGCGGCGGTACCCATGTGAAGGACATTCGTGAGATCGGCGGCATTCGCGTGCTGCGGATCAAGAGCGAGGGCAAGCACAACAAGCGGGTAGAGATTGCTCTGATTTAAGTTATTTTAAATCAATAACTTATCTCGCATATTTCACGTGAACTATCAGGTTAATGCGGCGCGTGGATAGCTTGCCGTGAGCAAGCACTGGGTGCATCGACCTCGACGGGCTGCTGCCCCAGCCAGCCAGCCAGCAGTCAACCTCATTAAAGTCATTTTCGGCCATAAGAAGTTCAATCGGTCGAAATGTCGCTCTCCGCTTGTGATGTGCGGATCTCTGGCCATTTTCCTCGCTAGAAGCAGAAAATTTCTTTCAGTATCGGCCAAATTCAGCCAGTTTCGCACGTGATTGAGTGGGATTCAGCCCGCCGAACAGTCGATTTATTGCGTTCGGAGCAACGCCACGGGGGTGCTCGCGGCGCTCGCACCGCGCTCCTCCGGCGCCCGAGCCCCGCGAACTAGAGCTCCACCGCCCGCCGACGCTCGGCATCCAGATACTCGCGGCTCTGCATCTCTATCAGGCGCGATACCGTGCGGTGGAACTCGTTCGCAAACTGGCCCTGGGTGTAGAGCGCCTCGGGCGGCACGGCGGCGGAGATGAAGAGCTTGACCTTGTGGTCGTACAGCACGTCGACAAGCCAGGTGAAGCGCCGCGCCTCGCTGGCCATGTTCACGCCCATCTCGGGCACGTCGGAGAGGATGACAGTGTGGAACTGGCGGGCGAGCTCGAGGTAGTCGTTCTGTGAGCGGGGGCCGCCGCACAGAGTTTGAAAATCAAACCACACCGCCCCACCCGCCCGGCGCCGGGCGCGGATCTCGCGGTGCTCAATGCGCAACACGGGGTTCTCGTCATTGCGTTCGGCCACGGCGTTGAAGACGCTGGTCAGCTTGGCCTGCGAAGCCTCGCCTCCGGGCACGAGGTAGACCTCGGCCTGCTCCAGCGAGCGCTTGCGGTAGTCGATGCCGGCGTCGACGTTCATCACGTCGAGGTTCTGCTTGAGCAGCTCGATGGCGCCGAGGATGCGGTCGCGGTGCAGGCCGTCCGGGTAGAGGCCATCCGGCTCGAAATTGCTGGTCATGACAAAGACCACGCCGTATTCGAACAGGGGCCGCAGCAGGCGCTCCAGGATCATGGCGGTGGCCACGTCCGAGACGTGGAACTCGTCAAAGCAGATCAGGCGGTACTTGCGCGCGGTGCGCTTGGCCACCTCGCCCAACGGGTCTTCCGTACCGCGCAGGTGGTCCAGCTCCGCATGGATACCGCGCATGAATTCGTGAAAGTGGATCCGCGTCTTGCGGATCACCGGCACGGTGTCATAGAAGCAGTCCATCAGGAAGCTCTTGCCGCGCCCCACGCCACCCCAGAGCCACACACCCTGCGGCAGCGGCGGCGGGCTGATCATGCGCATGAGCTTGCTGGCGCGGCGCCGCTTGTATTCGACGAACTCGTCGTGCAGGCGCTGCAGGCGCTCGACAGCAGCGAGCTGCGCAGGGTCTGCGGTGTAGCCGCGCTGTTGCAGCAGGTTCTCGTAAGCGGACTGGACAGGCATGGACGTGAGTCAGATGCAGGCTGGCGCAAGCGCACCACACGCACTGGCTACTTGAACGGGCGGCCAGTCTGTGCAGCCCAGCCCGCTCAAGCGCCGCGCCGGAACAGCGCCCGGCGCCTGCGAAGATGCAATATCCCGAACGCGCACAGCGGTGGGCAGGATCATGAGTCCACCGCCGGCGCCGCGGGTGACGCGCCTCAGAAGTTCAGCGTGCGCTTGTCCACGGCCAGCGCCGCTTCCTTCACCGCTTCCGAGAGCGTCGGGTGCGCGTGGCAGATGCGGGCGATGTCTTCAGACGCCGCCTTGAACTCCATGGCCATCACGCATTCGCTGATGAGCTCGGAGGCCACGGGGCCGATGATGTGCACACCCAGGATCTCGTCGGTCTTGGCATCTGCCAGCATCTTGACCATGCCGGTGGTGTCGCCCAGCGCACGGGCGCGGCCGTTGGCCATGAAGGGGAAGCTACCGGCCTTGTAGGCCACGCCTTCGGCCTTGAGCTGCTGCTCGGTCTTGCCGACCCAGGCGATCTCGGGGCTGGTGTAGATGACCCAGGGAATGGTGTTGAAGTTGACGTGCCCGTGCTGGCCGGCAATGCGCTCGGCCACGGCCACGCCCTCTTCCTCGGCCTTGTGCGCGAGCATGGGGCCGCGCACCACGTCACCCACGGCCCAGACGCCAGGCAGGTTGGTGCGGCATTCATCATCCACGGCAATGAAGCCGCGCTCATCGAGCTTCAGGCCGACGGCTTCGGTGTTCAGGCCGTGGGTGTTGGGTGTGCGGCCGATCGAGACGATCAGGCGGTCGCACTCGAGCACCTGCGCAGCGCCAGCGTTGTCGGTGTAGTTGACGGTGACGCCCTTCTTGGTGGTCTTGATCTCGCCCACCTTCACGCCCAGGCTGATCTTCAGCCCCTGCTTGGTGAAGAGCTTGTGCGCTTCCTTGGCGATGGTCTCGTCAACGGCGCCCAGGAAGTTCGGCAGGCCTTCGAGTACGGTGACTTCAGCGCCCAGGCGGCGCCACACACTGCCCATTTCCAGGCCGATCACGCCAGCGCCGATCACGCCCAGCTTCTTGGGCACATCAGGAATGCGCAGCGCGCCGTCATTCGACAGGACACGGTCTTCATCGAAGGGCACACCGGGCAGTGCGCGGGCGTTGCTGCCCGTGGCCACAACGACGTACTTGGCAAAAAGCGTCTCTTCCGTGCCTTCGACCTTGATCTCGTAGCCGCCGTCCTTGGCGGCCACAAACGAGCCCAGGCCGTTGAAGAAGCTGACCTTGTTCTTCTTGAACAGGAACAGGATGCCGGCATTGTTCTGGCCGACGACCTCGTCCTTGCGCTTGAGCATCTGCGCCAGGTTCAGCTTCAGGCCGCTGACCTCCACGCCGTGCTCGGCAAAGCCGTGGGCAGCATGCTCGAAGTGCTCGGACGACTGCAGCAGCGCCTTGGACGGAATGCAGCCCACGTTGGTGCAGGTGCCGCCCGGTGCCGGAGCGCCCTTGGCGTTCTTCCAGGCATCGATGCAGGCGGTGTTGAAGCCCAGCTGGGCGGCGCGGATCGCGGCGATGTAGCCACCGGGGCCACCGCCGATCACGATCACATCAAAATTCTTCATGAGGTTCTCCATGCGCTGACGCCGGCACAGGGCGGCGTCATGCGGGCTGGCACGTGCGGAGCGCGCAGGCTCCGCACGGCCGTGGGGCTGCCAGACAGCCCCGGGGTCATCAGACGTCGAGCAGCAGGCGGGCCGGGTCTTCCAGCGCTTCCTTCATGGCCACCAGACCGAGCACGGCTTCGCGGCCGTCGATGATGCGGTGGTCGTAGCTCATGGCGAGGTAGTTGATCGGACGGATCACGATCTGGCCGTTCTCCACCACGGCGCGATCCTTGGTGGCGTGCACACCGAGGATGGCGCTTTGCGGCGGGTTGATGATCGGCGTGGAAAGCATGGAGCCGAACACGCCGCCATTCGAGATGGAGAAGGTGCCGCCGGTCAGTTCTTCGAGGCTGAGCTTGCCGTCCTTGGCCTTGGCGCCGTACTCGGCGATCTTCTTCTCGATGTCGGCCAGGCTCATCTGGTCCGCATTGCGCAGGATGGGCACCACCAGACCGCGCGGGCTACCCACGGCGATACCGATGTCGAAGTAGCCGTGGTAGACGATGTCATTGCCGTCCACGCTGGCGTTGAGTACCGGATAGCGCTTGAGCGCTGCGACGGCCGCCTTCACGAAGAAGCTCATGAAGCCCAGCTTCACGCCGTGCTCCTTCTCGAACTTCTCCTGGTACTTCTTGCGCATCTCCATCACCGGGGCCATGTTCACTTCGTTGAACGTGGTCAGGATGGCGTTGGTGGCCTGCGACTGCAGCAGACGCTCGGCCACGCGGGCGCGCAGGCGGCTCATGGGCACGCGCTGCTCGGGGCGGCCTTCGGTAATCGCGGCCACGTTGATGGGCGCAGCCACCGGCTGCAACACGGCACCGGTCGTCACGGCCACGGGCACGGCCTGGGCGGCGGTGGGCGGCGCCACCTTGGGGGCTGCTGCTGCAGCAAGCGCGTCACCCTTGGTGATGCGACCATCCTTGCCGGTGCCAGCCACCGTGGCGGGGTTCACGCCTGTGTCAGCCATGATCTTGGCGGCCGAGGGCATGGCCACGCCACCGGTTGCGGCGGCAGCGGGTGCTGCGACAGGCGCAGCAGCGGGCGCGGCGGCTGCGGCTGCCGGGGCAGCGGCGGGGGCAGCCACGGCACCGGCCTTGGCGGCGGTGTCGATACGGGCGATCAGTTCGTCGGACGTGACGGTGGCACCGTCACCCTTGACGATCTCGGTGAGCACGCCAGCGCCCGGTGCGGGCACTTCCAGCACGACCTTGTCGGTCTCGATCTCGATCAGGATCTCGTCCTGTGCTACGGATTCGCCGACCTTTTTCTTCCAGGCGAGCATCGTGGCTTCGGCCACGGATTCTGACAGTTGGGGAACCTTGACTTCTACGATTGCCATTTGAAAGTGACTCCGATTTTTTCAGTTCATTTCGGAGCGTCGATTGCGGCCTGCCCGATGCGGCGCACTGGGCATGCTGGCGGCAACACGCTCCTCGCGTGTTGCTTACTTGGTCTGGACGAAGCCCTTGAGCTTGCCGAAGGCCTGATCCAGAAGCGCCTTCTGCTGCTCGTTGTGCTTGCTGTAGTAGCCCACGGCCGGTGATGCAGACGCAGCACGGCCGGCGTAGCCCAGCTTCTGCCCTTCAGACATGTTCTCCAGCAGGTGATGCTGCACGAAGAACCAGTAGCCCTGGTTCTGCGGCTCGTCCTGCACCCATACGACCTCGGTCGCCTTGGGGAACTTGGCGAGTGCTTCGCCGAAGGCCTTGTGCGGGAAGGGATAGAGCTGTTCCACGCGGATGATGGCGACATCGTCTACGCCCCGCTCCTTGCGGGTGTTGACGAGGTCGTAGTAGACCTTGCCGGAGCAGGCCAGCACGCGCTTGACCTTCTCGGCCTTGATGGTCGCATCCTGCTCGCCGATCACAGTCTGGAAGTGACCGCGGGCCAGCTCGGACAGCGGGCTGCCGGCGTCCTTGTTGCGCAGCAGGCTCTTGGGCGTCATGATGACCAAGGGCTTGCGGAACAGACGGATCATCTGGCGGCGCAGCAGATGGAAGATCTGCGCGGCCGTGGTGGGCTGTACCACCTGCATGTTGTTCTCGGCACAGAGTTGCAGGAAGCGCTCGGGGCGGGCCGAGGAGTGCTCGGGGCCCTGCCCTTCGTAGCCATGAGGCAGCATGAGTGTCAGCCCGCTCGCGCGGCCCCACTTCACTTCACCGGAGCTGATGAACTGGTCGATCACGACCTGCGCGCCGTTGACGAAGTCACCGAACTGCGCCTCCCAGATCACGAGCGCATTCGGCTCGGCTGTGGAGTAGCCGTATTCGAAGCCGAGCACGGCTTCCTCCGACAGCACGGAGTCGATCACGGTGAACGGCGCCTGACCTTCCGCCACATTCTGCAGGGGGATGTAGGTGCCGGAGTCCCACTTCTCGCGCTTCTGGTCATGCAGCACGGCGTGGCGGTGCGTGAAGGTGCCGCGGCCGCAGTCCTGGCCAGTGATGCGAACGGGGTAGCCACTGGCCACCAGCGAAGCGAAGGCGAGGTGTTCGCCCATGCCCCAGTCCAGATTCATCTCGCCTTTGCCCATGGCGCGGCGATCGGCCAGCACCTTCTCGACGATCGAGTGCACCTTGAAGCCTTCAGGCGTCGTGGTAATGCGCTCGGCCAGGCGCTTGAGCTCGGTGATGGGTACGGCGGTATCCGCGGAGTCCGTCCACTTGCGATTCAGGAAGGGCGTCCAGTCGACCGCGTACTTGCTCTTGAAATTGGTGAGAACGATTTCCTCGGTGTGGCGACCTTCGTCCATCGCGGCGCGGTACTGCTTGACGAGCGCATCGCCACCACCGACGTCGAGCACTTTCTGCGTTTCCAGCTTGTCCGCATACAGCTTGCGGGTGCCCGGGTGCTCGGCGATCTTCTTGTACATCAGCGGCTGGGTCAGGCTGGGGGTGTCCTGCTCGTTGTGGCCCAGCTTGCGGTAGCAGATGATGTCGATCACCACGTCCTTGCCGAACTCGCTGCGGAAGTCCACAGCGAGCTGGGTGGCGAACACGACGGCCTCGGGGTCGTCGCCATTCACATGCAGCACCGGCGCTTCGATCATCTTGACCACGTCGGAGCAGTACAGCGTGGAGCGCGAGTCGCGCGGGTCGCTGGTGGTGAAGCCGATCTGGTTGTTGATGACGATATGGATCGTGCCGCCCGTGCCGTAGCCGCGGGTCTGCGCGAGGTTGAGCGTTTCCATGACCACGCCCTGGCCCGCGAAGGCGGCGTCGCCGTGCACCAGCACAGGCAGCACCTGGCGGCCATGCTCGTCGCCACGGCGGTCCTGGCGGGCGCGCACGCTGCCCTCCACCACAGGATTCACGATTTCGAGGTGGGAGGGGTTGAAGGCGAGGCTCAGGTGCACTGGGCCGCCTGGGGTGGACACGTCGCTCGAAAACCCCTTGTGGTACTTCACGTCGCCGGCTGACAGGCCGTCATCGGCGACCTTGCCTTCGAATTCTGCAAACAGATCCTTGGGCATCTTGCCCAGGATGTTGACCAGCACGTTCAGGCGGCCGCGGTGGGCCATGCCGATCACGATCTCCTGCACGCCCTTCTCGCCGGCACGCTGGATCACTTCGTCCATGGAGGCGATGAAGCTTTCGCCGCCTTCGAGCGAGAAGCGCTTCTGGCCGACATACTTGGTGTGCAGATAGCGCTCAAGGCCTTCTGCGGCCGTGAGGTTCTCAAGAATGGCCTTGCGCTTGGCCGGCTCGAACTGCGGCTTGCTGCGGACGCTTTCAAGGCGCTGCTGCATCCAGCGTTTCTGCGCCGGATCGCTGATGTACATGAACTCGGCACCGATAGTGCCGCAGTACGTTTCGCGCAGAGACTTCACGATCTCGCGCAGCGTCATGTTTTCCTGGCCGAAGTAGGTATTGGACGCAGAGAAGGTCTGGTCCATGTCCGTTTCGGTCAGGTCGTAGAAGCCAGGTTCCAGCTCAGGGATGTTCGGACGCTCCTGGCGATGCAGCGGATCGAGATCTGCCCAGCGACTGCCCAGGAAACGGTAGGCGGCGATGATCGACTGGACATGGACCTGCTTGCGGGCCACGGCAGCATCGGCGCCACCGACCGCACGCGGCAGGAAGGCATTCGCCTTTGCGCGCTGCGCAAAGGACTCGATGACGGGGGCGTGGGCTTGGTCCGCAGTGGACGCGCTGCCATCGGCGGCAGGCACGAGCTGCATGCGGGAGAAATACTCGCGCCAGTTCTCGGGAACGCTGGCGGGATTGTTGAGGTACTGCTCGTAGAGCTCTTCGACATACGGCGCATTGCCGCCGAACAGATACGAGTTCTGCTGGAACGCTTGCATCATGACGCTTCACCTCTCAAGCGCACGTTTCGTGCGGGTTGGTGCAGGATTGGCGCAGCCTATTGTTTCAAGGTCGGCTGCATGGCCCTTCCGCTTTGGGACTACGCCCCGCGACGGATTGCGCAAAGAACGAAAAAGAAGATGCGCAGTATAGGTATGGTCGCGCATCGTGAAAAGCAACCGGCCATGAAAAAGGGCCGCTTGCACGGCCCTTTTCCGCCCCGCCCCGGGTTGCCCCGGAGATCAGATGGACTCAACGCTGGGCGATCGGCTTGACGTCGCGAGCCGCATAGCCAGAGAACAGCTGACGCGGACGGCCGATCTTGTACTCAGGGTCGGACAGCATCTCGTTCCACTGCGCGATCCAGCCCACGGTGCGAGCCAACGCGAAGATGCCGGTGAACAGTGCGGTGGGGATACCCAGTGCGCGTTGGACGATGCCGGAGTAGTAATCGACGTTCGGGTACAGCTTGCGTGAGACGAAGTAGTCGTCTTCCAGAGCGATCTTTTCAAGCGCCATCGCCAGCTTGAACAGCGGATCGTTTTCCAGACCGAGCTCGGCCAGCACTTCCTTGCAGGTTTCCTGCATGAGCTTGGCGCGAGGATCAAAGTTCTTGTAGACCCGGTGACCAAAGCCCATCAGGCGCACGCCGGAGTTCTTGTCCTTGACCTGCTCCATGAACTCGCCGACCTTGGCCACGCCGCCTTGGGCCTGGAGATCTTCGAGCATGTTCAGGCAGGCCTCGTTGGCACCGCCGTGCGCCGGCCCCCAGAGGCAGGCCACACCAGCGGCAATGGCTGCAAACGGGTTGGTGCCCGAGGAACCGCACAGGCGCACCGTGGAGGTGGACGCGTTCTGCTCGTGATCAGCGTGCAGGATGAAGATACGGTCCAGCGCACGGACGAGCACCTCATTGACCTTGTACTCCTCAGCCGGCACCGCAAACATCATGCGCATGAAGTTGGCGGAGTAGGACAGGTCATTGCGCGGATACACGAAGGGCTGGCCGATCGTGTACTTGTAGGCCATGGCCACGAGGGTGGGCATCTTGGCGATGAGGCGGATGGCGCTGATCTCGCGATGCGTCGGGTTATTGATGTCGGTGCTGTCGTGATAGAACGCGCTCATTGCACCGACCAGGCCAGTGAGAATGGCCATGGGGTGGGCATCACGACGGAACCCGCGCAGGAAGAACTGCATCTGCTCGTGAACCATCGTGTGCTGCGTGACGCGGCCTACGAAGTCCTTGCGCTGCGTTTCGTTGGGCAGCTCGCCGTTGAGAATCAGGTAGCAGGTCTCGAGGAAGTCACACTTGGTCGCGAGCTGCTCGATGGGATAGCCGCGATACAGCAGTTCTCCCTTGTCGCCGTCGATGTAGGTGATCTTGGACTGACAGGCCGCCGTGGACAGGAAGCCGGGGTCATAGGTGAACTTGCCGGTCGACCCATAGAGCTTGCGGATGTCAATGACGTCCGGGCCGACGGTGCCCTTGTAGATGGGGAATTCAACCGACGGTGCGCCATCGGAGAATGACAGCGTGGCTTTCTTGTCTGAGAGTTGCATGGCTGGCCCTTTGTGTTCTTGGTGCAGGTGTATTCGCGGCGGGTGGTCTGGCGTGCTTCAGGCGCTGCGCAGCTTGGCGAGGACCGATTGCACCTCGGCATCCGCCAGCTGTGAATCCGGCTCCTTGCGCGCCAGAAGAAGATCCAACAAGTCGTTATCGGTCAGGTCGAGCAAACGCTCTAGGCCTTGCGCATCCGCGGTCGACAGCGTGCCGCCGAAGCGGTCAAAAAAGCGCGACATGATCAGGTCGTTTTCCAGCAGACCACGCCGGGCGCGCCAGCGCAGGCGCGCCAAGTCGTGATCTTGCAGGGCTACGGCTGTCATGGGGCTTACGGATGCATGAAAAGACGGCTCAAACGGTACGGCGGACCATCAATTCCTTGATCTTGCCGATCGCGCGCGTCGGATTCAGGCCCTTTGGGCAGACATCCACGCAGTTCATGATCGTGTGGCAACGGAACAGACGGTATGGATCTTCCAGGTTGTCCAGGCGCTCGGCGGTGGCCTGGTCGCGCGTGTCGGCAATGAAGCGATAGGCCTGGAGCAGACCGGCAGGCCCGACGAACTTGTCCGGGTTCCACCAGAAGCTTGGGCAGCTCGTCGAGCAGCAGGCGCACAGAATGCACTCGTACAGACCATCCAGCTCCTCGCGCTCGGCGGGAGACTGCAGACGCTCCTTCTCAGGCGGAATCGTGTCGTTGATCAGGTATGGCTTGACGGAGTGGTACTGCTTGAAGAACTGGGTCATGTCCACGATCAGATCGCGGATGACCGGCAGACCAGGCAGCGGCTTGAGCACGATGGGCTCTTTCAGGTCACGCAGGTTCGTGATGCAGGCCAGACCATTCTTGCCGTTGATGTTCATGGCATCGGAACCGCAGACGCCCTCGCGGCAGGAGCGGCGAAATGAGACGGAGTCATCGCTCGTCTGCTTCATGCGCATGAGCGCATCGAGCAGCATCTTGTCGGTCGGCTCGAGTGTGACCTCGATATCTTCCATGCGTGGCGCCTGACCGGAATCCGGGTCATAGCGATAGATCTTGAACTTGACGACGCGCTTGCCGGCCGCTGCGTCGCCCACAGCGTTGAGTTCGTTGGATTGGTTTGCAGACATTCGGTACTCCTCAGAACGTGCGCTTCTTGGGCTGGAAGGTCTCGACCGTCAGCGGCTTGGTGTTCACCGGCTTGTAGTCGAGGCGATTACCCTCGCTGTACCACAGTGTGTGCTTCATCCAGGTAGCGTCATCACGCTCGGGGAAGTCGCTGTGCGCGTGGGCACCGCGGCTTTCCTTACGGGCCTCCGCTGAGACGATGGTGGCCTTGGCGGTTTCCACTAGGTTGGCGAGTTCCAGCGCTTCGACACGTGCCGTGTTGAAGACCTTGGATTTGTCCTTGAGATGGATGCTCTCGGCGGCTTCGGCCAGCTCGTTGATCCTGATCACACCTTCCGAAAGCAAAGCACTGGTGCGGAACACGCCACAGTGCTTCTGCATGTTGTCGCGGATGGCCTGGGCGACGACCTGGGTGTTCTCGCCGGAGGTGGATCCATCGATCTTGGCCAGACGTGACATCGGCAGATCGGCCGCATCGGCCGGCAGATCCTTGTGCTCCTTGGCCACCTTGCCGGTCTTGAACTGGTCGACGATGTGGTTGCCGGCGGCACGGCCGAACACAATGAGGTCCAGCAGCGAATTGGTACCGAGACGGTTCGCACCGTGCACGCTCACGCAGGCGCACTCACCCACGGCGTAAAGGCCGTTGATGATCGCATTCGGATTACCGCTTTTCGGCGCGACGACCTGACCGTAGTAGTTCGTAGGAATGCCGCCCATCTGATAGTGAATGGTGGGCACGACCGGAATCGGATCCTTGATCGGGTCGATGTTGGCGAACTTGATCGCGATCTCGCGGATCGAGGGCAGCTTCTTGATGATGGTGTCCGGGTCGAGGTGGCTCAGATGCAGCTCGATGTAGTCGCCATTGGGGCCGCAGCCGCGACCTTCCTTGATCTCCTGGTCCATCGAACGCGAGACGAAGTCACGCGGCGCAAGATCCTTGAGGGTGGGGGCGTAGCGCTCCATGAAGCGCTCGCCATTCTTGTTGCGCAGGATGCCACCTTCGCCGCGCACGCCTTCGGTGATCAGCACGCCCGCACCAGCCACGCCGGTGGGGTGGAACTGCCAGAACTCCATGTCTTCCAGCGGAATACCGGCGCGCGCCGCCATGCCCATGCCGTCACCGGTGTTGATGAAGGCGTTGGTCGAAGCGGCCCAGATACGCCCTGCCCCGCCAGTGGCGAAGACGGTGATCTTGGCTTCGAGAATCATGACCTCGCCGGTCTCCATCTCGTAGGCCACCACGCCGCAGACGTCGCCGTCCGCATCGCGGATCAGATCGAGCGCCATCCACTCGACGAAGAACTGGGTACGCGCAGCCACGTTGCGCTGATACAGCGTATGCAGCAGCGCATGGCCGGTACGGTCCGCCGCGGCGCAGGCGCGCTGCACGGGCTTTTCGCCGAAGTTGGCGGTGTGGCCGCCAAAGGGGCGCTGGTAGATCGTGCCATCCGGATTGCGGTCAAAGGGCATGCCGAAGTGCTCGAGCTCGTACACAACCTTCGGCGCTTCGCGGCACATGAACTCGATGGCGTCCTGGTCACCGAGATAGTCCGAACCCTTCACGGTATCGAACATGTGCCAGTACCAGTTGTCCTCGCTCATGTTGCCCAGACTCGCGCCAATGCCGCCCTGCGCGGCCACCGTGTGCGAGCGGGTCGGGAACACCTTGGAGAGCACGGCCACGTTCAGGCCGGCCTGGGCCAGCTGCAGCGAACAGCGCATGCCGGCACCGCCTGCGCCGACAATCACGGCGTCGTAGCGGCGGCGGGGAAGAGACGTCTTTACTGCGGTCATTGCTTACACCTTCAGGAGGATCAGGCCGGCGTACACCACACACGCCAGCAGCCAGAACACGGTGAACACTTGCAGAGCCAGGCGGATGCCGACCGGCTTCACATAATCCATCCAGATGTCGCGCACGCCCACCCAGGCATGCCACGCAAGGGCCACGAAGGTCACGAAGGTGAGCAGCTTCATGACCGGCAGACCGCCCCACGTGGAGGCAAACAGGCCCGCCCAGCCCTGGTAGGTGAAGTTCTTGCCAGTCAGGAAAGCGACAAGCAGGATGACGGTGAAGACTGCCATGACGATGGCGGTCACGCGCTGCGACAGCCAGTCGCGCAGGCCGTAGTGCGCGCCGACGACCAGGCGCTTCGGTCCGATGTTGTTGTTCTCGGCCATGCTCAAAACACTCCAAACAGCTTCAGGGCAACCAGCGCGGTCAACGGCAGGCTGACGGCAAACACAGCCACGGCGCTCGACTTGGCCTGGCCCTTCTCGAGCCACATGTGCTTGTCCATGAACAGATGGCGCACGCCTGCGCAGAAGTGATGCAGATAGGCCCAGGCCAGCGCGAGGATCAAGAGCTTGACGAACCAGTGACTGGTCAGCGCCTGAAAGCGGCCAAAGGCGAGTTCAGACGTGAGGCTGCGGTCGAACAGATAGAGCACAAAGGGCAGCAGCACGAACATCAGGGCGCCGCTGACGCGGTGCAGAATGGACACATAGCCTGCCAGCGGCAGGCGGTACTGCATGATCTGCGTGACGTGGATGTTCCGGTACTGCGGTCGTGGGGGTGCTTTTGCCTCTGCCATGTACATGGCTCCTCGAAGAACGTCTTTAGGGACTGGATTGAATTCTTGTTGTCGAGTCGATCAGCGCGCCGCTTGATCGGTACTCATGGGTAGCGCGGCATTGTCGGAGATTTTCGAAGTGCCCTCAAATCGCTTCTCTCAAATCAACGCATTCAGATAGTGGTGCTTGTCGGTCCGGTACCAGCCCTTGCGCAACTCGACGGGCCGCTCGTTGTACGAGAACGAGAGCCGCTCGACCTGCAGCAGGGGCGTACCGGCCGGCACGGCGAGCACCTGCGCCGCGGCTTCATCGGCTGCGACGGCCTTCAGGCGCTCCTCGCAGCGGATCATGCGCACTGCGAACTCCTGCTCGAAAAGCGCATACATCGGCCCTCGATAGTCGGCCAGCCGGTCCATGGTCAATCCTTTGAACAACGGCCCTGGCAGCCAGATTTCCTCAAGAATGGTGGGTTCGCCGCCGAAGTGCAGGCTGCGGCGAATCACCACGGCGGTCTCGCCCACCTTCAAGTCCAGCTGGCGCGCGATATCGGCCGGAGCACGCAGGCGCTTGCAGTCCAGGACGAAGTGGTCGGGGTGGGTCGGCTCGCCGGCGTCCGGGTGCAGGCGCAGGAAACGGAACTGCACCTTGGACTCGGAATGCGTCGCGACGAAGGTGCCCTTGCCCTGCCGGCGGATCAGCAGGTGCTCGGAGGCCAGCTCGTCCACCGCCTTACGCACGGTGCCCTGGGACACCTTGAAGCGCTGGGCAAGCTCGACTTCCGAGGGAATCATCTCTCCGGGCTTCCATTCGCCGCTCTCCAGCCCCTGCATGAGCAGGGACTTGATCTGCACGTACAGCGGGCTGAACGTGGGGCCGGCGGCGCCCGCAGTGCTTTGCGGATCGGTGCTGCCAGCAGCGGGTGGAATGGGCGGCAAGGAGCTCATCAAGCCCGGGTTTTACACAAGACCCAAGACTTCGTCCAGCTCACCCATCTTTCGTCTCATGTCTTATATAAGACGTAAGATATCTGTGTTGACGTTGAAGGAGCCAAGTGCCTACACTGCGCCATCTTTGCCGATGCACCCGCCGTTGAGGCACCACACGCCGATGACAGGCGCGTCAGAGCCAGACAGGCGGGACTGCAGACGCGCCATGCATCGGCCGGATCGCGCGAATTCGTTCATCACCGAAAGGACCCGCTCCATGAGCAAAGCTCCCATGAAGGTTGCCGTCACCGGCGCCGCCGGCCAGATCGGCTACTCCCTGCTGTTCCGCATCGCCTCGGGCGAAATGCTGGGCAAGGACCAGCCCGTTGAACTGCAATTGCTCGAAATTCCCGACGAGAAGGCCCAGAAGGCACTCAAGGGCGTGATGATGGAGCTCGAAGACTGTGCCTTCCCGTTGCTGGCCGGCATGAGCGCGCACAGCGACCCGATGACGGCCTTCAAGGACATCGACTGCGCCCTGCTGGTCGGCGCCCGTCCCCGCGGTCCCGGCATGGAGCGCAAGGACCTGCTGGCCGCCAACGCCCAGATCTTCACGGCCCAGGGCAAGGCCCTCAATGCCGTGGCCAAGCGCACGGTCAAGGTACTGGTGGTCGGCAACCCGGCCAATACCAACGCCTACATCGCCATGAAGAGCGCGCCGGACCTGCCCAAGAAGAACTTCACCGCCATGCTGCGTCTGGATCACAACCGTGGTCTGTCCCAGCTGGCTGCCAAGGCCGGCGTGGCCGTGGCCGACATAGAGACCTTCTGCGTCTGGGGCAACCACTCGCCCACGATGTACGCCGACTACCGCTTCGCAACGGTCAAGGGCAAGTCGCTCAAGGACATGATCGGTGACGAGGAGTGGAACCGCACGGCCTTCCTGCCCACCGTGGGCAAGCGCGGCGCAGCCATCATCGAAGCGCGCGGCCTGTCATCTGCCGCATCGGCGGCCAACGCCGCTATCGACCACATGCGCGACTGGGTGCTCGGCACGCAGGGCAAGTGGGTCACGATGGGCATCCCCTCGGACGGCTCCTATGGCATTCCGGTAGACACCATGTTCGGCTACCCCGTCACCTGCGAAGGCGGCGAGTACAAGATCGTCCAGGGCCTGGCCATCGACGAGTTCAGCCAGACCTGCATCAACAAGACGCTGGCCGAGCTGAACGAAGAGAAGGACGGCGTCTCGCACCTGCTGTAACTCAGTCTGACCATGCACCCCAGCGCCGCTCTGTTTGCAGGTGAGAAGCCGCCGGTGATCCTGCCGGCCTGCGATCACTATGCGGGCAATCTGCGCTTTGCGCAGAAGGCGCTGGCGCTGCAGAACGAGATGGGCCCGCTCTTCGACATCACGCTCGACCTCGAAGACGGTGCCGCCGTGGGCGAGGAAGCCGAATTGGCCGCGGCCTTCGGCCAGCTCGCTGCCTGCGCCGAAAATCTGCACGGTCGGGTGGGTCTGCGCGTACATGCGCCGCACCATCCGCACTTTATTGACGACCTGCGCATCGCCCTGCCGGCTGCGCAGGGCCGTCTGGCCTTCGTCATGGTGCCCAAGGTCGGCAGCGCCAATGACGTTGCCAATGCGGCAGAGGCTATCGAGCGTATCAGCGCCGAATCCGCCCTGCCCGCCCCTGCGGTTCACGTGCTGATCGAGACGCATGGCGCGCTGCGCGAGGTGTTCCGCATCGCCGCACACCCGAAGGTGGAGAGCCTGTCGCTGGGTCTGATGGACTTCGTGTCCGCCCACCACGGTGCCATTCCCGCCGCAGCCATGCGCTCGCCCGGGCAGTTCGACCACCCGCTCGTGGTGCGCGCCAAGGCCGAGATTGCCGCCGCCTGCCATGCCTACGGCAAGGTGCCGAGCCACAACGTGACCACCGAGTTCCGCGACCCCGCCGTGGTAGCTGGCGACGCCCAGCGCGCCCGCAATGACTTCGGCTACCTACGCATGTGGAGCATCCACCCCGACCAGATCCGCCCGATCGTCCGAGCCTTCGCGCCCCTGGCCTCCGAGGTGAATGACGCCGGCGAGATCCTGCACGCGGCCCAGGCTGCGCAGTGGGGGCCGATCGAACACAAAGGCCGCCTGCATGACCGGGCGAGCTACCGATATTTCTGGACCGTCCTGCAGCGCGCCGCCCGAGCCGGGTTGGCGCTGCCCGAACAGGCGCGGCCACTGATGGAGACCGCTGCATGAGCACCTTCGCTAGCCCCGGCGCGCAGTTCCGCGCCGCCCTCAAGGAAGAACAGCCGCTGCAGGTCATCGGCGCCATCAACGCCAACCACGCCCTGCTGGCCAAGCGCGCCGGTTACCGCGCCATCTACCTGTCGGGCGGCGGCGTGGCCGCAGGCTCGCTGGGCATGCCGGACCTGGGCATCAACAACCTTGATGACGTGCTCACGGACGTGCGCCGCATCACGGACGTGTGCGACCTGCCGCTGATGGTGGACATCGACACCGGCTTCGGCCCCTCGGCCTTCAACATTGCGCGCACGGTCAAGAGCCTGATCAAGTTTGGCGCCGCGGCTTGCCATATCGAAGACCAGGTGGGCGCCAAGCGCTGCGGCCATCGCCCCGGCAAGGAAATCGTCACCCAGCAGGAAATGGCCGACCGCGTGAAGGCGGCGGCCGACGCCAAGACGGACGCAAACTTTTTCCTGATCGCCCGCACGGATGCCATCCAGATGGAAGGCGTGGACGCTGCGATCGAGCGTGCGATTGCCTGCGTGGAAGCCGGTGCCGACGGCATCTTTGCTGAAGCCGCCTACGACCTGCCGACCTACAAGAAGTTTGTGGACGCCGTGAAGGTGCCCGTGCTGGCCAACATCACCGAGTTCGGCAAGACCCCGCTGTTCACGGTGGATGAGCTGCGCTCAACCGGCGTGGGGATGGTGCTCTATCCGCTGTCCGCGTTCCGCGCCATGAACAAGGCCGCCGAGGCGGTCTACACCGCGATTCGCCGCGACGGCCACCAGAAGAACGTGATCGACCTCATGCAGACGCGCGACGAGCTGTATGAGCGCATCAATTACCACGCCTTCGAGCAGCATCTGGATTCGCTGTTCGCGGGCAAGAAGAACTGATTCTCTGATCCGGATTTCATTCGACCCGAGCAGCCAAACGTCCATTTCATGCGCCTCTTCAGGCCAAAGTGCTTGAAGAACCGCATGGGACAAGCGGAGCGCTTTTCCAGAATCAACCAATGATCATCGGCCTGGACCACGTGCAGATCTCCATTCCCGCCGGACGGCTGGATGAGGCCCTGCGCTTCTACGCCGACACGCTCGGGTTCGTGCGCGTACCCAAGCCCGCGGAGCTCTCGCCCAGCGGCGCCTGGCTCACGGGCGGCACGCTGAACCTGCACCTGGGGGAAGAAGCGCGCTTCGCCACCGATGGCCGCGCGCACCCGGCGCTCACGGTGGCCGATGCGCGTGCGCTGATCGAACGCTGCGCCGCCGCCGGCTACAGCCACCGCTGGGACGACGGCCCCGCCGGCTATCTGCGCGGCTCGGTCTTCGACCCCTTCGGCAACCGTGTGGAACTGATGCAGAAGTTGACTTGATTCATTGACCTAGATCCAGCATTGATGCGGCTTTCCAGACCAAAATGCCTGAAGAGCCGCACCAGACAAGCGGAAAGCCTCTGAGAAGGCACCGCCGCAGAACGACAGACCCACGCTTCACGCGACAAGAACGACGCCCCAAAGAACGACAAGGAGCCCCAAGATGACCCAAGCCGAACAGACCGCCGCAGCGCCAACTGGCCCCAAGCCCAAGAAGTCCGTCGCCCTGTCCGGCGTCACGGCCGGCAACACGGCGCTGTGCACGGTCGGCCGTACCGGCAATGACCTGCACTACCGCGGCTACGACATCCTCGATGTGGCCGAGAAGTGCGAGTTCGAGGAGATCGCCCACCTGCTGGTGCACGGCAAGCTGCCCACGCAGGCCGAACTGACGGCCTACAAGGCCAAGCTCAAGAGCCTGCGCGGCCTGCCCGCCAACGTGAAGGCTGCGCTGGAATGGCTGCCCGCCTCCAGCCATCCGATGGACGTGATGCGCACCGGCGTGTCCGCACTGGGCTGCAACCTGCCCGAGAAGGACGACCACAACCACCCCGGCGCGCGCGACATTGCAGACAAGCTCATGGCCTGCCTGGGTTCCATGCTGCTGTACTGGTACCACTATGCCGTCAACGGCAAGCGCATCGACGTCGAAACCGATGACGACTCCATCGGCGGCCATTTCCTGCACCTGCTGCATGGCAAGGCACCCAGCAAGCTGTGGGTCGATGCCATGCACACCTCGCTGGTGCTGTATGCCGAGCACGAGTTCAACGCCAGCACCTTCACCGCCCGCGTGATCGCCGGCACCGGCAGCGACATGTACAGCGCCATCACCGGCGCCATCGGCGCGCTGCGCGGGCCCAAGCACGGCGGTGCCAACGAAGTCGCCTTCGAGATCCAGAAGCGCTACGACAGCCCGGACGATGCCGAGAAAGACATTGTTGCCCGTGTGGCCAACAAGGAAGTCGTCATCGGCTTCGGCCACCCGGTCTACACGGTCTCCGACCCGCGCAACAAGGTCATCAAGGAAGTGGCCAAACGGTTGTCGAAGGATCAATCCAACATGAAAATGTTCGACATCGCCGAACGGCTCGAATCGGTGATGTGGCGTGAAAAGAAAATGTTTCCAAATTTGGATTGGTTCAGTGCGGTGTCCTATCACATGATGGGCGTGCCCACCGCCATGTTCACGCCTCTGTTTGTCATCGCGCGAACCAGCGGTTGGAGCGCACACATCATCGAACAGCGCATCGACAACAAGATCATCCGCCCGAGTGCCAACTACATCGGGCCGGAAGACCTCAAGTTCGTACCCATCGAGAAGCGCAAGTGATCAGGGGCCAGAAGCTGCAGTTCGAGCTGACCGCGCGGCATGCCGCCGGGCTGGTGTGTGCGTTCGTCATTCACGCTCATTGAGGAGTTCATCCATGAAGACCCAGATCGCCGCCCTCGTCCTCGCCGCTGTCGTGCTGCCAGCCTGCGCACAGACCCAACCTGCCAAGCCGGCACCCGCGCCAGCTGCCCAGCCCGCACCTGCAGCGGCGCCAGCACCGGCTGCAGCGCCTGCGCCTGCCGGCGGTCAACCTGCAGCGCCGGGCGGCAACGTTGCTACTGACATCCGCCAGGAAGCCGCCGGTGCCCGCGCCGTGAACGAGGCCATCGCATGGAGCGGCCGCCCGATCGTGGGCGAGTTCGACTGCGAGCTCAAGCGCAAGGTGGTCGTGGCACAGGTCAACGATGACACCATCGACCTGGCCTGGAACAACCGCCGCTACCAGCTCCAGCAGGTGGCCACCAGCACGGGTGCCGTGCGCTTTGAAGACAAGACCAGTGGCTTGGTGTGGATCCAGATCCCTGCCAAGAGCATGCTGATGGACAGCAAGGCCGGCCGCCAGCTGGCCAACGAGTGCAAGCGCACGAGCGCCGCGCGCTGATTTGACGCCTGCAGCCCGACCCAGGGGCGGGCTGCAGGCTGTTCACGTATTGCCCCCTGAAGAACCGAGAAGAGAACCCATGTCCGCCCACATCTCCAACGTACGCCCCAAACCTGACCGTGTGCTCGTCGACATCGTCGACTATGTGCTCAAGTACAAGGTCACCAGCAAGCTGGCGATGGAGACTGCGCGCAACTGCCTGATCGACACCCTGGGTTGCGGCCTCGAGGCCCTCTCCTACCCCGCCTGCACCAAGCTGATGGGCCCGATCGTGCCGGGCACGGTCGTCCCCAACGGCGCCAAGGTGCCGGGCACGCAGTTCCAGCTCGACCCCGTGCAGGCCGCCTTCAACATCGGCGCCATGATCCGCTGGCTGGACTTCAACGACACCTGGCTGGCTGCGGAGTGGGGCCATCCTTCGGACAACCTGGGCGGCATTCTGGCCACCGCCGACTGGCTGTCCCGCACCAACATCGCCGCCGGCAAGAAGCCGCTGACCATGAAGGACGTGCTCGTCGCCATGGTCAAGGCGCACGAGATCCAGGGCTGCATGGCGCTGGAGAACAGCTTCAACCGCGTGGGCATCGACCACGTGATCCTGGTGAAGCTGGCTTCGACTGCCGTAGTCGGCCAGATGATCGGCCTGAACCGCGAGGAGCTGATCAATGCGGTCTCGCTGGCCTTTGTTGACGGCCAGGCCATGCGCACCTATCGCCACGCCCCCAACACCGGCAGCCGCAAGAGCTGGGCTGCGGGCGACGCCACCAGCCGCGCCGTCCGCCTGGCGCTGATCGCCAAGACTGGCGAGATGGGCTACCCCAGCGTGCTGACCGCCAAGACCTGGGGCTTCTACGACGTGCTCTTTAAGGGCAATGAGTTCAAGTTCCAGCGCCCCTACGGCAGCTACGTGATGGAGAACGTGCTGTTCAAGATCAGCTTCCCGGCCGAGTTCCACAGCCAGACCGCCGTGGAGTGCGCCATGGACATCCACGCCCAGCTCAAGAAGGCAGGCAAGTCCGTGGAAGACATCAAGAAGATCACGATCCGCACGCACGAGGCCTGCATCCGGATCATCGACAAGAAGGGGCCGCTGAACAACCCGGCCGACCGCGACCACTGCATCCAGTACATGGTGGCTGTGCCCATCATCTACGGCCGTCTGACCGCCGAGGACTACGAGGACAAGATCGCGAAGGATCCGCGCATCGACAAGCTGCGCGACAAGATCGTCTGTGTCGAGGACAAGCAGTTCACCAAGGACTACCACGATCCCGAGAAGCGCTCGATCGCCAACGCCCTCACCGTCGAGTTCAACGACGGCAAGAAGCTCAAGGAGATCGTCTGCGAATACCCGATCGGCCACAAGCGTCGCCGCAAGGAAGGCATTCCGGTCCTGGTCGAGAAGTTCAAGACCAACCTCGCGCGCCGCTTCCCCACCAAGCAGCAGGACGCGATTCTTGCCGTTTCGCTGGACCAGAAGAAGCTCGAAGCCATGTCGGTGAACGAGTACATGGACCTGTACGTCATCTGAGGACGTCGGCCTCTATCAACCTGTTTCTGAGGGAGAAACATCATGTGGAAGTGGATTGCTGTTGCAGTGGCCGTTGTCGGCCTGTTCCTGTTCATCCTCGTCAAGAGCGGCGACAAGGTCGAACTGCCGACCTCCGAGCACGCCGCAGAGCACAAGGACGACAAGAAGGGTGAAGCAAAGCCTGCTGCTGTGCCCGCAGCCACCCCGGCTGCGGCACCCGCTGCGCCTGCGGCCACGGATGCAGCCAAGCCGGCTGAGGCCGCGCCTGCTTCTGCACCCGCTGCCGCCCCGGCAACCCCCGCAGCTGCGCCAGCTGCTCCCGCAGAAAAGAAGTAAGTCGTTCGCGCAGCCTTCGGGCTGCGCATTTATTCGAGCACTGAGAACCGAGTACGGAGTTTTCGATGAGTCATAACCTGTTCAACACCCGCCAGAGCTTCACCGCGGGCGGCAAGACGGGCACCTACTACAGCCTGCCCGAGCTGGCCAAGAGCTTCCCTAACGTCAGCAAGCTGCCTGTATCCATCCGCATCGTGCTGGAAGCCGTGCTGCGCAACTGCGACGGCAAGAAGGTGGCCGAGGAACACATCAAGCAGCTGGCCAACTGGCAGCCGACCGCCGAGCGCGTCGACGAGATCCCCTTCGTGGTGGCCCGTGTCGTGCTGCAGGACTTCACCGGCGTACCCCTGCTGGCCGATCTCGCTGCCATGCGCAACGTGGCCGACAAGATGGGCAAGAACCCCAAGACCATCGAGCCGCTGGTGCCGGTGGATCTCGTGGTGGACCACTCGGTCATGATCGACCACTTCGGCACGCCCGATGCACTGCGCAAAAACATGGAACTGGAGTTCCAGCGCAACACCGAGCGCTACCAATTCATGAAGTGGGGCATGCAGGCCTTCGATACTTTCGGCGTCGTGCCCCCGGGCATCGGCATCGTGCACCAGGTGAACCTGGAGTATCTCTTCAAGGGCCTGCAGTCCAAGGGTGACACCTACTACCCCGACACCCTCGTCGGTACTGACAGCCACACCACGATGATCAACGGCGTGGGCGTGGTCGGCTGGGGCGTGGGCGGCATCGAAGCCGAAGCCGGCATGCTCGGCCAGCCCGTGTATTTCCTCACCCCGGATGTCGTCGGTGTGGAACTCAAGGGCAAGCTCAATGAGGGCGTAACCGCCACTGACCTGGTGCTGACCGTGACCCAGATGCTGCGCAAGCATAAGGTGGTGGGCAAGTTCGTCGAGTTCTTCGGCGAAGGTGCCGCGTCGCTGTCCGTGGTGGACCGCGCCACGATCGCCAACATGGCTCCGGAGTACGGCGCCACGATGGGCTTCTTCCCGGTGGACGACAAGACCGTCGACTACATGAAGAAGACCGGTCGCACCGACGAACAGTGCGCACAGTTCGAGGCCTACTTCAAGGCCCAGGGTCTGTTCGGCATGCCCAAGGCCGGCGACTGCATGTACAGCTCTTCGCTGACCCTCGACCTGGCCACCATCGTGCCCTCGCTGGCTGGCCCCAAGCGCCCGCAGGACCGCATCGAGCTGCCCTCGATGAAGAGCACCTTCAACAGCCTCTTCTCTGCCCCCGTGGCCGAGAACGGCTTCGGCCAGCCAGCTGACAAGCTCAACACGCGGTTTGCCACCGGCAACGGCGACACGACCATCGGCAACGGCGACGTGCTGATCGCCGCCATCACCTCCTGCACCAACACCTCCAACCCCGGCGTGATGCTGGCCGCGGGCGTGCTGGCTAAGAAGGCCGTCGAAAAGGGCCTGAAGGTTGCTCCGCACATCAAGACCAGCCTGGGCCCGGGCTCGCGCGTGGTGGAGGACTACCTCGCCAAGAGCGGCCTGCAGCCCTACCTGGACAAGCTGGGCTTCAACGTGGCGGCCTTCGGCTGCACGACCTGCATCGGCAATGCCGGTGACCTGGCCCCGGAGATCAACGAGACCATCACCAAGAACGATCTAGTTTGCGCGGCCGTGCTGTCAGGCAACCGCAACTTCGAAGCGCGCATCCACCCGAACCTCAAGGCCAACTTCCTGGCCAGCCCGCCGCTGGTGGTGGCATTCGCCATCGCCGGCAAGGCCAATCTGGACCTGACCACCGAGCCGCTGGGCACCGGCAGTGACGGCAAGCCCGTATTCCTCAAGGACGTGTGGCCCAGCAGCGAGGAGATCAACGCGGTCATGCCCTTTGCACAGGATCCGCAGGTCTTCAAGCGCCTGTACGCCGACTTCACCAAGGACCACGATCTGTGGAACAACGTACCGGCACCGAGCGGTCAGGTCTACACCTGGCCTGAGTCCACCTACATCGCCCGCCCGCCCTTCTTTGACGAGTTCGCGATGCAGCCCTCGGCAGTGGCCGCCATCACCGGCGCCAAGCCGCTGCTGATCCTTGGTGACTCCGTCACGACCGACCACATTTCGCCCGCAGGGTCCTTTAAGGAGACCACGCCGGCCGGCAAGTGGCTCAATGGCAAGGGCGTGCAGAAGGTCGACTTCAACAGCTACGGCAGCCGCCGCGGCAACCATGACATCATGATCCGCGGCACCTTCGCCAACGTGCGCGTGAAGAACCTGATGCTGCCGCCCAAGGCGGACGGCACGCGCGTCGAAGGTGGCTTCACCCTCCTCGACGGCCAGCAGACCACGGTGTACGAGGCTGCGATGGAGTACATCAAGCGCGGCACGCCCACCATCGTCATCGGTGGTGAGGAGTACGGCACCGGCTCAAGCCGCGACTGGGCCGCCAAGGGCACGCAACTGCTGGGCGTAAAGGTCGTGGTGGCGCGCAGCTTCGAGCGCATCCACCGCAGCAACCTGGTCGGCATGGGCGTCCTGCCCCTGCAGTTCAAGGCCGGAGAAAGCGCAGAAAGCCTGGGCCTGAACGCCACCGACACGTTTGACGTGATCGGGGACGTGTCCAAGCCGCAGTCCGACATGACGCTCGTGGTGACGCGCGCCGATGGCAGCCAGCTGAACGTGGCTGTGAAGTCCCGGATCGATACCCCGATCGAGGTGGACTACTACAAGCACGGCGGCATCCTGCCCTTCGTGCTGCGTCAACTGCTGGCCGCCTGATCGGCAGCCAGCCGGCATCGCAAGGACACAAAGCATGAGCGAGACACCGATCACCGACACCGACTTGGCGCGCGAGTCGCGCCGCAACGGGGTGGTGCTCATCCTCGCCGGGCTCGTCTTTGCGGTGCTGTGCTACCACTGGGCACGCATCGTCGGCGTGCCCGCCCCCATTCCCCCGGCAGCGCAATCAGTGGCAGCGCAGATGATGGAGCCGCCCCCACCGCTGCCGATGGCCCCTGGCGCGCCGCCGCCCACCGTCATGGTGCGCTACAGCGCCGGCGCGGCCGAGCCGCTGCCGGTGTCCCTGTCGGGGCTGTCAGCGGTGATCGCCTATGTGCGCTCGCATCCGGACGCGAAGATCGTGCTGCAGACGCCCTCGCTTGAAGGGCTGGACGAGAAGCGCGCGGCGCTGCTGCGCGAGCGGCTCGTCACCGAGGTGGGTCTTGCACCCGAGACCTTCATCAGCGAGGCGGTAGGTTCAGGTGATGCGCCGATGTTGCCTGCAAGCACGCGCGACTGGGTCGCCGTGCAAGTGCGTCCGCCGCAGCGCTGATGTCGGGCGCCGCTGCGCCAAGCGCTGCCTGCCTTAGCGGCGCAGCTGCAGCGTCCGATCCAGTGCCTGGTCAGCCGGCGGCCCCCGCCCTGGCTCATGCAGCAAAGGTGGTGCTCGACACCAATGCCGTGCTGGATCTATTCGTCTTCCGCGACCCCGCCGCGCTGGCCCTGCTGCGCGCGCTGCAGGCCGGGGCGCTGCGCTGGATCGTGACACCGCATCTGCTCGAGGAACTGCGCCGCGTGCTGGAGTACCCCGCGGTGCAAGCACGGGCGCCACGCGGCAGTGACACATCAGCCTGGGTCCACGCGCGCATGAACGAAGCGCTTGAACTGGCAACAATGCACGCCGGCGAGATCCACCCTTGCCCCGTCCGCTGCCTGGACGCCGATGACCAGCCCTTCCTGGACTTGGCCTTCACCCTCGCCTGCCCGCTGGTCTCCAAGGACAGGCGCGTGCGTCAGGCCGCGCGCCGCGGCCGGCTGATCTGCGTCGCCACGGGTGACGAGCTCCTCGCACTGCACACAGCACGCTGAGCTGCGCCGCTTGAGTCGGCTCCCGCCGGGCTGCGGAAGCGCTCTCCAGTTCGCGCGCCGTGCACACGCAAGTAGCTGATTTCATAGGGAAAACCCCGCCCAAAACCCCATGTGCGTCCGGGGTTTGGCTTGAAACTTTGCGCCACAATCCCCACTCACATGCTCGGGTTAAAGGAAGCGCCGTTCGGCGCCGCAACCGGGCCCAGATCTCATTGAGGAGTGGAAGTCCATGGCTGAAGTTCAAACCATTGGCAGCTACGGTCAAACGACCCTGTCTGCCGAGCAACGCAACAAGGTGCTTCGCAACACCTACGCGCTGCTCGCCGTCTCGCTGGTCCCGACGATCGCCGGCGCCTGGCTGGCCATGGCGATGGGGCTGGACAAGACGATGCTCAAGAGCCCAATCCTGTCGCTGATCGTTTTCATGGCAGGCGCGTTCGGCTTCATGTTTGCCATCGAGAAGAACAAGAACAGCGGCATGGGTGTCGTCCTGCTGCTCGCCTTCACCTTCTTCATGGGCGTGATGCTCTCGCGCCTGGTGGGCATCGTGCTGGGCATGAACAACGGCGCGAGTCTGATCATGAGCGCTCTCGGTGGCACGGCGGTGATCTTCGCTGTGATGGCCACGCTGGGCACGATCATCAAGAAGGATCTGTCCGGCATGGGCAAGTTCCTGATGGTGGGCGCGCTGGTGGTGATGGTGGGCGCGATCATCGGCATCGTGTTCCAGCTGCCGGCCCTGATGCTGGCGCTGACCGTGATGATTCTGGGCATCAGCTCCCTGCTCATGCTGTGGAACATCAACCGGATCGTGATGGGTGGCGAGACCAACTACATCACGGCGACGATGGCCCTGTACCTGGACATCTACAACGTGTTCTCCAGCCTGCTGGCGCTGTTCGGTATCGGCAATCAGGAGTAAGGCTGCGGGCGCTGCAAGCGCCGGGCTGCAAGAAAGAGGGTCGCGCAAGCGACCCTTTTTCATTCATATTCGGCTGCGCTTCCTGAATCAGTGTATCTCGCGAAGATCGGCTTCCAACAAGCGGAAAGCCGACCTTAACCAAGAGGCGATAACTCTATTTCGGCCGTTCTAGCGCACCACTAGGTGATAGGTCACACCGGCCGCGCTCTCTTGATCGGAGCCGACCTGTCCAAGCAGCACGTGGCGGCCAGCCGCACTGAGCCAGGCACTGAGCGCGTAGCTCTGATTGCCGCCGATCAGCGGCATCGGCAAGCTGCCGCCGGGCAGCATCAGCGGGCCGGTGAAGCGTAGGTATTCCGCTCCTAGACTGCTGCCAGTGATGGCCACCACAAGCGCTTCCTCCTGCGCGCCGTTGTGCGAGAAGCTCCGCAGGGCAAAGACGTTGGACAGTCGACCCGCGTATCGGAGGTCCGAGGTACGGAAGTAGGTGCCGACAGAGGTCATGACCAGATCCTGACTGTCGGTCAGCCCGATGGGCACATCCATGCTGTAGTCCCCGTGGTAGGGTGAATCGGTTGCACGCACCGGGTTGAAGGTCGTGGGGTTGAACTCAAGCAGGTCCAGATCCGAGGGTGAGATACCCATGGACATCGTGATGGTGCGGCTGAAGCGGTCTGCGTATACGCCATATTGCGTGCCGTAGAACCGGCCATTGCCGTAGCCTGTGGATGTGGTAGGTACGCGCACGCCAGTGAGGCCATCAAAGACGTTCCATGGCGAGTCAACCCACTGACCGCCGGCCTGCCCCATGACGATCACCTTGGCGTCGTTGGTCACGAACACCTCGGTCTGCTCGCCACTGGTGCTAAAGCTGCGCAGCAGCACCGCGCGGTCGACATCGATGAAGCTGACGACGCCGTTATGAAGCACGGCGGCGTAGCGTCCGTTGGGGCTGACGCCGAGGCGACGGGCCGAATCGGGAAGCAGCACCGCGCGCTGGTTCCCGGTGAACGCGTCGACCACCCGCAACGTGCTCGGGTTGGTGCTGGTCGCCAGGAAGCGGTCGCTGGCGCGGTTGTACTGCGCGTGCTCCGGCTTGAAGTTCAAGCTCACGCTGCTGGCGATCTGTGCCAGCGCGCGCACCGTGAGGTAACCGACAGCCGAGTACTGACCGTCACTGACCGTGACCGCCAGCACGTAGGTGCCGGGCAGATCCGGCGTAAAGCTGACCTGCGCAGTCTGCACAGCGCCGATCGCCGCCGAAGAACCTGACGGCCGGGCGTCGAGCGTCCAGGCATAGGTCAGGGCTGCGCCCTCCGGATCGAAGCTCAAAGCCGCCGAGGCGCTCACTGCGGTACCGACGAGCTCGCTGATGTTGGCGCGATCGATGACCGCGACCGGCGCGCCGCCCCCGACGGTCAGCGTCAGCGTGGTCTCGGAAAATGCGTTCTGAGGATCCGTGGCACGCAGGCGGAACACGTAGGTGCCCTCGCGGTCCGCGGTGAAGCGAACCACTGGATCGGTGCTGGAGCTCAGCGTCGCAGAGCTGTTGGCCGGGCGGATATCGACGGTCCAGGCGTAGGTCAATGCGTCACCATCGGCGTCCCGGCTGGTTGTCGCCCGCAGGGTGAGCTCCGTGCCTAGAGGCAGGCGTACGCCGGGTGCGGCGGCTAGGGCCTGCGGCGTGGCGTTCGAGGTCAGGGCCGCGACGGGCCGGCGGTTGTTGGCCGTAACCGTCACGACATGGGTCGAACTGGCGCCCAGCGGGTCCGTCACGGTCAAGGTCACGACATAGGTGCCAAGCACATCCGGCGAGAACGAGACGGCCTGCCCTGAGCTGGCCGACAGGGCCGCAGTGCTGCCCGCCGGCCGGCTGGTGAGCGTCCAACTCCGCGTGAGCGTCTGCGCGCTGTCGGGATCGGTGCTGTTGGCGCTGTTCAACAAGACGTCGTAGCCCGTCGAGGTCACGATGCTGCTGCGGCCGCCATCAGCCACGACCGGGCTGATGGTGGCGCCCACCACTGCGGCTGGGGGCCGGTTGTTGACTTCGAAGGTGTAGACAGTGATCGAGCTTGCACCACGCGCGTCCTGCATGGTGACCTGCACACGGTAGGTGCCCAGTACGTCGGGTACCAGACGCCTGCTCTGAGCCGCGACGTCGACCAGACTCGCAGCGCTGCCCGCCGGACGCTGCGTGAGCGCCCACTGGATGGAGACTGCATCCCCATCGGGGTCACGAGCCACCGAACCATCAAGCACGATGCTCGCACCCAGAGTGATGGACTGGGGCGGCGCGTTTGTCGTGCTTGGCGTGAACGAAGGCGTGATCAGCAGCGCGCTGTTGGGCGAGCGGTTATCCACGCGCACGGTCACCGAGGCCGTGCTTGCACCACCCTTGCTGTCGGTGGCACGTACCTGAATGGTGTAGTCGCCCATCGCATCCGGGCGAAAATCGATCACTGCCCCGGTGCTGGCCGAAAGCGCGGCGATACTACCCGCAGGCCGTGCTTCGACCGACCACTGATAAGTGATCGTGTCGCCATCCGGGTCGGTGCTGCTGCCCGCATCAAGTCGCACCAGGCCACCGAGTGTCGCACTCACCATCTGCCCGCCGGTCGACATCCGTACATCGCCGCTAGCCAGCCACACAACTTGCGGTGGCTTGTTCGCTACCGGCGCCGGTGCCGTCGTTCCACCCCCGCCTCCACCGCCGCATGCGACGAGAAGCCCCATGACGCCTACAAGCGCCAGCCTTTGAATGGTCTTGATCACTGCACTCCCTTTGCGCTGTGTGAATTCGAATCAACGCAGTGGCAGCGGGCTCAATCGTTATCAGTGTCAGTGGTTACCCGCACCTTGCGCGCGGGCGATGCTATCAATCCAAGACCTCCGCCTGAAGGCGAAGACTCCCTCGAAGAGGGGATGACCGACGGCAGTGTGTCCAAGGGAAAAGGCCATTTTCGGCCGAAAGGCGTGCAGTGATAACGAGCCCGAGGTGACCGACAGTCCAGTGGAAAGGCTGCAAGCTCAGCAAAATTCAGCTCTTTTCGGCCGGCTAAGGCTCGAAAACCGCCATGCTTTCGACATGGCTCGTGTGCGGGAACATATTGATCACGCCCGCGGACTTCAGGCGCCAGCCACCTTCGTGCACCAGCACGGCGGCATCCCGTGCCAGCGTAGCCGGATTGCAGCTCACGTAAACGATGCGCTGCGGCCGCTCAACGGGGCTGAGGGCGGCGGCGGCGCGGGCCAGCGCCAGCGCACCCTCGCGCGGCGGGTCCACCAGCCAGCGGTCGAATTTGCCCCAGGTTTGCACTTCCTCAGTCGTCACCTCGAACAGGTTGCGTGCTGCAAAGCTCGTCTTGGCCGCAATGCCGTTTGCCTGGGCGTTGGCCAGCGCGCGATCCACCAGCGTCTGGCTGCCTTCAATGCCGTGCACCTGCGCCGCCAGCGTGGCCAGCGGCAAGGTGAAGTTGCCCAGGCCGCAGAAAAGGTCCAGCACGCGGTCATTGCGCTGCACGTCCAGCAATCGGGTGGCGCGGTCCACCAGCACGCGGTTGATCTGGTGGTTCACCTGGGTGAAGTCCGTGGCCTTGAAAGGCATACGGATGCCGAACTCCGGCAGCAGGTAATGCAGGTCGCCAGCCCTGGCAGGGTCGCGCGGATGGATGGAATCCGGCCCCTTGGGCTGCAGCCAGAAGAGCACGCCATGCGCGTCCTCGAAGGCTGCCAGGCGCGCGTGGTCGGCCGCGGTCGGCGCTTCCAGCACGCGCAGGACCATGATCGTGTCGCTCTGCCCCACCGCCAGTTCGATCTGCGGCATGCGGTCCCGGATCGACAGACCGGCGATCAGCTCGCGCAGTGGCACCAGCAACGCAGCCACGTGCGGCGGCAGGATGTGGCATTCGGTCATGTCTGCGACATAGCTGGAGGCCCGCTCGTGAAAACCGACTAGCACCCCGCCCTTCTTCTCCACATAGCGCACCGACAGCCGCGCCCGGTAGCGGTAGCCCCAGGCCGGGCCGGCAATGGGCGGCAGCACCTGCGCGGGCTTCAGCTTGCCTACATGCCACAGGCAGTCTTCAAGCGCGCGCTGCTTGATGGCCACCTGCGCCAGCGGCTCCACATGCTGCATGGAGCAGCCGCCGCAGGTGCCGAAGTGCTTGCAGCGCGGCGTGACGCGCAGCGGGCTCTCGTGCAGCACCTCGGTCAGTTCGGCCACGGCAAAACTGGGCTTCTCACGTACGACTTCTGCACGCACGCGTTCGCCAGGCAGAGCCCCGCGCACAAACACCACCTTGCCCTTCTCTGGCAGCACGCCCGTTTCCGGGTGCGGTTCGGGCGCGCGGTGCGCCACGCCCTGCGCTTCGAGATCGATCGACTCGATCGTCAGTTCATCAAAGCGCGGCTGCAGATTCGGATTGCGATTGCGCCTCATGCGGTAGGGCTCCACGCATCCAGATACTGCGCCCAGTGCTCGCCGGGCAGATCGATCAGTGTGTCGTGCACAAGCTGCTCTTCGGCCTCATAAGCCTCGCGGCTCATGGCACCGCGCAGCACCTGATGACGCGCGTAGAGCAGATAGGTGTTCATCACGTCGGTTTCGCAGTAGGCACGGATCTCGGCCAGGCGCCCCTCGCGCCACATGGGCAGCACCTGTGAGCCGTCCACACCGAGCTTGCCGGGCAGGCCGCAGAGCTTGGCCAGTTCATCCAGCGGTGCATTGGCACGGCCCGTGAACATGCCGAGATAGTCCATCAGGTCCAGGTGCCGCATGTGATAGCGGCTGAGATAGTTGTTCCACTTGAAGTCGCGATCCTCGTCGCCGTTCTCCCAGTAGCGGGTACTGGGCACAAGGTGCTTCATGGCGCGGTAGTGCAGGCAGGGCAGATCGAAGCCGCCGCCGTTCCAGCTCACGAGCTGCGGCGTGTAGTGATCGATGAGCTTGAAGAAGTCCGCAATCAGGCGTGCCTCGTCGGTGCGCTCATCGCCCAGGCAGCGCACCTGGATGCCCTTGTCGCTGCGGAACACGCAGCCGATTGCGATGATCTTGTGCAAGTGATGCGGCAGGAAGGTCGTGCCCTTGGCGGCCTGACGCTCAGCCAGCACGGCATCCACGAGCGCCGTGTCGCCCAGCTGGTCGAGATCGCTGCGGATGGCGCGCAGGCCCTCGGCATCGGGGATGGTTTCGAGATCAAAGACGAGCGTGGGGGTCACCGCAGGGCTCCCGGACGGAAACCCGGCATTATCCCAGCGATGGCGCCGGGACGCGGTGCCTAGAGCAGGTTGTCGCGCGTCACGCCGCTGGCCGCCAGCACACGTTTCAGGCGCATGAGGGCCTCCTGCTGGATCTGCCGCACGCGCTCACGGGTCAGTTCCATCTCGTCGGCGATGTCTTCAAGCGTGGCCGGCTCCAGCCCATGCAGGCCGAAGCGCCGTTCAATCACGCGGCGCTGGCGCACGTTGAGCCGATGCAGCCACTCATCGATCAGACGCTCACGCTCCGAGGTATCCATCACCTCATCCGGCGTTGCCCCTTCGGACTGCATGACGTCCTGCATCGTAGACGTCGGGTCGTCCGCCAAGGGCGTATCCAGGGAGATGGCGTCGGCGCCGAGTTGCAGCAGCGCAGCGACTTCCTTGGGCGATGACCCAAGCTGCTCTGCAATGCTCGCGTCACTGACTTGCGCCGCGGGGTCTGCTCCGCTGCCCTGCGCGCGCTCGAGTTTTCCCTTTGCGCGGAGCACCTGAGTCAGGTCCCGCAGGACGTGAATTGGCAAGCGCACCGTGCGCGACTGCATCATGATCGCGCGCTCCACGGCCTGCCGGATCCACCAGGTGGCGTAGGTGGAAAAGCGAAAGCCACGATCCGGATCGAACTTCTCGATGGCGTGGATGAGGCCGAGGTTGCCTTCTTCGATCAGATCGAGCAGCGCGACACCGCGGTCCTGGTAGCGCTTGGCGATCGACACGACCAAACGCAGGTTGTGCTCGATCAGCTTCTGGCGCGCGCTGAAGTCGCCAGCCCGCAGCGCGCGGGCATAACGGCCTTCTTCTTCTGCCGTCAAAAGCGGCTTGGCGCCGATGTCGTTGAGGTACTTGTCGATCGTGGCGCCACCGGCGACCTCCTCGGCCTTGAGCAGCCGACGCCGATCGGCGCGCGGGGCGGGCACTGACGGGCTGGTTTCGCCCTCGTCTGCAGAAGCCTCGGCGACCAGTGCATCGGGGTCAAGTTCGTCGTCGGCTTCATCGAACTCTTGCGCATCGAGCGCGCCATCGAATTCGGCTTCGATGGTCAGGGCCTGCAACAGGGCGGCATCCGGGTCATCGACCGCAGATTGAGTGTTCATGCTGCCGCCCGTCTCGTTCATGGCTTGTCCGGTAGCAACTTGGCAGGATCCACCGGGCGGCCCTGCCGGCGGATCTCGAAGTGCAGCTTGACCCGATCAGCGTCCGACGACCCCATCTCTGCGATCTTCTGGCCCTTCTTGACGCGCTGGCCTTCCTTCACCACGAGCGCCTGATTGTGTGCATACGCGGTAAGGTACGTGGCGTTGTGCTTCACGATGATCAAGTTGCCGTAACCGCGCAGACCGCTGCCCGCATAAACAACCTGGCCGTCTGCGGCGGCAAACACCGGATCACCCGCCTTGCCGGCGATGTCCACACCCTTGTTCTTGACGTCGTTGAACGCCTCGACCACGACCCCCTTGGCGGGCCAGGCAAATGCGACTTCATCCTCCCCGCCAGCGGCAGGCGCAGGCTCCGGGGCGGCCGGGCGCGCGCTTGAGGTCGCGGCAGGCGCCGGGCTAGCAGCCGCGACGGCGGCCGCAGGCGTTGAGGCAACGCCGGAGCCATTGGTCGCGGGTACCGCAGCAGGTGCGGGCGCACTGGGCGCGGTCGGCGAGGTCGCTGCACGCGGTTCCACGGTGCCCATACGCACAGGGGAAGTCTGGGCGACGGAACCCCCTTCAGGCGGCAATACGCGCAAAGTCTGTCCAACCTCAATGCGGTTGGGATCGTCCAGATTGTTCCAGGCAGCTATATCACGCCAGGCCTGCCCCATTTCGAGTGCAATCTTGAACAGGGTGTCACCACGCTGCACGACATAGGTGGGCGAGCGAGGATCCGCCGGTACTCGGTTGACGGCCACCGGCGTAGGTGCGGCAGCTGCAGTCGCCGCGGGAGCAGGCAGCGGTGCGGCCTGAGCCGGTTTGGCGCCAGACCCGGACGAGCGATCAACGATCGGAGCGGGCGTCTTGCTAGCGCAAGCCGTCAATGCGAGGAGTGCGAGCACGACACATGCCCGACCCGTCATTCCAAAACGCGCTTCCGTCTCTGCTGCTGCCATCATTGTCTGGTTGTGTTGTTGAAGTTCTGCGGGTGGCAGCTCTGCTTCAGTTCTGCAGCCCGCGAACGTTTGAGCGTAGCAAACTTGGGTTGCTTCATGTCACGCCGCCGAGCAGAGGCACATAGTTGGCAGGCCCGGCGTCCGAGTGACTGACACGACCTTCGGAATTTTTTCGCACCACGACCAGTACCTGCCCGGCGGCACGCTGCACCGGCATCGCGAGTACGCCGCCAGGCGCGAGTTGATCGACAAGCGCTGGCGGAACATCCATGCCGGCGGCTGCCAGCACGATCGCATCGAACACACCCGCCGTTCGTGCACCAAGCATGCCATCGCCATATACGAGGCGCACGTTTTGAACGCCGGCGGCGGCGAGATTGCGTCCCGCCTGCTCGGACAGGGCAGCAATGCGCTCGATGCTCGTCACCCGCTCGCAAAGCTGGGCCATGACTGCCGCCTGGTAGCCGCAACCAGACCCGACCTCGAGCCAGTGCCGCTGACCGGCCCCGAGCGTCAGCGCGAGCTCCATCATGCGCGCTACGGACCAGGGGTGCGAGATGGTCTGGCGATGGCCGATCGGCAACGCATCGTCGTCATACGCCCGCGAGGCCAGCGCCGGGTCGACGAAACGGTGGCGTTCCACGCGCTCCATTGCCGCGAGTACCGCTTCGGCGCGGATGCCCCGCAAGCGCAGGCGCTCGCACATTCGCTGACGTTGACGGTCAGACACCATGCCCAGACCGTCGGAGCGGCGCGTCGGCTCGACGATCGAGCTCGCAAATCCCTGCGGCCGCACGACGCCGCGCGAACGCCCCGAATGGCTCATTCGCGGCCCGATCTGGTCGTCAGGCGCGATCGCAATTCGTCCAAGGCGTCGGTTCGGGTCAGGTCCACGTGCAAGGGAGTCACCGAGGTATAGCCAGCAGCAACCGCAGCAAAGTCTGTGCCCTCGTCGGCTTCACGAACCTTGCCCGGCGGACCAATCCAGTACATCGGCCGACCTTGCGGGTCCTGGACGGGCAGGACGGGTTCAGCGGCGTGTCGGCGCCCCAACCGAACGACCTTCAATCCGCGATGCTGGCTTGCCGGCAGTGCGGGGAAGTTGACATTCAGCAGCTCGTGTCGGCGTTCACCGGTAAACCAGCTATCGACGAACGCGGCTGCAGAGTCCGCCGCAGCGTCAAGATGCGGCCAGCCACGCGCGGCGAGCGAGAACGCGATCGCCGGCAGGCCCATGAGGTAAGCCTCCATCGCCGCAGCCACGGTGCCTGAATACAGGGTGTCATCACCCATGTTCTCGCCATTGTTGATGCCGGAAACGACTAAGTCGGGTTGCATCGGCACTAGGCAGTTCAGCGCGATGTGGACGCAATCAGCTGGCGTGCCATTGAGCTGCCAGCGCTTGGGCGCCACCTCCGTCGCGTAGAGAGGGCGGTCAAGCGTCAGCGCATTGGACACCCCACTCCGGTTGCTGTCCGGCGCTGCGATCCAGACCTCGTGCTGACGCGAGAGAGCTTCGCCCAACCGCACAATGCCGGGCGCACTGAAGCCGTCGTCGTTCGCCAGCAGAATTCGCATGCTCAATCCAGAAACAAGAAAGCCCGCCGCGGATCACCGGGCGGGCTTCTGAGTTGCCACTCGTGCCATCCCCAGATGGGAGGACGATCGAATCATTGGTCGGGGTGGCGGGATTCGAACTCGCGACCCCTTGCACCCCATGCAAGTGCGCTACCAGGCTGCGCTACACCCCGAACACTTCATAGTTTAACACGACGAGCGAACTGCCCCTCGCTGCGCGAGTCAGCCCTGCTCTGAATCGAGCACGCGAAGTATCTCCTCGAGCTCTCGGCGCACCTCGGATGCGCGCGTGATCCGGCCTTCAGAGCGGGGAGAAGCAGCAATGCGCGGGTTTTGCCGTGCCGAATTAGGCACAGGTACACGCGCCAGTTCGGGTACCGGCTCAGAGAACTGAGCGGACGCTGGCGTGGGCTCGGACTCGAGGCGATTTCGCGCCCCGGATATGGTAAAGCCGTGCTCGTACAGCAGCTCACGAATGCGGCGCACCAGCAGCACCTCGTGGTGCTGGTAATAGCGGCGGTTACCACGACGCTTCAAGGGACGAAGCTGCGTGAATTCCTGCTCCCAGTAGCGCAGAACGTGTGGCTTGACCTGCGTCAGTTCGCTGACCTCACCGATCGTGAAGTAGCGCTTGGCCGGAATAGGCGGAAGTACGGAAGATGCAGTAATGCGGGACATCGAAGGGGCCGCAGACTCGCGGCTCAGTGATCCAGCAGGTCATCGAAATGACGGGCGGCTTCGAAATCTCCGTCCACCATCAACTTAAGTTTCTGGCTGGCGTGAAAGGTGACCACGCGTCTGGCCGTGATGGGAATGGCCTCGCCGGTCTTCGGGTTGCGACCTGGGCGCTGCGGCTTGTCACGCAGGTTGAAGTTGCCGAAGCCCGACAACTTCACCCCCTTGCCCACCGCCAGCGATTCACGGATCTGCCCGAAGAACATCTCCACCATGTCCTTTGCTTCACGCTTGTTGAGGCCGACGCGCTCGAAAAGCATCTCCGCCAACTCAGCTTTCGTGAGGGTCAATCCACCCTCGGGGACCTCCTCGCGAAGTTCTTCCCACATATCGAGATACGGCAATCAGAATGCTGGGTCAGCGGCGCAGTTCGGCTCCAACAGAACCAAGCGCTCGCAACACAACTTGTTGAATTTGTTCAATTTTTTGCTCGTCGAGCGTCGAGCCAGTATCTTGCAACCACAGACGCAGTGCAAGGCTCTTTTGCCCATCTTGCAATCCTTTGCCGCTGTATACGTCAAAGAGTTGCCAGCGCCGCACAACGCCCGAAATCTCAGGGCTCCGTGCAACCTGCTCAAGGACGGCGCCGATCCGCGCCATCGGCGTCGCTTCTGTCACCACAATCGCAAGATCCCGCGTTACGGCAGGCGTACGCGGAAAGTCTTCGAACACCGGCACTTGCGCGACAAGCCAGGGTTCAAGTTCGCACTCCATGAGGATCGGCGCGCTGGGCAGGTCGTATTGCTGAACCCAGCGCGGATGCAATTCGCCGATGAAACCCACAGTGCGACCTTCGTGAAGAACCCGTGCGCAACGGCCGGGATGCAACGCTGGATGCTCGGCTGCCTCAAAACCCAGCGTGATTCGAGGAACCAAAGCCTCCAGGTCGCCCTTGACATCAAAGAAGTCGACTGCTCTTGAGGGCTTGCTGCCCCACTGCTCCGGCTGCGCCAGACCGCTGGCGATGGCGGCGAAGTGCATGGGCTGACGGATCCCCTGCACGCTCAGCGGACCGTCGGACGCAGCGGCATCGCGTATGAACACCTTGCCGACTTCAAACATCCGCACGTCGCTCTCGCGGTGCCGTGCGTTGTGAGTGAAGTTCGCGACCAGCCCACCGATCAGCGATGTCCGCATCACCGCCATATCCGATGCGATCGGGTTCAGGACCTTTATCGGCTCACCCGCAGTGCCAAAGTCGCGCTCCCAGCCTGCGTCCACGAAGGAGTAATTCACTGCTTCGACGTAGCCCAGCCGCGAAAGCGCTGCGCGAATTGTGTGCGGCGTGCGGCGCGTCTGCGAGTGGCTGCGCATCGTTGCTCGGGCCAGTGGCGCACGAGCGGGCAGATTGTCATAACCCCAGATGCGAGCGACCTCCTCGATCAAGTCCTCCTCGATCTCAAGATCAAATCGATACGGCGGGGGCGTGACGACGAAGCTGTCCTGTTCTCGCGTTGCATCCAAACCCAGCCTGCGGAAGATGTCACCCATCTCTGAAGCGTCAATGCTGGCACCAATCACTTGCTGACATCGGGCCACACGCATGCGAACCGCCGGCCGGTGGGGGAGGCCGAGTACGACGTCCGTCACTGGGCCAGCCTGCCCGCCACAAATCTGGAGAACCAGCGAGGTGATGTATTCAATGTGTTCGACGGTCGTGGATGCGTCCACGCCGCGCTCGAAGCGATGCCCTGCATCCGTCGAAAATCCAAAGCGACGTGCCCGTCCGCGGATCGCATCTGGCCACCAGAAAGCCGCTTCGATGTAGATGTTCCGCGTGGAATCACCAACGGCTGTCGAGTCCCCGCCCATGATGCCCGCCAGGGACTCGACGGCACTTTCGTCCGCGATGACGCCAACGGCTTCGTCGAGCGCGACAGTATTGCCGTTGAGAAGCTTCAAGGTCTCGCCCTTGCGCGCCCACCTCACCGTCAAGCCGCCGTGAATACGATCAAGATCGAAGATATGGGATGGGCGCCCCAACTCCAGCATCACGTAGTTTGAGATATCAACCAATGCAGACACGCTGCGCTGACCAGCTCGCTCGAGCCTCCGGCGCATCCACATCGGAGTAGCTGCGTTCGGGTTCACGTCACGAACGATTCGACCAGAGAAGCGACCACAGAGGTCTGGTGCGTCAACGCGCACTTGTAGTACATCAGAGATGGCCGGCGCCACCACCCTGATCTCCGGCCAGTTGATCCTAAGCTTGTTGATCGCAGCAACCTCGCGCGCGATACCTGCGATCGACAGGCAATCCGCCTTGTTCGGCGTGAGCTTGAGCGTGAGCACCTTCTCATCGAGTGACAAGGCAGATCTCAAGTCATCCCCCACGTTCAGGTCGCTGGGTAGGTCAAGCAATCCGCCACCGTCTTCGGACAGACCAAGCTCCTTGGCGGAGCAAAGCATCCCTTCGCTGTCCACGCCACGCATCTTTGCTTGCTTGATCGAAAAGTCGCCTGGCAAGACTGCACCGACCACGGCGCACGGGGCGAGCATTCCGGAGCGGACATTCGGCGCACCGCAAACAATCTGCAGCGGCGCCTCGCCGCCCAAATCAACTTTGCACACCGACAGCTTGTCCGCGTTGGGATGCTTACTCACTTCGAGTACCCGGGCGACACGAACACCACTGAACGCTGGTGCAACCGGCGAAATCTCTTCAACTTCGGCACCCGACATCGTCAGCTGATGGGCAAGCGCGTCGGTGCTGATCGCCGGATCAACCATGCTGCGAAGCCAGGACTCTGGAACTCTCATGCTGATTCTTCTCTATGTCTTCTGTTTCGGAGTTCAGCGAGCGAACTGGCGCAAGAAGCGCAGGTCGTTCTCGTAGAACAGACGCAGGTCACTCACGCCGTGGCGAAGCATCGCGAGCCGTTCGATGCCGGATCCGAAAGCAAAGCCGATCGTCTTTTCGGGATCCAGGCCGAAGTTGCGCACGACTTGCGGGTGAACTTGACCCGAGCCCGCAACCTCCAGCCACCGACCGGCCAAAGCACCTTCCTCGAACATCACGTCCACCTCGGCCGACGGCTCCGTGAACGGAAAATAGCTGGGACGGAATCTCACGTTGAGGCGGTCGGTCTCGAAGTACTGAACCAGAAACTGCGAGAACACACTCTTAAGGTCGGCCAGAGAGATGCCTTCATCCATCCAAAGGCCCTCGAACTGGTGGAACATCGGCGAGTGCGTGGCATCGCTGTCCACCCGATAGGTCTTGCCGGGGCAGATCACGCGCACCGGCCCCCTGTGAGCTTGTGCGTAGCGGACCTGCATGGGGCTGGTGTGAGGACGCAAGCAGAGCAAGCGACCTTCGCTGTCTCGCGCGTCGACGTAGAAAGTGTCTTGCATGGAACGCGCCGGATGGTTCTCAGGGTTATTGAGCGCGGTGAAGCTATACCAATCCGTTTCGATCTCGGGACCGTCGGCCACATCAAATCCGATCGATGCAAAGATCTCTTCAATGCGCATCCAGGTCTGCGTGACCGGATGCAGACCTCCCTGATGGCGCGTGCGGCCCGGCAAGCTCACGTCCAGTCGCTGCGCGGCGAGCCGGGCATTGAGGTCCGCTTCGTCCAATTCAGAGCGGCGCGTGGCCAACGCAGCCTCGATCGCCTGCTTGGCAACGTTGATGCGCGCACCCTGCTCCTTCTTGGCGTCGACATCAAGTGCGGCGAGCGCCTTCATGCGTTCGGTGATCAGCCCTTGCTTGCCAAGAAAGCGCGCCTTGGCATCTTCCAGATCAGGTGCCGAACTGGCCAAGGCGAAAGCGTCTTTCGCTTGGCTGACAATTTCATCAAGAGATTGCGTCATCGATCACAAATCCGAGATACGGGGCGGCAGCCTGCCGCCCAAAAGAAAAGCGGAGCTCCTTTCGGGAAGCCCCGCTTCACATCGAGCAGATTTCGAACGGCTTACGCTGCGAGCGAGGCTCTCACCTTGTCGACAACGGCCGCAAACGCCGGCTTGTCGTTCACAGCCATGTCGGCCAGCACCTTGCGATCCAGACCGATATTGGCCTTCTTCAATCCGTTCATGAACACGTTGTATGCCATGCCGTGCGAACGCGCCGCAGCATTGATACGTGTGATCCACAGCGCGCGAAACACGCGCTTCTTGTTGCGGCGGTCACGGTAGGCATACTGGCCAGCACGCATCACCGCTTGCTTGGCGATGCGGAATACATTGCCACGACGACCGCGGTAGCCCTTGGCTGCGGCAATAACTCTCTTGTGGCGGGCGCGTGCGGTTACACCACGTTTTACGCGAGGCATCTCTCAGTCCTTTCCAGTCAGATTCGGTTCAAGCCAAGGCTCATGCGTACGGCAGCATGGCGTGCACGTGACCCATGTTGGTCGCATCCACGTTCAGCGTGCCGCGCAGCTGGCGCTTGTTCTTGGTCGTCTTCTTGGTGAGGATGTGGCGCTTGAACGCCTGACCCCGCTTCACGGTACCGCCCGGGCGCACCTTCAAGCGCTTCGCAGCGCTCTTCTTGGTCTTCATCTTTGGCATGTCAACTACCTTTTCGTAGTGCGCCGCGAGGTGGTCGGTCCGACCGACACTTCAACAACCTCCGGACGCTTCTTGTGTGCCTGCAGATCGCGCTGCTCAGAGCCCGGCGCGGGGCTCAAAGATCAGACAGACACCTGCGGTTCTGCCTGACTACTTTTTCTTCTTGGGCGCCAACACCATGATCATCTGGCGACCTTCCAACTTGGGCATCGCTTCAACTTGGCCGAGTTCCAGCGCACCATCCCGTACTCTTTCAAGCAACCGCATACCGAATTCTTGGTGAGCCATCTCGCGGCCGCGGAAGCGCAATGTGATCTTGCACTTGTCGCCGTCTTCCAGAAAGCGCAGAACGCTTCGCATTTTCACGTCGAAATCGTGATCGTCCGTCTGCGGACGAAACTTGATTTCCTTGACTTCGATGACCTTCTGCTTGAGCTTCGCCTCGTGAGCGCGCTTCTGTTCCTGATACTTGAACTTCCCGTAGTCCATCAGCTTGGCCACGGGAGGCACAGCAGTTGGAGAGATTTCCACGAGATCGACGTCCGCTTCTTCCGCCATGCGCATCGCGTCCGCAAATCGCACAATGCCAAGCTGCTGGTTGTCGACGCCGATGAGGCGCAGTTCTGGGGCCGTTATCTCACCGTTTATGCGGTGGCTGCGATCTGTAGCGATGCGGGTGCTCCGATGGTCAAAAAATCAAGCCGCGCTCGACTCGTGGCTCTTGGACTCGACTTCTGATCGCAGGAGATCGACAAATGCCGACACTGCCATCACGCCCAAGTCTCGATTGCCACGGCCTCGCACGGCCACGGTCTCGGCCTGCGCCTCCTTGTCCCCAACGACGAGGATGTAGGGGTGCTTCTGCAAGCTGTGTTCTCGAATTTTATAGGTGATTTTCTCACCTCGCAAATCGGCAACTGCTCTAAATCCTTGTTTCTTAAGCGTTTCTGCCACCTGCGCAGCGTATTGCGATGAAGATTCAGCAATCGAGCACACCACTACCTGTGTGGGCGACAGCCACGCAGGCATCGCACCCGCAAAGTTTTCAACCAGCATGCCGATGAACCGCTCAAGCGAACCGACGATCGCCCGATGCAGCATTACAGGCACATGACGACTGTTGTCCTCGCCGACGTACTCGGCCCCGAGCCGCTCGGGCATGAAGAAGTCCACCTGCATGGTTCCGCACTGCCATTGGCGGCCAATCGCATCCTTGAGCGTGTATTCGATCTTTGGGCCGTAAAAGGCCCCGTCACCAGGCGACACCTCGAATTCGCAACCCGACGAACGCAGGCTCTCCATTAATGCATGCTCGGCCTTGTCCCAGAGAGCATCATCTCCGATCCGCTTCTCTGGACGTGTCGCAACCTTGTACAGAATGTCCTTGAAGCCGAAGTCTGCATACACTTTCTGTAACAGAGCCGTGTACTTCAGGCACTCATCCAGAATCTGGTCTTCCGTGCAGAAGATGTGGCCGTCGTCCTGAGTGAAGCCGCGCACCCGCATGATTCCATGCAAAGACCCCGAGGGCTCGTTTCGATGGCATTGCCCGAATTCGCCGAAACGCAAAGGCAGTTCCCGGTAGGAGTGCAAGCCGCTCTTGAAGATCAGGATGTGCCCTGGACAATTCATCGGCTTGACGGCGTACTCGCGGCTCTCCGACTCAGTCGTAAACATGTTCTCGCGGTACTTGTCCCAGTGCCCAGTTTTTTCCCACAGGGACTTGTCCAAAATCTGTGGCCCCTTGACTTCGAGGTAGCCGTTGTCCTGATAAACACGGCGCATGTACTGCTCAACCTGCTGCCAGATCGTCCAGCCCTTGGGATGCCAGAAAACCAGTCCCGGCGCCTCCTCCTGCACATGAAACAGGTCTAGCTCGCGCCCCAGCCGCCGATGGTCGCGCTTTTCGGCTTCCTCAAGCATCGTGAGGTAAGCGTCCTGATCTTCCTTCTTTGCCCAAGCCGTGCCGTAAATGCGCTGAAGCATCTCGTTCTTGCTGTCGCCGCGCCAGTAGGCGCCGGCCACCTTCATGAGCTTGAAGACCTTGAGTTTTCCGGTCGAAGGGACGTGCGGCCCGCGGCACAAGTCGGTGAAGGCGCCTTCCGAGTACAGCGACACGTCTTCACCCGCTGGAATGCTGGAAATGATTTCGGCCTTGTAGTGCTCCCCCAGATCCTTGAAGAAGGCAACAGCCTCATCCCGGGGCACGACCTTGCGCTCCACGCGCTCATCCTTCTTGGCAAGCTCGCCCATTTTCTTTTCGATCGCAGAAAGATCGTCAGGCGTGAAGGGGCGTGTGTAGGAGAAGTCGTAGTAGAAACCGTTGTCGATCACCGGCCCGATCGTGACCTGCGCCTCCGGAAACAGCTCCTTGACGGCGTACGCCAGCAGGTGCGCCGTACTGTGGCGGATGACTTCCAGGCCATCGGGATCCTTGTCCGTGACGATCGCGAGGCTCGCATCGCGGTCAAGAAGATGACTGGTGTCCACCAGCTTGCCATCGACCTTGCCAGCAAGCGCGGCCTTGGCGAGGCCAGTACCGATGGACGCGGCAACTTGAGCCACGGATACAGGCGCGTCGAAGCTGCGGACCGAGCCGTCTGGGAGCGTAATGTTGGGCATGTTCTGGATCCGGAAAAGAAAAACGGGATGAGGCCAAGCCGCATCCCGTTCATCTCGTATACACGTGGAAACGCACTCGCCTCGCGGGCTTCAGTTCAGACCTTCCGTAGTTCGCGGTGTCATAACCGAGGTGCCTTTCCCGATCTTGCAATTCGTTGGTAGGCGCGATTGGACTCGAACCAACGACCCCCACCATGTCAAGGTGGTGCTCTAACCAGCTGAGCTACGCGCCTAACGAGAAACCGAGAGTATAGCGCATCGGCGCCACCTAGAATTTCCTGCACACAACCACATTCGCCCATCTCCTGCGAGATCGCCTTGAAGTTCTGCTCGAACTGCGCCCACCCCCTCACGCTTCGCGTGCCTGAGGGCGACAACCGACCGCGCGCCATCTGCGATGCGTGCGGCACGATCCACTACGTGAATCCGCGCATCGTCGTGGGCACGCTGCCGGTCCAGGATGGCCGGATCCTGCTGTGCAGACGCGCCATCGAGCCGCGGTCTGGCCTCTGGACCCTGCCCGCCGGCTTTCTCGAGTGCGGTGAGTCCGTGGCTCAAGGTGCGGCCCGCGAAACCGAGGAAGAAGCAGGGATCAACATTGAACTTGGACCTCTGTTCAGCGTGATCGACGTGCCTTTCGTGAGCCAGGTGCACATCTTCTATCTGGCGACCATGAAAGGCAGTCGCATGCAGCCCGGAGAAGAGACGCTAGAGGCTGCGCTATTCGCTCCTGAGAACATCCCCTGGGACCAGATTGCCTTCCGCACCGTGGCGCTGAGCCTGCGCCGCTACTTGGACGATCCCGCCGGTGTGATGCAACAAGCTGGCCCGTACACTGCCGTAGTGGATCGCCCCACCGGTCAGCACCGCTAGCCACCCGGCGCAAATGATCCCCCTGATTGGCCCGGATGATCCGCTGCCTGACGCCTCGCGCGCTCTGCAGCGACCGAACGGCCTGCTGGCGGCGGGCGGGGACTTGCGAACCGATCGCCTTATTGCCGCGTACCGCAACGGCATCTTCCCCTGGTACAGCGCAGGCGAGCCCATTCTGTGGTGGAGCCCCAACCCACGGATGGTGCTTGCGGTTGCGGATTTCAAGTTGCGGGCGAGCCTGCGCAAGCGAATCCGGCAATTTCAGGAGGACTCTTCCGTCAGTCTGCTGCTGGACACCGACTTTGAAGCGGTGATTCGCGCATGCGCAGCGCCTCGTGATGGTGCAAGCGGCACCTGGATCCTGCCTGAAATGCAGGCGGCCTACATCGCGCTGCACCGAGCCGGCCACGCCCACAGTCTGGAACTGCGCCGCGGCAGTGAACTGATCGGCGGGCTGTATGGCGTGGCGATCGGCCGCATGTTTTATGGAGAATCCATGTTCACACGTGAGTCTGACGCATCCAAGACTGCGTTGGCAGGCCTGATCCAGCTGTGCCGCGATGCTGACATGCCGTGGATAGACTGTCAGCAACAAACCGGCCATCTCGCGAGCCTAGGCGCATCGGCCATCCCTCGCGCGCAGTTTTTGAGCGGTATCCGTACACTGACACGGGCGCCTGGGCCGGACTGGCGGGCGTTGCGATCGACTGATCTGCTGCGACGCATCGAACGCTAACATTGGCGCATGCAATTGCAGGGTGCCCACAGATGAGCCACCTCAAGGAGCTGCCGTTTTCCACGCTGCAGTTCTATGCGACTGCGCCATATCAATGCAGCTATCTGCCCGGCAAGCTCGCGCGTTCGCAGGTCGTCACCCCTAGCCATCTAATCAACGCGGAGGTCTACAGCGAACTCGTGCGTCTGGGTTTTCGGCGCAGTGGCTTGTTCACTTACCGGCCACACTGCGATGGCTGTGCCGGCTGCATCCCTATCCGGCTGCTGGCCAAGGAGTTCGTCGCCAATCGGAGCCAGCGGCGAGCGTGGAAGCGCCATGGCAACCTGACTGCGCTGGTCGCAGCGCTGAGCTACTCCGCCGAGCACTTTGCCCTCTATCAGCGCTACCAATCTGCGCGCCACGCCGGCGGCGGCATGGATCACGACAGCAACGAGCAATACGCGCAGTTCCTGCTGGCGAGCCGAGTCAACAGCCGCCTCGTGGAATTCCGGGATGAGGCGGGCGTTCTCAAGATGGTCTCGATCATCGACGTGCTGAACGACGGCTTGTCTTCGGTCTATACCTTCTTTGACCCGGACGAGCGAAACGCCAGCTACGGCACCTACAACATCCTCTGGCAAATCGAGCAGTGCAGGCAGCTTGGCCTGTCGCATCTGTACCTGGGCTACTGGATCGAACACAGCGACAAGATGAGCTACAAGGCGGCTTTTCGCCCATCTGAGCTGCTGCTCGACGGTATTTGGACACGCCAAGGCGTTGGGAACGAGGAAGCCGACGCCTGATTGAGCGAACACTCGAACCTCACCTGACTGCTTGGCATTAGGTGAACTGGCCTTTCATAATCCGACATACTATTGCAATGCAGCAAAAGTACACGGAGCACAGCCAGCATGAGTGAGGACGAATCGCGCTACAGCATTCAGGTCATCGAGCGCATGGCCAAGCTGCTGGACGCACTCGCAGACCAGAACGGCGCAGTTGCGCTCAAGGAACTTGCTCGTACGACGGACTTGCACCCGTCCACCGCGCACCGGATCCTGAATGACCTGGCGGAGTATCGGCTTGTAGAGCGCTCCCAGCCGGGTGCCTACAAGCTCGGGATGCGCATGCTCGAACTCGGCAACCTGGTCAAGAGCCGACTGGATGTGCGCGAAGTGGCGCTCGAGCCGATGCAGTCCCTGCACCGCCACACGGGTCAGACCATCAACTTGTCGGTACGCCAGGGCGACGAGATCATCTACGTCGAACGTGCGTTCTCGGAGCGCTCCGGCATGCAGGTCGTCCGCGCCATTGGCGGGCGGGCGCCGCTGCATCTCACCTCGACCGGCAAGCTCTTCCTTGCAGCGGACGACGGCCGCGCCGTACGCAACTACGCTCTGCGAACCGGCCTGGCAGGCCACACGCGCAACTCGATCACAGACGTGGACAAGCTCGAACGGGAGCTTGCCAGCGTGCGCGCGCGCGGCTTCGCACGTGACAACGAGGAGCTGGAGTTGGGGGTTCGCTGCATTGCGGCGGGCATCCGGGACGACACCGGAAAGCTGGTGGCCGGCCTGTCGATCTCCGCGCCGGGCGATCGCCTTCAGGATGACTGGATCGAGGATCTCACGCGAACAGCAGCCCAGATCAGCCGCTCACTGGGCTTCCGTATCGGCGTCTGAGCACCGATTCGGCAGAGCCCATATCAGGACGTGGTGCCGCCAGCGGCAGTATTGCGCGATTCCAGCCAGGTGCGCACGCGCTGTGCATCACCCAGGCGAGAGTACTTGCCGGTTGAATCCAGGAACACCATCAGCACCTGACGGCCCTGCACCAGCGCCTGCATAACGAGGCACTTGCCGGCCTCCGAGATATACCCGGTCTTCTGCAGGCCGATCTGCCACTCCGGGTTGTGAACCAGCCGGTTGGTGTTGCCGAACTGGGTATTGCGGCCGAGCACTGCCACCGCGTAAGAGGGGCTGGTCGAGTACTCGCGCAGCTCAGGATGCTGATACGCCGCCTTCATCAGGAGCGTCAGGTCGCGCGCCGAAGACACGTTCTTCGGCGACAGGCCCGTAGGGTCCACAAAGCGCGTCTGCGTCATGCCTAGCAGAGCAGCCTTGGCATTCATCGCCTCGATAAAGGCCGGCAGTCCGCCCGGATAGCTGCGGCCCAGCACGTGTGCAGCACGATTTTCGGAGTTCATCAGCGCCAGGTGCATGGCATCTGCGCGCGACAACTGGGCGCCAATGCGCAGACGTGAGGACGTACCCTTCTCGGTGTCGATTTCCTGATCGCTGATGGTCAGAATTTCGTCCATCGGCTGGCGCGCTTCCACGACCAGCAGCGAGGTCATCAGCTTGGTGATCGAAGCGATCGGCAGCACGGCGCGATCATTCTTGGCGAACAGGACCTCGCCGGTGGCCTGATCAGTGATGAGCGCAACGCTGGAGTGCAGATCCAGCGGATCGTCAGTGCGAAGACCCTGCAACTGGCCAATGCTAGGCCGGGGGGGAGCATACGCGACACGCTGCGCACGGGCGCCGCGGCGATTCTTGCCGGCAACCACACGCTGCGTGCGGATACTTCTGGATGCCTGCTGCGTCTTGCGGGGTGCAGTGGCGCTCTGCTTGCGGGCTGCAGGCTTGGCGGCCGGCTTCGATGACTTGGCGGACTTGCTCGAAGTACTTGCGGATTGGGCAACAGCCGGTGCGGGGACGATCAACGCTGCGGAAATTGCACAGCCGGCAATACCGAGCGCAATTCCTGTCATCCATTGACGCATCGTGCGTTGGCGCTTGAGCAAGAACATGCGTGAGACTCCGGGCGGTTGCAGCAAGACGTGGGCCGAATTCTAGATGCAACTCGCGCAGTGGCGAAGAAAATCTTCAGTAAAAACCGATACTTATCGCGGCTTGTTCATGTGGCTTCTGCAAATCTGCCACACAGGCCCGTCCAAAGATAGCAACAGGCGTTCCAAGTACCGTCTAACGCGCAGTATCCGCATCTCGCCGACGGCGCAGACGTCGATAAACGCGAAGGTAACCGCCCAGACCGGGTGCTCGGATTGCAAAAAAGAAAGAGGCCGCGTTCGCGGCCTCCTTCACATGGCTCAGGCGCAGGACAGCGCACCCATCAGTCGGCGTACACGCCTGCGGCCTTGATGATCGGGCCCCAGCGTGCGATTTCCTTCTTCACGTGATCGCCCAATGCAGCGGGCGTGGCGCGGCTGGCTGGGTACACGGTGGCACCCAACTTCGCCATGCGATCGCGGAAGGCAGGATCCTTCATGCCGTCGTTGACTGCTGCAACCAGCTTGTCGATGACCGGCTTCGGCGTGCCCTTCGGGACCCAAACGCCATGCCACACACCGACCTGCACGTTCGGGAAGCCCGATTCAGCGGTGGTCGGGATGCTCGGCAGGGTCTCCACACGCGCACCGCTGGTCACGGCATAGGCCTTGATGCGGTTCGCGCGGATCTGTTCCGTGGTGTTGGTGGTCTGGTCGCACATCAGATCGACCTGCTTGCCGATCAGCGCAGTCATCGCATCAGACGTGCCCTTGAACGGCACCGTCTGGATGTCGGTCTGGATCGAGCTCATGAACATCAGGCCGCACAGGTGCGAGGCCGAGCCGATGCCCGCGTTGGCGAAGTTCAGCTTGTCCTTGTTGGCCTTGAGGTGGGCAACGAAGTCCTTGAAGTTGGCAGGCGCGAAGTCAGAGCGCGCGACGATGGTCATCGGCACTTCGACCACCAGCCCGATTGGCTCGAAGTCGGTTTCCGGGTTGTAGGCCAGCTTGCGATACAGCGAAGGCGCCGTCGAGAACCCGATGTGCATCAGCAGCACCGTGTAGCCGTCCGGCTGGGCCTTGGCCACGCGGTTTGTGCCCACGGTGCCGCCGGCGCCGCCGACGTTCTCGACGACGATCTGCTGACCCAGCGACTTGCGCATGGACTCGGCCAGGGCGCGCGCGACGTTGTCGGTCGGGCCGCCTGCAGAGAACGGCACCACCATGGTTACCGGCTTGTTGGGATAGGGGTCAGCAGCGTGAGCGGCCAGACTGGCGGTGCCCAGGGCTGCGGCGCAGGCCACCATGAGCGCGCGACGGACAAAGTTCATGTACGAGGTCTCCAAAAGATGTTGTGCTGATCGCGATGGATCGGCGCCCTGCCAGCCTTGCGCAAAGCGGTCGCCCACGACCTGAGGCGGGATTGTGCCGTGCAGCGCTGTGCCCACCTTGCACGGAGTTTCCCTGATGCTGGACGCTGCAGCGCAGCGCGAATCGGCAAAGACCGAACCGGACGCCGCACCGTTCTTTTGACGCAGTCTTGAGAAGCGGTGGCCTTCAGATTGCCGAGAGGAACGGCAGCGCGCGCTCCAGCAGGAACGCCGGCGCCTCCTCCGGCACGTAATGCCCGCCGGGCGAGACTGCAAACTCGACGCCGCGCGCCTGCCGCGCCCACAGCGCCTGCGCATCGAACAGGCGCGACACCACGCCATTGGCGCCGACAATGACGGACAAAGGGCACTCGATCTTCCTGCCGGCCGCGCGATCGGCCTCGTCATGCGCCAGGTCGATCGTCGCGGCGGCGCGATAGTCCTCGCACACCGCATGGGCCCAGCCCGGCGTGCGTGAAGCACGCTCGTACTCGGCCATCGCACACGGATCGAAGGGGCCGAAGCCCGTGTCTCCGGTGGCGCCGAAGCGCCCGGCCATGGTCTTGCGCACGTAGTACGCCGGGTCTTGGCCGATCAGGGTCTCCGGGTACGGCGCCGGCTGGATCAGGAAGAACCAGTGGTAGTACAGGCGAGCAAAGGTCTCGGTTGCGCCGCGGTACATGTCCAGCGTGGGCGCAATGTCCAGCAGCATCAGGCGTTGCACAGCCAGGGGATGATCGAGTGCGAGCCGATGCGCCACCCGCGCACCGCGGTCATGCGCCAGAACCGCAAAGCACTCGTGGCCGAGTGCGCGCATCACGGTCAGCGCATCAGCGGCCATGGTGCGCTTGCTGTAGGCCGTGTGCGGCGGGGCGCCCTCAGGTTTGTCGCTGTCGCCATAACCGCGCAGATCGATCGCCACGCAGGTAAAGCGCGCGGTGAGTTCGGCCCAGACCTTGTGCCAGAGCACATGGGTCTGCGGGTGCCCGTGCATGAGCAGCAACGGCCTGCCCTGCCCAGCGGTGCGGTAGGCTATGCGCACACCGCCTTCACCGGCTGCGTGCTGCAGCGGGAGATCGAAGAGTTCCGTGGTGCTCATACCGACACTCACGGCTTGGGCGCCTGCGCGCTGCGCTGCAGGCGGGCGTAGTGCTCGGCGCGCTCGGTCTGCCCGAGCGCCGTGTACAGCGCGACCAGCTCCTCGAAGACGTAGGGGTCCGGCTCGCCAGCCGCAGCGCCCTCCTGCTCAAGCCGCAGCTGTATGGCAAGAGCTTCTTCATGCTGGTCCAGCAGGCGCAGGGTGTGCGCGACCTGCCAGCGGGCAAAGCGCACGTCGGCCGGCACCTGGCGCAGCTCGTAGCCCGCCACGGCACGGCGGAAGGCATCCAGCGCCTCGGCCAGCTGCCCCGCCTGGCGGTAGGACACGCCGATGTTGTTCCACAGCGGGCCGATCCATCGACGTGCCGTCGGGTCCTTCGCCTGCTCGGCCCACTGCAGCGCTTGTCGGTTCAGGCTCAGCTGCTCGGTGGCGTATGGGGCGACCAGTGCGACCATGTGCTGCGCATCCACCGCCAGAAACTCCAGCCCGGCCTCGCGGGCGCGTGCCACCGCTTCCTCGAACAGCGGGCGTGCCCGGCCCGGCTCCTTGGCCGAACGAAAGGTGCGGCCGCGCTCCAGCAGGTAGCGCACGTTCACCTCGGCACTGGCGGTGGGCAGTGCCGGCTTGAGGGTGTCGAGCAGCGCATGCGCCTCGGTAAACATGCCGCGCAGGCTGTAGGTGCGCGCGATCTGCGTCTGCAGCTCCAGCGCGTCGTTGCCCGTGCTCGCGCGCAGCTGCTCGCGAAAGCGCTGCTCGCTCGCTGCAGGGTCGGCGAAGTTCCAGAGACGGATGATCTGTGCGTTGTCCATGGCATACGCCTGTGTCGTCATCACGAGCATGATGCCCGCGAAAAGCCTCAAGAAAGTCCGTTTCATGCTCCTCTCCAGACCAAAGTGCCTGAAGACCCTTGCCAGACAAGCGACATGGGCATGCCAATCCGCTTGTCCCATGCGCTTCTCCAGGGCATGGCGCACGGCTTACGCGTCGATGAAGCGCGCAAAGCCAGCCACAGGCTCACGCTCGGTCACCAGGGTGTTCTCGACCTTGCTTGGGTCTGCATAACCCAGCGCCATGCCGCACACCACCATCTGTGTGTCGGCCAAGTTCAGCTCCCGGGCGATCACGCGGTGGAACTGCATCCAGGCAGCCTGCGGACACGTATCCAGACCGCGGCCGCGCGCGGCCACCATGATGTTCTGCAGGAACATGCCGTAGTCCAGCCAGCTGCCCTGGGCCATGATGCGGTCGATCGTGAAGATCAGGCCCACCGGCGCGTCGAAGAAGCAGAAGTTGCGGCCGTGCTGGGCGTGCATGCGCGCCTTGTCCTGCTTGCCGATCTCAAGCAGGCCGTAGAGATCCCAACCGACCTTGCGGCGCCGGTCGATGTAGGGCGAGGTCCATTGCGTGGGGTAGTAGGCGTACTCCTCGCTGTGCTGCTTGAGCTGCTCGGGGTCGTTCCATACCGCCAGCACCGCGTCCACCAGGCGCTGGCGCGCTGCACCAGTCAGCACATGCACCTGCCAGGGCTGCGTGTTGGTGCCCGAGGGCGCACGCGCGGCGGCGCCGAGGATGGCTTCAATGTCCTCGCGGGCCACAGGGTTGGGCAGGAAGGCGCGGATCGAGCGACGGCTGATGATGGCGGCGTCCACAAGGCGGCTGGCTTCGGTGTCGATCATGGCAAGAGTCGGGTCAGTGTTGTTCTGAGCAGCTCGGGCAGCGGCACCGGGCGGCGGTGTGCACGGTCCACATACACGTGCACGAAGTGGCCATGGGCGGCGGTCAGCGGCTCGCCCGCCGCAAAGATACCGACTTCATAGCGCACGCTCGAGCCCCCGAGGTGAGCCACGCGCAAGCCAGCTTCGATGGCCTGCGGAAACGCCAGGGGCGCGAAGTAGTCGCACTGGGTCTGCACCACCATCCCGATGACCGGGCTCGTGTCGATGTCGAGTGCGCCCTGCCCCACCAGCCAGCCGTTCACCGCGGTGTCGAAGAAGCTGTAGTAGGTGACGTTGTTGATGTGCCCGTAGACGTCGTTGTCCATCCAGCGGGTGCTGATGGGCACGAAGACGCGGAAGTCGCTGCGTGGGCGCGGCACGGGCCGCGCAGGTTTGCGTTCTGTCGTGGATTCAGTCACTTGCGCACCACCAGATACACCCCCACCAGGGTCACCACCATGCCGAGCACGGCAATGGCGTTCAGGGTTTCGCCAAACATCAGCCAGGCCATCAGTGCGGTGACGGACGGCACGATGTACATGGTGCTGGTCACGGCAGTGGCCTGGCCGTGGCGCAGCATGTAGAACATGAGGCTGATGCCCCCGGCCGTGAGCACCACGATGCTCCAGGCCATGGCTGCAAAGACCTGCGCATTCCACTCGATGCGCATGGGCTCAAAGGCCCAGGCAAAGGGCAGCGTGACGAGCAGCGAGGCCGTGAACTGCACCACCTGCCCGGTGCGCAGGTCGAAGTTCGGCACACGGCGCTTCTGATAGAGCGTGCCGACCGTGATGCCCGCCAGCGCCATCACGCACAGCAGCACCGGCCCTGCGCTGAGCGCAGCGCCCGCGAGCTTGTGCCAGACCACCAGCACCACCCCGCCAAAGCCCAGGGCCACGCCCAGCCACTGGCGGCGATTCACGCTTTCGTGCACCAGCGGCGCAAGCGCAGCCACCAAGACGGGCTGCAGATTCACGATGAGCGCGGCCACGCCGGCAGCCATGCCGAGCCGGATGGCGACCCACACCCCGCCCAGATAGATGGCCTGGATGCCGATACCGGCCACAGCAATGTGCAGCGCGTCGCGGCGCGAGGGCCAGGGCGCCCTGAAGGCAAACGCCAGCGCGAGCATGAGCAGCACCACGCCGGCGTAGCGCACCGAGAGAAAGGTCAAGGGATCGGCATGGGGCGCTGCGGCCTTGGCCACGACATAGCCCGAGGACCAAATGAAGATGAACGCGGCTGGCGCGAGCCAGCCCAGCCCGCGGGCCGTGTCGGCTGAAAGGGGTTGGATGGACATTGACCCGATTTAAGCAGCCGCCGCAACCCGCTCAGCCCAGCCGCACGGCCGGTGCAGCCTGCCGCACGTCGCAGGCTGCTCAGGCGGCTGCACGCGCCCGCCAGCGTGTGCTCCATGACGCCGCAGCAGCCACCGTGTTGAAGTGGATCTGCACTGTAGTCTCGATGTGCTGGTTGTAGCCCCCGGCCATGGCCACCGCCGCCGGGATGCGCCGCTCGTGCAGCCAACGGAACACACGCTCGTCGCGCGCGGCCAGCCCGTCCACCGTGAGCTTCAGGCGCCCGAGCCGATCGCCTTCGTGCGGGTCGGCTCCGGCCAGGTAGATGGCAAAGCCCGGCTGGCAGCGCGCGTCCAGTTCAGCCAGCGCCGCATCCAGCGCGTGCAGGTAGGCGGCATCGTCCGTGCCGTCGGGCAGCGGCACGTCCAGATCGCTGAGCTGCTTGTGCGCCGGGTAGTTCTTTTCGCCGTGCAGGGACAGCGTGAAGATCGACTCATCACCGGCCAGGATGCTGGCCGTGCCATCCCCCTGGTGCACGTCCAGGTCGATGATCGCCACCTGCAGATGCCTGCGGCCGCTTCGGTGCGCCTCGGCCTGCATCAGGCGTGCAGCCACGGCCGCATCATTGAAGACGCAGAAGCCGCCGCCCTTCTCGGCAAAGGCATGGTGCGTGCCGCCGGCCAGGTTGCAGGCCAGCCCGTCGGTGAACGCAGCCCGGGCCGCATCGATCGTCGCACCCACCGAGCGGCGTGAGCGCTCCACCATCTGTTCGCTCCACGGAAAGCCGATCGCGCGCTGCACCAGGGGCGGCAGGGTGTTGGTGGCGACCTGCTGCACATACTGCGGGCTATGGGCGAGTGCGAGCACGCCATCGCTGGCCGCCTGCGGCTCGCTCAGCGTCACCTGCGGCAGTTCGGCCGCAATCCGCTCGCGCAGCATGCGGTACTTGGCCATCGGGAAGCGATGCCCCTCGGGCAGCGGCAGGACGAAACGGTCGCTGTAGTAGGCGTGCATGGCAGGGACTTAGCTGCTGCGTGAGGCCCGCTTGCGCCATTCGGCCTTCGCCCCCTCGTAGGCCGCGACCATGCCGGTGAGACTCGAGACCATGATCAGCATTGCGTACTCAACAATAGCCAAAACCACGCGATGCGCCCATGGACCCGCTTCCGGTCGATGGGTTTCGAACGAGGGAGACCATGCAGGGAATACCCAATTGAAAACGAACACGAGGAGAAACATGACGCCCACAACGACTGCGCTAACCCAGCGCCTTGACGCCGCCCGCTGTTCGGACAAATCGACTTGCCCGTCGCTTGCCAAAAGAAGAAGGACGGGGATCTGCTTCATCCAAATAGGGATCGCTGCGGCAAGAACTACCGGTAGCGCTGCGAAAGACACACACTTCACCAGCGTGACAACCTGGGGCACGTAGCTCTGCTCCGCGTGCACGGCCAAGAATGGAGCCAACCACACCACCCAGCTGCAGAACTCTCGCGCAAGCGCGCTTCGGTCCAGCGCGTCAGCCGGTGCAAAGAGCGCGAGTATCACCACAAGCGCAGGCGCAGCGTGAAGCTTCAGCGACCAGAACGCACGGCTTGCTTGGCGTCGAGCCTGCACCAGCTCGGGATCCAGGATCATTAGCAGGTTGCTGGCAAGAGGGCTACTTCTTTGCGGCGGCCTTCTTGGCAGGCGCTTTTTTGGCGGGTGCAGCGTCTGCCGGCTTGGCACTCTTGGCGGCCTTGCCACCCTTGGCCGCCTCGGCCAGAAGTTTGTCGAAATTGGCGCTCATGTGTTCGCGGATCTTGCCGGCGAAGGGGCGCAGCAGAAAGCCGAGGCTCACCTCCACGCTCATGACGCCGGGCTCGAGAGACAGGCGGCCGTTCACGCCGGCGCGGGAGAAATGCAGCTCGTCGCCATCCCACTCGCTCTCCAGACCGTACTCCTCGGCCATGTCGTCGGCCACGCCCTGGGCGACCTTGCGGGCCTGGGCGTCGGTGAGCTGGTGTTCGCGTGAGAGTTCGATGTCGGCCATGGGCGAGCGGTGTCCTTGTTGTCGTGATCGGCTGCGAGGTGCTGCCTCAGCAGGGCGCGGTGCGCGCGTTTTACTTCAGCACGTCCGGGTTCACCATATTGGGCGCCCGCTCGCCCCGCAACGCTGCGGTGCAGTTATCGATGGCCAGCTGCGCCATGGCGCGCCGCGTCGCCAGACTGGCCGAGCCGATGTGCGGCGTGAGCACGACATTGGGCAGGTCGAGAAAGCGCCGGTCGAACTTCGGCTCGTTCTCGAACACATCCAGGGCCGCGCCGCCGATGCGCTGCGCCGCCAGGGCCTCGACCAGCGCCGCATCGTCCACCACACCGCCACGCGCGATGTTGATCAGCACGGCGTCGCGCTTCATCTTCGCCAACTGCGCCGCGCCGATCAGGTGGTGCGTGGCGGGCGAGTACGGCACCACGAGCACGATGAAGTCACTGGCGGCCAGCAGCTCATCCAGGGGCATGAAGCTGGCGCCGATCTCGGCCTCGTTCGCCGCGCGGCTGCGGTTGGTGTAGACGATCTTCATGCCGAAGCCGCGCGCCCGGCGCGCTACGGCGCTGCCGATCGTGCCCATGCCGACGATGCCGAGCGTGGCGCCGTGCACGTCCTTGCCGAGCCACTGCTGCAGGGCCCAGCGGTCCCAGGCGCCTTCACGCAGCCAGCGTTCGCTTTGCGGCACATGGCGCGCGGCGGCCATGAGCAGCGCCCAGGCCATGTCGGCCGTGGTTTCGGTGAGCACACCCGGGGTGTTGGTCACCACGATGCCGCGCGCCGTGCAGGCAGCAATGTCGATGTTGTTGGTGCCCACGCCGACGTTGCTGACCACCTTCAGACCCGGGGCCGCGTCGAGCACCGCGGCATCGATGCGGTCTGCCACGGTGGGGATCAGCGCCGTGGCGCCCGCCACCTGCGCGTGGAGCGCGGCAGGCGCGAGCGGCTCGTCGCCCTGGTTGCTGCGCAGTGGGTACTGCCGCGAAAGCGTGGTGATCTGGTCGTCGAAGACGGCGCGGGTCAGTGCGATGAGCGGGGTGTTCTGGGTCACTGGGCGGGGGTGTGCGGTGGGGTCGAGGTCGATGCGGGCAGCGTGGCGGGCGCGGCAGCGCCAGGTACCTGCGCTGCCGTCTTGGGCGTGCTGCCCGGGTGGAAGCCCACCACGGCCAGCATGACCAGAAAGCCCGCCACATACGCCAGCGCCACGTGCCAGCCGCCCTTGAGCCATGCACCCACGCTCCTGGCCTGCGGATACATGTTGGACAGCGCCACGCCTGCGCTGGAACCGAACCAGATCATGGAGCCGCCAAAGCCCACCGCAAAGGCGAGGAATCCCCAGTCATAGCCGCCTTGCTTGAGCGCCAGTTCCGTGAGCGGGATGTTGTCGAACACCGCCGACACGAAGCCCAGACCGAAGGCTGTCTGCCAGGAGGCCGCCGGCAGCTTTTCCACCGGCATCATCGATGCACACAGCACCAGGCTCAGCAGGAACACCGAGCCCTTGAATGCCGCCGGGAGATCGGCCCAGGAGGGCATCCGTACCGGTGCGGCGAGCAGGATGGCCACCCACACGGCCACGCCCAGCCACGGGAAGCTGTCCGAGTGCGCCGCAAAGCGCGTGTTGATCAGCACGTTCACGATGATCGCCGTCACCAGGATGAAGACCACAATGCCAACGCGCGCCCAGTCAATCGGTGCGTGTGCCACCTCGTCCTTGGCAATCGGCTGGAACGCGTGCTGCTGCCGCGCAGCGATGACGCCGAAGATCGACAGCGCGACCGCAGAGCCCACGAAGCCCTCCACCACCTCCAGCGGCGACACGCCGGCAATCCACATCATGGTGGTGGTGGTATCACCCACCACGCTGCCCGCACCACCGGCATTCGATGCCGCGACGATGGCGGCCAGGTAGCCCACATGCAGACGTCGCTTGAACACCACACCCGCCATGGTGCCGCCGATCAAAGCCGCGGCGATGTTGTCCAGAAAGGCTGACAGCACGAACACCATGATCAGCAGCACGAAGCCGCCCTTCCAGTCGTCGGGCAGAAAGCGCGGCAGCACCGCCGGGATCTCGGTCTTCTCGAAGTGCACGGACAACATCGCGAAACCCAGCAGCAGACCCAGCAGGTTGGCCAGCATCACCCATTCGTGCGTGAGGTGCCCTGCAAAGCCCGCGAGCCCGGCACCGGCATGGAAGGGCGAGAACGCAATCTTGTAGACCGCGATCACCACGGCGCCCGTCACGGCCACCTTCAGGGTGTGGTCATGGAACAGGGCCACGCACAGCAGCACGGCGGCAAACAGGAAGAACTCGACCGGTACCGGGCCGACGCTGGGGCCGGCAAAACTGCCTGCCCAGGCGGCCGGCACCAGCAGCGCCATCACCACGGCCACCAGAGCCTTCAGCTCCGTGGCTCGCGTCCCGGGTCGGCGAGCCCCCCAAGAGCGCAAGGCTCCGAACGATGCGGATGAATCGGCCGCGGGCCGTGCGCTGCAATGCATGAAGTGTCTCCCTGGGTGCTGCCTGCGGTCTGCGCTGCCGCGTGTTCTTGTGTATTTGCACGTCGTGCGACGGCGGCCGGCCTTGAACCGAGCCACGGGCAAAGCCCCGGATTCCGAGACGGGCGTCGGGGTTTTCGCCTAGGTCGCTTCGATACAATAGCGGCCGATACCTGACAACACCCCTACACCGCCCGCCCGCGGCCCATCTTCAAGAGCGCCCCATGACGCATGTAGTGACCGAAGCCTGCATCAAGTGCAAATACACCGACTGCGTGGATGTCTGCCCGGTGGACTGCTTTCGCGAGGGCCCGAATTTCCTGGTGATCGACCCGGACGAGTGCATCGACTGCGCCGTGTGCATTCCTGAATGCCCGGTCAACGCGATCTACGCCGAGGAAGATGTGCCGGCCGACCAGCACCACTTCATCAAGCTCAATGTCGAGCTCACGGCCCAGTGGCCCTCCATCACTCGCATGAAGCCCGGTCTGCCCGATGCGGATCAGTGGAAGGACGTGAAGGACAAGCTGCAGTACCTCGAGAAGTGATGCAGCACGCACCGGGTCGCGGTGCGTTCCTCCCATGAGCAGTCCCGAGAAGCACACCACAGAGCGGATCACCTGGATCAAGCCCTGGACTCCGCATCTGTTCTCCTTCAGGTGCACGCGCTCGCCGGGCTATCGGTTCACCGCCGGCCAGTGGGCACGGCTTGGTGTGCTCAAGGACGGTGCCGACAAGCCCGTTTGGCGCGCCTACAGCATGGTGTCCGCCCCGCATGACGAGTTTCTGGAGTTCTATTCCATCGTCGTACCCGGCGGCGAATTCACCAGTGAACTGGCGCGCCTGCAGGTCGGCGACAGTCTGCTGGTGGACAAGACCAACTTCGGCTTCCTGACCACGGACCGTTTCGAGGGCGGCAGCGATCTCTGGTTGCTGTCCACAGGCACTGGGATCGCGCCCTTCATCAGCATCCTGCATGACCCGGCCGTCTGGGAGCGCTTTGCGCGCATCGTGCTCGTGCACAGCGTGCGCGAGGCCGCAGAGCTGGCCTACCAGGACACGATCGAGGCCCTCAAGACGCACGAGTTCTTCGGCGAATTTGCCCAAAAGCTCACGTACGTGCGCACCGTGACGCGTGAAGCCGTGCCCGGCTGCCTGGCGGGCCGCATCACCAGTCTGATCCCATCGGGCGAGCTGGAAGCTGCCGCGGGCCTGAAGTTCAGCACCGAAGCCAGCCGCGTGATGATCTGCGGCAACCCGCAGATGGTTGAGGACACGCGCGAAGTGCTTGGGCAGCTCGGTCTGAAGACCAGCCGCCGCGGCGCGCCGGGCCAGCTCGCGCTAGAGAACTACTGGTAGCCGCCGGGTATCCCGTGCGCACCTGGCAGACCGCGCGCTGCGCCGCAGCAAGCATGGCGTCAGGCTCGTGCTGGAAGCTTCGGCAAAGTGCTCGCAGTGCAGCCTGCGTCCGAAAGTGCAACGCAAAGACTGCGCAACCGCGCGGCTTCAGGTGCAAATCCGTCATAACCGGCCACCCGCTCAGGGAGGGCTTGTGCGTCAAGGCCGAAGTGGCGGTGCCGGCGTCGGTTCATTGATTTGTCGCCTGCATTGCTGCACCGCATAATCGGCCCAAACCGATACCGATTTCAGGGGATCCGACCATGCTCTACCAGGTCTACGAGTTCCAGCGAAGCATTCTCAATCCGCTCACAGCCTACGCCCAGGCGCAGGCGCACTGGCTCAACCACCCCATGAACCCTTTCCTGATCCACCCGCTGAACCGGCGTGTGGCGGCGGGCTATGAGCTGCTCTACCGCCTGGGCAAGGAGTACGAAAAGCCGCAGTTCGGGCTGGAGTACACCCGCGTGGACGGCGTCGAATACGCCGTGGCCGAGGAAGTGGTGGCGCGCAAGCCCTTCTGCCGCGTGCTGCGCTTCAAGAAGCTGGACGCCGAGCACCTGAGCCAGCCCAAGGTGCTGATCTTCGCGCCGCTTTCCGGCCACTTTGCCACCCTGCTGCGCGACACCGTGCGCGCCATGCTGCCGGATTTCGACGTCTACATCACCGACTGGGCGGACGCCAAGATGGTGCCGCTGTCGGCCGGGCGCTTCCACCTGAACGACTACGTGACCTACTGCATCGAGTTCATGCAGCGCCTGGCGCCCAACCTGCATGTGATGAGCGTGTGCCAGCCCACCGTGCCCGTGATGGCGGCCGTGTCCATCATGTCCACCCTCAAGGACCCCAAGCGCCCGGTGAGCATGACGATGATGGGCGGGCCGATCGATCCGCGTTGCAGCCCCACGCAGGTCAACAACCTGGCTACCACCAAGTCCTTCGACTGGTTCGAACTCAACGTGATTGCCACCGTACCCGAGAAGTACCCCGGCGCCGGCCGCCGCGTGTACCCCGGCTTCATGCAGCACGCCGGCTTCGTGGCCATGAACCCGGACCGCCACTTCAACAGCCACTGGGACTACTACCAGGACCTCATCAAGGGCGACCTCGACGACGTCGAGGCCCACCGCAAGTTCTACGACGAATACAACGCCGTGCTCGATCTGGACGCGGACTACTACCTCGCCACCATCAAGACCGTATTCCAGGACCACGCCCTGCCCAAGGGCACCTGGGACGTGATGATCCAGGGCAAGCCGCAGCGCGTGCGCCCGCAGGACATCACCGACATCGCCCTGCTCACCGTGGAAGGCGAACTGGACGACATCTCCGGCCCCGGCCAGACCCAGGCCGCCCACACCCTGTGCACCGGCATTCCCGAGAGCATGCAGAAGGACTTCGTCGCCGAAGGCGCTGGCCACTACGGCATCTTCAGCGGCCGCCGCTGGCGCGAGATCATCTACCCCGTGGTCCGCGAATTCATGCACAAGCATGAGGCCAAGGCCCGCAGCAGGAAGCGCCAGCCGGCTTGATTGCGCTGGCTGCGGCGCCGGCTGCAACGATTCGCCGAGCCCCGTGCTCGGCGAATTTCTTTCGCGCATCCTCCAAGTGAGGCTGCGGGCCACGCGCCTGGGCCGCAGGCCATGCGCTTTGCGCACGCAGCCGGCTTGCCCTCCGCGCCGAGTCAGCCGTGAGCGCTGTCGCGCGCTGCCAAAGGATGCAATTGCACAATTGACCATTGAAGCGGCCTGCGCTTAGCCTCTCGCCACCCGCTGTTGCCGGATCGGACGCGTTGCATCCGACCGGCCAGCCACAACACTGGAGATACAGATGCACGCTGCCCTCGTTCGTACCGTTGCCGCCTTCACCGTCACCTGCGTGCTGGGCACCAGCCTGCCGATGGCAGCCTTCGCTCAAGCCGCACAAGCCCCAGCCACGGCAGGCATCATCGATACCGAATCCGTGGCCGCCAGCCAGGCCACCCTGGCCCAGCGCGAGCACCTGAAGAGCCTGCTGGCCCGCGACGAAGTACGCGCCGCTCTCACCCAGCGCGGTGTGGATATCGGCCAGGTGCAGGCCCGTGTGGGCGCCCTGACCGACGACGAAGCCGCCCGCATTGCCGCGCAGATCGACCAGATGCCCGCCGGCGCATCGGACATCCTGGGTGTGCTCTTCACCGTCTTCATCATCCTGCTGGTGACGGACATCCTCGGCCTGACCAAGGTGTTCCCGTTCACGCGATCGGTCCGTTGATCCGCGGCGACCTGTCCATCGCGCCCGACCGGCAAGGTCGGGCGTTTTGCTTTCTGCCCGGTCGGCTTGGTCGGGTGATATGTTTTGCAGGGCGGCGCCGCACGCTCGCCCTGCTCTTGGCCGCCCCCCTGCTGCTCGCCGCCTGCGCCGCGCCGCAGACCAGCCGCCTGTTGTCAGAAGGCGCGGCACCGGCGCCGGGGCAGATTGCGCAGGTGCCCTTCATCCCTCAGGCCGAACTCCAATGCGGCCCCGCGGCCACGGCGATGGTGCTGCAGTTCCACGGCAAGGCTGTCACGGCAGAGGCACTCGCGCCGCAGATGATGCTGCCCGCCGCCGGGGGCAGCCTGCAGATCGAGCTGCAAGCGGCCGCCCGCCGCGCCGGCATGCTCGCCACCCTGCTGCCGCCCCGGCTGCCTGCGTTGCTCGATGAAGTGGCGGCCGGCCAGCCCGTGATCGTGCTGCAGAACCTCTCTCTGCCCGCCCTGCCCCGCTGGCACTACGCCGTGGTCATCGGGCACAACGCCGCCCGGCGCGAGATCACCCTGCACTCCGGCACCACGCCCAACCTGATCATGAAGCTCGACACTTTCGAGCACACCTGGGCGCGCAGTGGCTACTGGGCCCTGGCCATCACCCCGCCCGGCCAGCTGCCGCGCACCGCCACGCAGGAGCAAGCCGGCTTGGCCGCATCCGCGCTGGAACGCACAGACGCCCAGGCCGCCGCCACCGCCTACCGCGCCCTGCTCGCGCGCTGGCCCGACGACCTCGTGGCCCTCATGGGCCTGGGCAACCTCGCCTGGAAATCAGGCGACCGCGCCGCTGCCGCCGAACACTGGCAACGCGCCACCACCGCCCACCCCAAGGCGGCGGATGCGTGGAACAACCTCGCGCAGGCGCGGCTGGCGTTGGGGGATCGGGCGGGGGCGCTGTTGGCAGCGCGCAAGGCGGTTGAGATTGGCGGGGCGCGCAGTGGGGTGTATGCGGCGACGTTGGGGCGGGTTGCGGGAACACGCTGATGAGCGCGACTGCTGCGCCTTCTGGTTGTCGGGGCTACCAAAAGATCATGTACTTGCGAAATGCGCCGCGATCATTCGGGATACCCAAAATCCTGAATATCGTTTCGATGTAGTTGAGGCAACGCTCCCGCGCCTCCGTGTCCTCCAAGTGAAAGGCCTTCACCGTTGGGTCCATCTGTGCCAGCACCCAAGCATCTGTCGGATTTGCCTGCACGCCAGCAATCAAACGGTCGATCAATTGATTGATTAGCGGTTCAAGTCTGCGGCGCTCCTCTACCGCGGGCGCGCCAGGCAAGTCGAGGAATTTGGGCTCGGCGCGCAGCGCCTTTAGATCAGCCATTGTTCGAGCATCGATCCGCAATGGCTTCGGACCTTCAGGAAATGCCGCGAGGGCGGTCACCAAGCCCGCAGCCGAGACCGATGCGATGAGGACGCCACGGCGATTCATCGTGCTTTCAGATTTGTAGAAACGTGGTTTGCGCTTTCGGCTGTCGACCGTACCGATATGACGGTTCCCTGCCGATGGGCTCTGAGCACTCCCAGTGCCAAATACCCCAAAGAGTGGCCCGTTCCGGGCAGAAACTCCTCAATCGAAGTGGAGTCGGTGACATCGTCGACACGCGCTTGCTCGACACGACCACTGCCTTCGAGCGATCGCTTGCCGAACGTCTCGTCCACCACAAACTTGTAGAACCGCTCATCGCCAGCTAGCCACATCCCGTAGTGCACCCAGCAGCCCTGATCTGGGACAGACCGCAACTCCACGAGTATCCCGTCTCGCGGATCAAGCGATTGGGAAGCGAGCGTCGCACGAAGCCATTCAAAGCGCTCTGGGTGCTGGGCGTACTCGCGCGCGGTGTCGAGGATCTGATCGCGCCGGTCCTGAACTTGAGCTTGAACGTTCTTCTGACGACGGATGTTTGGGGGCACTGGAGCTCTCTCTGCTTGCTGTCGCCGACTATAAGGCTGCTCATATTGGGCCGAGTCAGTCAGCACGCACGCTTCCCGCTTGTCCCATGCGGTTCTCCAGCCACTTTCCCCTGAAGACCCGCTCCCAGAGCCAATCTCACCTGCGCAATCCGGGCACTGCCGCCCTTCTAAACTTGAACGCATGCGCGCCCTCGCCGACCAGATCCACGACGTCCTGCCCATGACCCAGTGCACCAAGTGCGGGTACACGGGCTGTCGGCCCTATGCCGAGGCGATTGCGGCGGGGCAGGCGCAGATCAATCAGTGCCCGCCGGGCGGTGCGGCGGGGATTGAGAAGCTGGCGGCGGTGACGGGGTTTCCGGTGTTGCCGCTGAATCCTGCCAATGGCGTCGAAGGCCCGCGGCGCATTGCAGTGATTGATGAGGCGCGCTGCATTGGCTGCACGCTATGTATCCAGGCCTGCCCGGTGGATGCGATCGTGGGCGCGCCGAAGTGGATGCATGGCGTGATTGATGCGCTGTGCACGGGCTGCGATCTCTGCGTAGCGCCCTGCCCGGTGGACTGCATCAGCATGGAAGAAAAGCCGGGGCTGACGGGTTGGACGGACCACGACGCCGCCCAGGCCCTGCACCGCTACGAGAGCCGCAACGCCCGCCTGATCCGCGAGCGCGCGGAAAACGACGAGCGCCTGGCCGCCAAGGCCCAGGACAAGCTCGCGCACCTGGCCGAACTGACGAAGACGGAAGGCGTGGCCGACCCCGCCGCCGAACTGGCGCGCAAGCGCAGCGCCATCGAAGCGGCGCTGGCCCGGGCGCGGGAGCGGCGGCAGGCGGGCGGCACTGGCGCGAAGGCCTAGCTCGCCCTGGCCGCGGCGCGCCGAGGTGCGGCGGCGCCAACGCCGACCGTGATCGCAGCACGTAGCTCCACACGCCACCGCCCTGCGCAGGCCCCCCTGAACCCGCGCACCAGGAGCGCGTCTTCAGGGCATCTGGCTGGAAAGCCGCACCAGACAAGCGGGTTCAGGCCATCGGCTTGTGAAGTCTTCACCCCGCGGCGCGCGGTCAGCCTGCGCACTGGCGCGCCGGCCGCTCCGCGACGATCCGCCCCGCTCGGCCCGGGATGCGCTGCAGCGCTCTGGGACAATCTCGCCCATGAAACCCGCCGTCGTTGCCGAACTCTTCACCCGCTTTCGCGCCGCCAACCCCAAGCCCACCACCGAGCTGGAATACAGCAGCCCCTTCGAGCTGCTCATTGCGGTACTGCTCTCCGCCCAGGCCACGGACGTGGGCGTGAACAAGGCCACGCGCAAGCTGTTTCCGGTGGCGCGCACGCCGCAGGCCATGTACGCACTGGGCGTGGAGGGGCTGACCGAGTACGTGAAGACCATCGGCCTGTATCGCAACAAGGCCAAGAACGCGATCGAGACCTGTCGCATCCTGATCGAGCAGCACGGCGGCCAGGTGCCGCGTGACCGCGAGGCGCTCGAGGCCCTGCCCGGCGTGGGCCGCAAGACGGCCAACGTGGTGCTGAACACCGCCTTTGGCGAGCCCACCATCGCCGTGGATACGCACATCTTCCGCGTGAGCAACCGCCTGGGCCTGGCGCCCGGCAAGAACGTGGACGTGGTGGAGCAGAAGCTGCTGAAGGTCGTGCCCGCGGAGTACAAGCTGGATGCCCACCACTGGCTGATCCTGCACGGCCGCTATGTGTGCAAGGCCCTCAAGCCCGAATGCTGGCGCTGCCCCGTGAGCGACCTGTGCACCTACAAGCCCAAAACGCCTGACCCGGAGGCCGTCGCAGAGGCCAAGCCCGCCCGCAAGCCCGTGGCGCAGAAGATCGCCGAAGCCATGCAGCCCAGCGCCCGGAAAACGCGATCTGGATCAAGTACTGGCGCGGCTGTTCAGACCAAAATGGCTGGAGAAGTCCACAGGACAAGCGGAAAGACTGCCAAGAAAGCCGTGAAGAAGGGTCTGCAGAAGGCCCCACCGCCACCGGCAGGCGCCAAAACCGCCTCCGCACCCGCCAAGACGCCAAAACGCAGATCCACCACTGGCGCGGCTTCCCAGACCAAAATGCCCGAAGAGCCGCGCGGGACAAGCGGAAAGCCTGCCAGGGTGCCTGCAAAAGCCCTGCCCCTCAAGTCCACGCCCACCAAAGTCACAGCCACCACCAAAACCGCCGCCACAAGCCGCGCAGCCAAAGCCCCCACAAAACGCGCCGCTGCCACCCGCAAGCGTGGCTGATCGCTTCACCCCCAAGCCCAGTGACCTCTCCAATCACCGAACCTGCACTGGCCGGCGCTGCCGCCAGCTTCATCACCGCCGCCACCACCATCTTTGTGGCCGAGCTGGGCGACAAGACCCAGCTCTTTGCCATGGCCCTGGCCGCACGCACCCACCGCCCCTGGACGGTGCTGGCCGGCGTTGGCCTGGGTGCGCTGGTGCTGATGGTGCCCGCTGCCTGGCTGGGGGCGGCGGCGGCCAATCTGATCGACCCCGCGCTCACCCGCTACATCTCCGCCGCGCTGTTCTTTGCCTTCGGTGCCTGGCTGTTCCTGCGCGGGGCGGACGACGAAGACGAGGACCCGGACGCCGCCGCCAAGCTGCGCGCCGCCACGGCCTGGGCTGTGTTCACCAGTGCCGCCGTGGGCTTTGCGCTGGCGGAGCTGGGCGACAAGAGCCAGATCGCCGTGGTGCTGCTGGGCACGCGCACGGACCACGTGTGGGCGGTGATCGGCGGGGCGTGGATGGGCGAGATGCTGGCCATCGCGCCGGCGGCGCTGCTGGGCCGAGCCATTGCCGCGCGTGTCTCCGCCAAGACCATCGGCAAGCTGGCCGCACTGCTGTTTGTCGGCCTGGGCGTGGCCACGCTGCTGGGCTGGTAGGCACGCAGGCGGAATGCGTCTCCACAGACTTGGGGGCGCTGCAGAACGGCTGTGGCCGAACGTCCCGGGCGGCGGTCCGGGAACCCGTGCTGCAACGCACTACCATGCAGGCCTGTTCTCCTAATCCGTTCGCGCTTGCGATGTCGCACCACGCCTGACGATGGGCGGTCCACGGTGCCTTTGGGGCGATCCACGCGGCTGCGCTGCAATGACCGCACCGCCCGCGAGAAGATTGCCACCCCGTTCTGAATGCGTCTGAGCCGTCTGTTCCTGCTGTTTACCGGCATCCTGCTGAGCCTGGTGCTGCTCATGGCGGCGCGCTCCGTGGTGCAGGACTGGCGTCTCGTGCGCTCTGCCGAGGCCGGGCTGGCCGCGATGCAGCTCACCAACCTCGCCATGCAGGTGGCCGAGAAAGCCTCGGCCGAGCGCGGCCCCACCATCCCCGTGCTCAATGACCGCGTGCCGCCAGACCCTGCGCGGCGCGAGCGCCTGAACCAGGCCCGGCAAGTCACCGATGATGCCTTCACCCGCGCCTTCGAGGCCCTGCACGCCGATCCCGATTCGGCACCCACCGGGGCCGCCGAGCTGCTGGACCGCGCGCGTCTGGAGCTGGTGCGCGCGCGCGCCAACGTGGACCGCGTGGCGCAACTGCCCGAAATCGACCGCACCGCGCCCGGCAGCCGCCTCACTCGCGAGCCCATCGACCAGATGTTTGCCGTGATCGATACGGTGTTCAGCGCCGTGACCCTGCTCTCCGGCGCGGCCGAGCGCGCCCACCCCGATCTGGCGATGCCCCTGGTGGCCGCGCGCTACAGCGCCGAACTGCGCGAGAACGCCGGCCGCCTGGGCTCGCAGTTCACCAGTGCCCTGGCCACGCAGCGCCCGCTGGGCGAGCGCGAGCGGCGCGACATCCCACTGCTCGAGGGCCGCATCCTGCAGCTTGCCCAGCTGCTGGATGTGCAGCTCAAGACCCACCGCATGGGCGAGGACCCCCGCATCCGCGCCGCCATGCTCGAGCTGAACACGCGCTACTTCGGCGCGGGCCTGCCCTTCATTGCCGACATGACCCAGCGTGGCCTGAGCAACGGCAACTACGGTCTGGAGTCCGGCGGCTTCGTGGCGCGCTATGTCCCGGAGATGCGCTCCATCGTGCAGCTGCGCGACACAACCTTTGCCGTGGCCCGCGAGGGTGCGGAGCGCGCCGTGGCCGAGGCGCGGCAACGCATGTGGATCAACCTGGCGCTGGCCGGCCTGATCCTGCTGGTGGAACTGGCCGTGCTGTTCACCATCCGCCTCTGGGTGATCCGCCCGCTGCTGTCGAGCACGCATGCCATCCGCCGCGTGCTGCGTGGCGAGTCGGTGCGCCGCCTGCCCGCGGTGCGCCGCACCGACGAGCTGGGCGACCTGCAGCGCGCCGTGGCCGAGGTGCAGGCCTTGAGCGAGCAGCAGCAGCGGGCCACCCAGGAGCGCAGCGCGCTGATCCGCGAGCTGCAGCACGCCTCCACCTCCGACCCGCTCACCGGCCTGGCCAACCGCCGCGCCTTTGACGAGCGCGGCACCCATTTGCTGGCGCAAGCACGGCGCCACAACTGGCAGATTGCGCTGGTGCTGTTCGACTGCGACCACTTCAAGGCCATCAATGACCGCTTTGGCCATGCGGTGGGTGATGCCGTGCTGACGCAACTGGCGCAGATCGCGCTGACGGAATTCCGCCAGTCGGACCTGCTGGCCCGCTATGGCGGCGAGGAGTTCATCGCCCTGGCCTCAGACCTGGGCCCCGAGTCGGCCGATGTGATGGCCGAGCGCGTGCGTGCCGCGATCGAGCAGACCATCTTCCGTGCCCCGGACGGCCTGCCGATGCGCATCACCGCCAGCTTTGGCGTGGCCGTGGCCGATGCTCAGGCCATCGAGCACGTGGACCAGCTCTTCGGCACAGCCGACAAGGCACTCTATGCAGCCAAGTCCGGCGGCCGCAACCGCGTGGTCGTGCGCGCCTGGACGCCGTCCAAGAAGTCAGGCTGAGCGGCGCTGAGCACGTCTCAGCGCCTGCGTTCGCGAGGCTCACGGCCCGGCGGCGGCTGCAGCCCGGGCAGGCAGCGCCTCAGTCCGGGTTCAGAAACCACACGGTCTTGATCAGGTTGCCCTGCACCTCATAGATCGCCGCAGCCTCGTAGGGCGCTTCGCGCACGCCGTGGATGCGCTCGTGGTCGATCACCTTGTTGCCCATCACCATGCGATTCACCAGCTCGGCGTGCAAGGTGGGAATGTTGAATCGATGCTTTGAGTAGTGCTCCGCCATGGCCGCGCGGCCGGTCATCACGGGCTCGGTGCCCGGCAGGCGGAAGATCTGCACATCTTCGGTGTAGCACGCCACAAAGGCCTGCACGTCATGCGCGTTGTAGGCGTCCAGCTGGGCCTGGACGGGGCGTTCTGAAGGCAGGTCGGTCGTAAGCGGCATGGCGTGGCATCAGGGGGACAGACTGGGTACCGCAGCAGGTGCTGCGCACGAGCGCGCATCTTGCGGCCCGCGCACCGGATGAAGCAAGCCCGCGGCGCGCACTCGGCGCGGTTCAGCGCCCCAGCACGCCGCGCAGGATGTCCACTGCCGAGGGCTTCTTCTGCTCCTGCTGCTGGCCCTCCTGCGCGCGGCGCATGCCCGGGTCCATGCCGAGCATGCTCATGAAGGTGCTCTTGGTGCGCACGCGGGCGGCCCATTGCGGCTCCCAGGGCACCTTCACGTCGGTGGGGCGCGGCGGAAAGGCGGTGTTGAACTCGGGGCCGAAGGCGATCATGCGCAACATGCCCTGTGCACCATCGAAGATGCCACGCGGGATGGTGCAGCTGGTGCTGCCGGCCGGGAGCAGCACCTTCTCCTTGAGCCATTTGTCCAGATCGCCCTGGCGCTGGTAGTCCTGCAGGCCCCAGCCCATGTCCGGCTGTTCACTCGAAGTCCAGAGAATGACTTCTGCACCCTCATCGCCACCTCCTCCGGGCATGCCCGGCATGCCGCCGCCGCGGCTCCCGCCCTTGCCCCCGAACGCGCTGAGGAAGTAGGCGCGGGCGACTTCGATGTTGTTCCAGTTCAGCACCGTGGCGCCGCCGTTGTTGCCCTGCTCCATGCGGATGGCGGGCATGAAGTCGTTGGCGGGCGGCAGGTTGAAGCGAAAGCCGTCCACGATGCCCTGGCCGGTGAAGGCGTTCTCACCGGCGAGCTGGGCGCCGGTGGGCACCTTGCGGCTGTCCGGCTTGCTGGGCCAGCTGGGAAAGCCGGGCTGGCTTCGCGGGCCGGCGGGTGTGTTGCCGCGCATGACCATGATGCGCTGCACGTCCTGCGGGTTCATGGTGGCGAAGTCGAGTACGCGCGGCTGGCCGGCGCGGATGGCTTCACCGCAGCCCCAATAGAGCATGAGCTTGCCCTTGGGCTTCTGGTATTCCGGCTCGCGGGTGTCTTCCTCGCGCGGGGCGGGCGGCGCGGGTTCAGTGCTGGTGGGCTGCGGCGCCTGCAGGGCCAGGGTGTTACCCAGACGCATGCCGGCGGGGATGGCCTGGGTGGCGTCGGTCAGACCGGGGTTGGTGCGGGTGTAGACGGACACATCCATCCATTGCCCCGGCGCCATGGTCATGCGGGTCTGGCCGAAGACGTTGCCACCGTCCTTGTTTTCGCCGCCCTTGCCACGGCCGAAGATGCTGCCCAGGCTGGGCATGCCGCCACCGCCCATCATGGAGCCCATCATGCCCATGCCGGGAATGTCGCTGGCATGCGTGGCCAGGTCGATCCAGGCCTGCGACACCGGCGGGCGCACCACCTGCTGGGCGCGCTGCTGCGCCAAGGCCGGGCTGGCGGCCAGGGCGCATAGCGCGACGCAACCAGCGGCAAGCAGCCGCGTGTGGGTGATGTGGGTGGCGGTGAGCTTGAGAGGCGGATCAGCCCGGCCGGGCTTGCGCGGGCCCGGCTGGGTGGCAGGGTGGATGGCGAGCTCATCGGCCCCAAGACCCAGACCGGACGGCTGGCTGACCGGGAGAAGCCTCGGGGGCGTGGTGCCACCAGCTTGCGGATCGCCGCTCGGGTGTTGAGGCGGCGATCCCGCCGGGTGCGTGTGTGCAGAGTGCACGACTGCCGATTGCGTGTGCGCCATGAAGCCTCCCAGAAGCACGTTGCGATCCCCAGCGACGGTGTACTGCCGTGCTGCGGCGCCGGCCATCCCGCGAAGATGGGCAGGCGCTCAGTCCTACCGTAAACAGTGCAGCGTTATGAGAGCGTTATTGGGGTGCGCCTGGGCGGGCAGCCGCAACGCAAGCGCGTGGCGCGGCTTGGGCTGGACAGCGTGCAGGCGTGGCAGGGGTGCGGGGCGTGGGGTGCGGCGCCGGGGCAAATGCTGCGCAGTCTGGCGGCTGAGTGCTTGCGCATCGCGTGGGTGCCCGCCACAACATGCGAGAGAACATCAATCAGGTGCTCAGCCACTGAGCCGCCGAACTGCAGACGAGGGCTGGAAGAGGCTTCAGCAGCCGAGAACCAGTCATTCTGGCCGAAATCAATACTTATTGGCGTGTTTTCTCATCAGAGCTGGCTGAAGAGCAGCCAGGGAAAAGCGGATACCGCCCGACCGCCATTCCCTAGATATGTTGGCCGAAATTGTATTCAGCGCAGATCGCCGGGCCAGGTGCGGCCAGCGCTGCGCAGGGTGCGCGGCAGCCCGAAGGCGCTGCCAGCGCTGCTGGCCTGCATCTCATCGAGCCAGGCCTTCAGCGCCACCAGCTCAAACAGCACATCCATGCTGAACGTGCGCTGGCCGGTGCCCTGATCGAGGATCAGCCCGTCCAGATAGCGCATGGCCGCCAGCGGTTCCGGCCACAGCCAGGCCAGGCGGTTGGCAATCGACGCATGCTCGATGGCCGTGAACTCCGGGCTCAGGTAGTCCGGCAAGCGGTCAAACCAGCGGCAGGTCTCCGGTAGCAGCTCCTCGATCTCGCGCTGCGTGCCCACGTGGCTCGCACCGTAGCCCGTGGCCGTGCCTGCATGCAGATGCCGCAGTTCCTCACGCAGGGTGTCCACACAGACGGGCGTGTATTCAATGGCTTGGGCAGCCAGCGGGTTGGCACGATGCTTCACGAGACCTCCAGGGGAATGCCTCGCTTTCGGCCCCGCCGTGATGACGCTTTAGCGACAAACAAAAAAGCCGCCCCAGGGGGCGGCTTTTCTGCGGATTGCTATGTCTGCAGTCAGGCTGCAGACCTGAATCACATGTGGTCGATCATCACCTGACCGAAGCCCGAGCAGCTCACCTGCGTCGCACCTTCCATGAGGCGGGCGAAGTCGTAGGTGACCTTCTTGGACAGGATGGACTTCTCCATGCTTTCGATGATCTTGTCCGCAGCCTCGGTCCAGCCCATGTGGCGCAGCATCATCTCGGCGGAGAGGATCTCGGAACCGGGGTTCACGTAGTCCTTGCCGGCGTACTTGGGTGCGGTGCCGTGGGTGGCCTCGAACATGGCCACGCTGTCCGAGAGGTTGGCGCCCGGAGCGATGCCGATGCCGCCGACCTGTGCGGCCAGGGCGTCGGAGATGTAGTCGCCGTTCAGGTTCAGCGTGGCGATCACGCTGTACTCGGCCGGGCGCAGGATGATCTGCTGCAGGAAGGCGTCGGCGATGCTGTCCTTGATGACGATGTCACGACCAGTCTTGGGATTCTTGAACTTGCACCACGGGCCGCCGTCGATGAGCTCGGCACCGAACTCGCGCTGCGCCAGGGCGTAGCCCCAGTCGCGGAAGCCGCCTTCGGTGAACTTCATGATGTTGCCCTTGTGCACGAGGGTCACGCTGGGCTTGTCGTTGTCGACGGCGTACTGGATGGCTTTGCGCACGAGGCGCTCGGTGCCTTCCTTGGAGACGGGCTTGATACCGATGCCCGAGGTGTTCGGGAAGCGGATCTTCTTGACGCCCATTTCCTTGACGAGGAAGTCGATGACCTTCTTGGCCTTGTCGCTCTCGGCTTCGTACTCGATGCCGGCGTAGATGTCTTCGCTGTTCTCACGGAAGATCACCATGTCGACTTTGTGCGGTTCCTTGACGGGGCTGGGCACGCCGTCGAAGTACTGCACCGGGCGCAGACAGACGTAGAGGTCGAGCTCCTGGCGCAGGGCCACGTTCAGGGAGCGGATGCCGCCGCCCACGGGCGTGGTCAGCGGGCCCTTGATGGAGACGACGTAGTCCTTGAGGACCTGCAGGGTCTCTTCGGGCAGCCAGACATCCGGGCCGTAGACCTTGGTGGACTTCTCGCCAGCGTAGATCTCCATCCAGTGGATCTTGCGCTTGCCGCCGTAGACCTTGGCCACGGCTGCGTCCACCACCTTGATCATCACCGGCGTGATGTCGAAGCCCGTGCCGTCACCCTCGATGTAGGGAATGATGGGGTTGTCGGGCACGTTGAGGGAGAAGTCCGCATTCACGGTGATCTTCTGGCCGCCGGCGGGAACCTTGATGTGCTGGTACATGGTGGAACGCTTCCTTGTTGGCGCGACTGGTGGAGTCGGTAAGCACGCCGGGCGTTGCACCTGGCGTGGATTGCTCGAGCGAAATGCGGCACAAACCGGTCACCTCTCTGGGCTCCTCGACCGGACCTGCGCCGCAGGTCTTATATAAGAGTTGGATTATGGCCCAATCCGGTTGCCGATGCTACTGCGGGTACATTGCGCGCCATCAGGTTTGCGCATCTGCCGTGGCTGAATTCGGATCGCCCGACGCAGCACACGCCCAAGCGCAGGCCTTCAATCACCAAGGACCGCCATGCACCCTGCACTGATCCGTCCCCTGATCGCCTCGGCCGCTCTCGCCGCAGTTGTGCTGACTGCCCATCCCGGCGCAGCACAGGCACAAACGAACACCACCCCCGGCAAGAGCGCACCTGCGCCCGCCACCAAGCCTACGGAGACCAAGAAGATGTCCAACACCCGCACCACCGAAAGCGGCCTGCAGATTGAAGACGTGGTCGTCGGCAACGGCGCCGAGGCCGTGCCCGGCACGCGCGTGACGGTGCACTACACCGGCTGGCTGCTGGAAAACGGCCAGCGCGGCAAGAAGTTCGACAGCTCGGTGGACCGCGGCCAGCCCTTCCAATTCCCGCTGGGCGCCGGTCGCGTGATCCGTGGCTGGGACGAAGGCGTGGCCGGCATGAAGGTCGGCGGCAAGCGCGTGCTCACGATCCCCGCTGCGCTGGGCTACGGCGAGCGCGGCGCCGGCGGCGTGATCCCGCCGGGCGCCACCCTGGTGTTTGAAGTGGAATTACTGGGCGTCTGAGTCCAGCCATGCTGCGGAGCGCTTGAACGCACTGAGGCGAACTTCAGGCCGGCCGCAGCTTCAACACATGTTCAATCCCACCAAGGATCAGGTCCGCGCGTTCTTTTGCGAGACCTGGCGCAAGCTGCAGGCGCGCGAAATTCTCACGCCGCTCGAAAACCTGGCCGCTCGCTGGATCACTGAACATCCGGAGTACCACAGCGATCTCGCTGATCTGCAGCAGGCCCAGAGCGCGGATTACTCGCCAGAGAGCGGCCGGACCAACCCCTTCCTGCATCTGTCCATGCACCTGTCCATCAGCGAACAGGTGCAGGCCGATCAGCCGCCGGGCATCCGCGCGGCATTCGACGGCCTGCTGGCCCGCATGCAGGACCCGCATGCAGCACAGCACGAGCTGATGGAGTGCCTGGGCGAGATGCTCTGGGCGGCACAGCGCAGCAACACTGCGCCGGACGGCGCCGCGTATGTCCGCAACGCGCGCCGCCGCGCGGGGCTGCCCGAGCTGAACTGAAGCCGCGGTCTGCCGGCCGCGAAAAGAAAAAAGCCGCAGCAGACGCAGCGGCTTTTCATTTCAGCGGCACGACGCCGGCTGACTGACTTACTTGTGCCTGTATGACAGCTGCGTGGGCAGGCTGGCCAGGTAGGCCGCAAGGTCTGCCAATTCCTTCCCGGTGAGCGGACGCTGCTTCTTGGTCTGCTCGTCGGTGATCATGGTCTGGCCGCCCATGATGGCGTTGTTGCGGGAGAGGGCCTGCGTGCGGTTGTTGGTCGCCGCGCGCTGGTACTGGCGCAGGGCGTTGAGCAGGTAGTCCTCGTGCTGACCGGCCAGCTTGGGGTAGCTGGGGTCGATCGGGCTGTTGTAGTCCGCGCCATGACAGGCGGCGCAGTTCATCTTCTTGGCCAGGGCTTCGCCGGCGACACGGTCGCCTGCAGCGGCGTTCAGGCTTGCAGCTGCGAGGGCAGCAATCAGCAGGGTCTTGATCATTGGGGTCATGGTCGAGCGCCTCACTTCTTCATGGACGCCCAGAAGGCGGCGAGGTCAAGCATGTCCTGGTCGGACAGGCTGGCGGCGATGGCGCGCATGGACTGGTGCGTGCGGTCACCCTTCTTGTACGCCTGAAGAGCGTTGTAGATGTACTTCTCGCTCTGGCCGGCGATCTTGGGCACCGTGTACTTCTCAGGGAAGGCCCACTTGTAGCCGGGGATGCCGTGGCAGCCGATGCACATCGAAACCTTGTCGCGCGCGGCGCCCAGGTCACCCTTGGGTTCAGCCTTGGCAGCGGGCGCAGCGGCCGGCGCCGGTGCAGCGGGCGCGGTCGTCGGCGTTTGGGCCATGGCTGCGCCAGCCAGGGCGGCCTGCACGGCCACGGCGACGATCAACGCTTGAGCATTGCGAATCATCGTTATCAGTCTTCCAGAACGAAGGGTTCCCCCCGAGGGGTAGGCATGCCTGCGGCGCGGCCCCGGTCCTGGCGGGCATCGTCGGCTCTGTTACGCGGCCCGCCTTGCACGGGCTGCGTCTGCGTGGCCACTTCAGGGCGGCCGAATCAAAGCCTCCCCACGCGCAAACGGCCGCAAGTGTAGCGGCTCGGCATCCCGGGCGTCGAACACAGCGGCGCGTCTGGCCGGGCTGCGCCGGTTCGGGTAGCGAGGCGCAAGAGCGACACAGTCCATTTGCTAACCTCGTGCGACAAAGTGCCCCGGCCCCGCGGGCGCTGAAACGGCGCCGCACAATGGCCTGTTCTCCAACGGGCCACCCGCCCTCCTCCCGACCGATTCCCATGACCGCATCCGCCCCCGCTACCGCGCCACGCTTTACCGGCGCGACCGGCTACGTCGCCACAGACGACCTCAAGCTCGCCGTCAATGCCGCGCTGACGCTCAAGCGCCCGCTGCTCATCAAGGGCGAGCCCGGCACTGGCAAGACCATGCTGGCCGAGGAAGTGGCGCGCGCGCTGGGCATGCCGCTGCTGCAGTGGCACATCAAGTCCACCACCAAGGCGCAGCAGGGCCTGTACGAGTACGACGCCGTGAACCGCCTGCGCGATGGCCAGCTGGGCGACGAGCGGGTCAAGGACATCGCCAACTACATCGTCAAGGGCGTGCTCTGGGAGGCCTTCGACAGCGACGTACCCTGCGTGCTGCTAATCGACGAGGTGGACAAGGCGGACATCGAGTTCCCCAACGACCTGCTGCGCGAGCTCGACCGCATGGAGTTCTACTGCTACGAGACGCAGCAGCTCGTGCGCGCCAAGCACCGCCCGCTGGTGATCATCACCAGCAACAACGAGAAGGAACTGCCCGACGCCTTCCTGCGCCGCTGCTTCTTCCACTACATCAAGTTCCCGGACAAGGAGACGATGCAGGCCATCGTCGACGTGCACTTCCCCGGCCTGAAGAAAGACATGCTGGCCAATGCGCTCAACACCTTCTACGGTGTGCGCGAACTGCCCGGTCTGAAGAAAAAGCCCTCCACCAGCGAGCTTCTGGACTGGCTCAAGCTGCTGCTGGCCGAGGACATTCCGCCGGACGTGCTCAAGAGCGACGACGAGAAGAAGGTCATTCCGCCGCTGGTGGGCGCCCTGCTCAAGAACGAGCAGGATCTGCACCTGTTCGAACGCCTGATCTTCATGGCGCGGCACAACCGCTGATGGTCATGCAGCTGGGCGCTGTCCGCATCTGGGTGAACGACCTGCCGCAGGCCGTACGCTTCTATCGAGATTTGCTTGGCTGGCACTTCGATTCCGGCGAGTCGAGTGAGTGGGCTGCGGTGTTTCGCGATTCCGCCATTGACGTGGTCGTCGAACCTGCGGGCGACGAGCCTGAGCTTGCGGGGCGATTCACCGGGCTGTCGTTCCGAGTGGAGGACATTGCGCAGGCGTACTCGACGCTGCGTTCCGCCGGCGTGGCGTTCTCCGAGGCGCCTGAACGTCAGTTCTGGGGCGGCATCACCGCAAGCTTTACGGACCCAAGCGGCAACCAGCTGCAGATCGTTGAGTATCCGAAGTAGCCGAACGAAGCCGCTTTCCGCTTGCCCCATGCGGGTTTCCAGCCATTTTGGCCTGAAGACCTGCGCCCAGAGCCAATCTTCATTTTCGAATCATGACCCAGGCCTTCATTCAACCCGTGACGCTCACTGAAAACGGCGTGCAACTCGAACCGCTCGGTCTGGAGCATGAAGAGAGCCTGCGGACCGCGGCCGCCGACGGCGAACTCTGGCGCCTGCGCGTCACCTCCGTGCCTGAACCGGAGCACACCCGTGCCTACATCGAGACCGCACTCAGGATGCGCGCCGAGGGCAGTCGCTTTGCCTTTGCCGTGCGCGACCTGAGTACCGATCGCATCGTGGGCAGCACCAGCTACCACGACATCCTGCCTGCATTGCAGCGCGTGGAGATTGGCTACACCTGGTATGCCCAGTCCGTGCAGCGCACGCACGTGAACACCACCTGCAAGCTGCTGATGATGCGCCACGCCTTCGAGACCCTGAACTGCCGCGTGGTGGGCTGGCGCACCGACAACTTCAACTTCGCCAGCCAGCGCGCCATCGAGCGCCTCGGTGCGAAGAAGGACGGCGTGATCCGCGGCCACGCCCTGCGCCGCGACGGCACCATCCGCGATACGGTCATGTACAGCATGACCGCCGGCGAGTGGCCCGAAGCCAAAGCGCAGCTGCTCTACCTTCTCAACCGGCCGCGTTGATCCGCGCACACAAGCCCATGCCACGCCCCGAAGACCGAGAACCCGGCGAGATCTTCTCGCGCAAGACCCAGTGGGGCACGCTGGCGTTCATCGCCATCCTGCTGGGCGGCGGGCCGCTGCTGGCGTGGATTGTGGCGTCGCTGCTGGGTTTGAAGCCGGCTAGCGAGGGCGATGCCATCTGGCACGCGTTGATTCTCGCAGCGGCGCTTGTGGGCGCAGGCTGGTTGGGCAACAAGGTTCGCCGCCGAATTGACGGCACGTGACGCAGCCGCCCGTCGGATCGATACTCGAACATCATGCTCGTCAACTTCTTCTATCACCTCAAGGGCAGCGGCGTGAAGGTCTCCGTCAAGGAGTACCTGCTGCTGCTCGACGCCATGAAGGCCGATGTCATCCAGCCCTCGCTGGACGAGTTCTATTACCTGGCGCGCATGAGCCTGGTGAAGGACGAGAGCCAGTTCGACAAGTTCGACCGTGCGTTCGGCAGCTTCTTCAAGCATGTTTCCGGCCTGTTCGAGCAGGACAAGGAGATTCCACTCGAGTGGCTGATCGCCAAGGCGCTCAAGGAGCTCTCCGAGGAAGAACGCGCAGCGCTGCAGAAGATGAGCTGGAGCGAGCTGATCGACACCTTCAAGAAGCGCCTTGAGGAGCAGAAGGAGCGCCACGAGGGCGGCAGCCGCTGGATCGGCACAGGCGGGACCTCGCCCTTCGGCAACAGTGGCAGCAATCCGCAGGGCATCAAGGTTGGTGGGGGTCCGAAAGGTTCGCGCAGCGCCGTCAAGGTCTGGGACATGCGCAGCTTTCGCGACTATGACGACAGCGTCGAGCTGGGCACGCGCAACATCAAGGTGGCGCTGCGTCGCCTGCGCCGCTTTGCCCGCGAGGGCGCGCATGACGAGCTGGACATGGACGGCACCATCAGCTCGACCGCGAAGAACGCCGGTTGGCTGGACATCCGCATGCGCCCGGAGCGGCACAACACCGTCAAGGTGCTCATGCTGCTGGACGTGGGCGGCACCATGGACGACCACATCGGTCGTGTGGAAGAGCTGTTCTCCGCGGCCAAGAGCGAGTTCAAGCACTTCGAGCACTACTACTTCCACAACTGCATCTACGACCACCTCTGGAAGAGCAACCGCCGACGCAGCGCCGAGCGTTTCTCCACCCTCGATGTGCTGCGCAAGTACCCGCCCGACTACAAGCTCATCATCGTGGGCGATGCCACCATGAGCCCCTACGAGATCCTGCAGGCCGGCGGCAGTGTGGAATACAACAACGATGAACCCGGTGCCGAGTGGGTGCGCCGCTTCGTCAAGACCTACCCGAAGCACGCCTGGCTCAACCCCGAGCCGGAGGGCATCTGGCAATACCGGCAGAGCATCAGCATCCTGCAGCAGCTTGTGGGTGGGAAGATGTACCCCGTCACCCTGGACGGGCTAGAACGAGCGATGCGCGATTTATCCAAGTAACGCCGCGCCAGACACGTCGTAATCTGCCGCTCCCTGCCCGGCTTCGCGCCTGCATTCATGGCATTGGATCCGCCATTCATGCACATGACGGTCGATGCAGCCGCGGCGTCTGCATACACTCGCCGCGTCATGGCGGCGGATTTGGGCTGTGCTCCTGTTCCGGGAACCGGCGCAGCACGGCGCGGTCCGATGCCGGTCGGGGGCAGGTGCTCGAACCTGTGCTCTGCGCCGACCGCCCGTCTGACCACACGCCCCGTAACCCGGAGACACCATGCTCAGAACGATGCTCCTCGCCACGGCACTGACGGCGCTTGCCGCGCCCCTGCTGCCGCTGCATGCGCAAACCAGCGCGCCCACAGCCAAGGCTGCTTCAGCACCTGCCGCCGCACCCGCAGCCCGAACGCCGGCCGCCGCACTCAAGCCCGTCACCTCCGTCGAAGGCATCACCGAGTACCGCCTCCCCAACGGACTGCAGGTCCTGCTCATCCCGGATAACTCCAAGCCCACCGTCACCGTGAACGTGACCTACCGCGTGGGCAGCAAGCACGAGAACTACGGCGAAACCGGCATGGCGCACCTGCTGGAGCACCTGATCTTCAAGGGCACACCGACCAACCCGAACGTCTGGGCCGAGTTCGACAAGCGCGGCTTCCGCGCCAACGGCACCACCTGGACGGACCGGACCAACTACTTCGCCAGCTTCGCCTACAACGAGGACAACCTGCGCTGGTACCTCTCCTGGCAGGCCGATGCCATGGTCAACAGCTTCATCGCCCGCAAGGACCTCGACAGCGAGATGACCGTGGTCCGCAACGAGATGGAGATGGGTGAGAACAACCCCTTCCGCGTGCTGATTGAACGCATGATGTCCACGGCCTACCAGTGGCACAACTACGGCAAGACCACCATCGGCGCCCGGGCGGACGTGGAAAACGTCAACATCGAGCGCCTGCAGGCCTTCTACCGGCTGTACTACCAGCCGGACAACGCCACGCTGATCGTCAGCGGCAAGTTCAACCCGCAGCAGGTGCTCGGCTGGGTGAACCAGTACTTCGGCAAGATCGCAAAACCCAAGCGTGCGCTGCCCAAGCTCTACACGATCGACCCGGCGCAGGACGGCGAACGCAGCGTGACCGTGCGGCGCATCGGCGGCTCACAGGTGCTGATGGCGGCCTACCACGTACCCGCTGCTTCGCACCCGGACTTTGCGGCCGTGTCGATGATCAACCTCATGCTGGGCGACACCCCTTCCGGTCGCCTGCACAAGGCACTGGTGGACGGCCAGCTGGCCGCGCAGACCTTTGCCTTCGGCTTTGATTGGGCGCACCCCACCCTCACCCTGTACGGGGCACAGCTTGCCCCGGGGCAGGATCTTGAAAAGGCTCGCAGCGCGATGCTGGGTGTGCTCGACGGCATTGCCGCCCGCCCCTTCACGGAAGAAGAACTGAACCGCGCCCGCACCACCTGGCTGAAGCAGTGGGATCTGAGCTTCACCGACCCCGAGCGCGTCGGCATCGCCCTGTCCACCGCCATCGCCCTGGGCGACTGGCGCCTGTATTTCCTGAACCGCGACCGCGTGCGCAAGACCACGCTGGCCGACGTACAGCGCGTAGCCACCAGCTACCTGCTGCCGGACAACCGCACCATCGGCGTGTACCTACCCACCGAAAAGCCGGTGCGTGCCCCTGCGCCCGCCTTCGTAGATGTGGCGCCGATGGTGGCCGGCTACAAGGGTGACGCAGCGCTGGCCCAGGCCGAAGCCTTCGACCCCACGCCGGCCAACCTGCAGGCGCGCATGCAGCGCTTTGAGCTGCCCAATGGCATGAAGGTTGCCATCATCCCCAAGGGCACGCGCGGCAATGTGGTTCACGGTGTCATCAGCATGGACTTTTCCGACGAAAAGGCGGCCTTCGGCCTGTTCGAGGTCGGAGCTGCCACCGGCTTCCTGCTCGACAAGGGCACCACGAGCAAGACTCGTCAGCAGGTGCAGGACCGCTTCGACCAGCTCAAGAGCCAGGTGAACTTCTTCGGCTCAGCCACTCGCGCAGGCGCGAACTTCACCACCACGCGCCAGAACCTGCCGGAAGTGATCGCGCTGGCCTCCGAAGTGCTGCGCACGCCCAGCTTCCCGGCCGATGCGCTGGAAGAGTGGCGCCGGATCTCGCTTGCAGGGCTCGAGCAGGCCCGCAAGGACCCTGAAGGCGTTGTAGAGAACTTCATCGCCCGCCACGGCAATCCCTACAAGAAGGGCGACGTGCGCCACGGCCGCACTTTCGATGAAGTGGAAGCGGACATCCGAGCCGTGAAGATCGAAGACGTGCGCGCCTTCCACCAGCGCTTTTACGGCGCCAACAACGGCCAGGTCGGCATCTCCGGCGACGCCGACGTCGCGGCTGTGCGCAAGGCGCTGGAAGCAGGCTTCGGCAACTGGAAGAGCCCGGTGACCTATACCCGTGTACCCAATCCCTTTGTCGCCGTCCCCGCTGTCCGCGAACTGCTTCGCACACCGGACAAGCAGAACGCCTACATGCAGGTGGAGCTGCAACTGCCGCTGACCGACAACGACGCCGACTACGTACCGCTGCTTGTGGCCAATTACCTGCTGGGCGGCAGCGGCAACTCCCGCCTGTGGGTGCGCATCCGCGAGAAGGACGGCCTGTCCTATGGCACGGGCAGCTGGGTGCAGTGGAACAACCACGAACCCAACTCCACCTGGAGCGCCATGGCCATCTTCGCGCCCCAGAACCGCCCCAAGATCGAAGCCGCGTTCCGCGAGGAAGTGGCGCGCGCACTGAAGGACGGCTTCACAGCGACCGAGCTGAAGCAGGCCCAGGAAGGCATCCTCAATGACCGCCGCCTGAACCGCGCGCAGGACCAGGCGATCGCCGGAGGACTGACCAGCCAGCTGCGCCTTGGCCGAGACTTCCGCTTGACTCAGCGCATTGACGAGCAGATCGCCAAGGTCACGCTCGATCAGGTGAACGCCGCGCTGCGCAAGTACATCGAACCGGCCAAGTTCCAGATGGTCTTCGGCGGCGACTTCAAGGAGTGAGCGGGACTGCGGACATTGCCTGCGCACTGTTCGCAGCTAGCGAGCTCCAAGCGGCATGCTCGCCGCGCGGTGAATGGCCGCACAACAACAACGAGAAACAACAAGGGCCGCATCTGCGGCCCTTGTTGCTTTTGGACGCTACCCGAAACGGCTCTCCGCTTGTCTGGTGCTGAGGCAGGGGTTTCGAGACACACTGCGTCTCGCCGGACGAAGGTGGAGCCGGCTGAGGTCAAGCACCGCTTGACCCCGGCGTAACGACGAGCGCTTGAAAGCGCGAGGCTCCACGAGCGCCTGCCAGCGCGAGCCCCCTAAACCACCTTTCCGCTTGCCTGGTGCGCTTCTTCAGGCACTTTGCCCTGAAGAAGCGCATGAAACGGACATCCAGCCCTTCAGGTCCGGGCTACAGCCTCATCCGACGTACTACTCGGCTGCGGCGGGCTCGGCTTCGGGTATCGCGTCTTCCGCAGGCGTTGCGGCCGGCTTCTTCTCACGCACCAGATAGCTGTAGATCACCGGTACCACGACCAGCGTGAGCAGCGTGGAGGTGATCACCCCGCCGATGATGGCGCGGCCCATCGAGCTCTGGATCTCGCCACCCTCGTTCAGCGCCATGGCCAGCGGCAGCATGCCGAACACCATGGCGGCAGTGGTCATCATGATCGGCCGCATGCGGATCTGGCCGGCAGAGAGCAGCGCTTGCTTCATGTCGGCGCCGGCCTTGCGCGCGTGGTTGGCAAAGTCAACCAGCAGGATGGCGTTCTTGGTCACGAGCCCCATGAGCATCACCAGACCGATCATCGAGAACACGTTCAGCGTGGAGCCGGTGACCAGCAGCGCAATCATCACGCCGATGAGCGACAGCGGCAGCGAGGCCATGATCGCGATCGGCTGGATGAAGCTGCCGAACTGGCTGGCCAGCACGATGTAGATGAAGATCACCGCCAGGCCGAGGGCCTGCAGCATGCCCATGAACGCCTCGTTCTGCTCACGCGTCTGACCGCCCACGTCATAGCGGTAGCCCGGCGGCAACTCGAAGGCATCCACGACCTTCTGCACATCGCGGCCCACGTCGCCGCCCGGGCGGCCTTCCACTCCGGCGTAGATGCCCTGGCGCAGTTGCAGATCCTGCCGCTTGATGACTTCAGGATTCTTGACGGGCACCACATCGGCCACACGCGACAGGGTGATGGCCGTGCCGTCCTTGGCGTACATGATCGGCAGCTCGGAAAGCTGCGAGATGTTCTCGCGGCTGTCCTTGGGCAAACGCAGCTGCACTTCGACGTTCTCGCCGCTCGATGTGGTCCAGTAGGTGGCCACATCACCCTGCACGAAGGCGCGCAGGCTGCTGGCGATCTGCGAGGGTGTGAGGTTCAGCTCGCGCGCTGCATCCGGCTTCACGCGCACCGCATAGGCGGGGATGCCGGGCTTCACGCTGGTTTCCAGATCGGTGATGCCCGGAATCTTCTTGATCCGCTCGGACAGCGCGATGGTCAGCTGGTCGATCACCGCCTGATCAGGGCCGAGCACACCGACATAGATCGGCCGGTTCCAGCCCACCGACAGCTCGGTACCCGGAATGACAGACAGGCGCTTGCGGATGTCGGCCTCGACCTCGTTCTGCGTCCGCTTGCGGTCCTTTCGATCCTTCAGCTTGATGTTGATGTTGGCGCTGTTGCGGCCGGTATCCGTGCCCACGTAGGTGCTCATGCTCTGGATCTCGGGCACCTGACGCACGATCTCCTCAAGCTGCTGGACCTTCTGATTGGCACGCTCCAGACTCGTGCCCACCGGCATGCGGATGTTGATGTTGGTGAAACCCTGGTCAGTCTGCGGAATGAACTCCGTGCCCACCACCGGCGCAAGCATGAAGGCGCCCACCAGGCTCATGGCACCGATCCACAGGATCACGCCGCGCGGCGTGATCGTGGCAAGACGAAGGCGCCGCGGCTGTGAAGCATCCTTCACTCCATCAACCACCGGGCGAGCCCACACGGGAACGCCCAGCACGCGCAGGTAGCCGCGCTTGGGCAGCCAGAAGGGAATGTGCGGCACGAAGCGCTTGCGCGAGAAGATCCACTCGATCAACCCGCCGTACCAGCGGTGCAGGGCATCCATGGCGCGGTCCGTGGCGCGCAGCATGTGGCCGATGACAGGCATGTGCTCCACGCGGTTGCTCGGCGGGTCCTTCCAGACGGCCGAGAGCATCGGGTCAAGCGTGAAGCTGACAAACAGGCTCACCAGCACCGCCACGGCCACCGTGATGCCGAAGGGGAAGAAGAACTTGCCGATGATGCCGCTCATGAAGGCGATCGGTACGAACACCGCGCAGATCGCAAAGGTGGTGGCCATCACGGCCAGACCGATTTCCTGTGTGCCTTCGAGGGAGGCCGTATGGTGGTCCTTGCCGAGATGGATGTGCCGCACAATGTTCTCTCGCACCACGATCGCATCATCGATCAGCAGGCCGATGCACAAGGACAGCGCCATCATGGTCATGAAGTTCAGCGAGAAGCCGCAGGCATAGACCGCGATGAAGGACGCCATGACCGACACCGGCAGCGTGAGCCCCGTGATGATGGTGCTGCGCCAGCTCTTCAGGAACAGGAAGACGATCGCCACGGTGAGCAGGGCACCTTCGATCAGCGTGCGCTTCACGCCGTTGAGCGAGTCCTTGACCCAGTCGCTGTTGGCATAGAGCACTTCGAGTTCGATACCCGGCGGCAGCGCCTTCTTGAGCTCGGCCACGGCTTCCTTCACGCCCTCGCCAGTCTCGACGATGTTGGCGTCCTGCATCTTGAAGATGTTGACCGTGACGGCGGGCTTGCCGTCGATGCGGCTCATCGACATCTGCTCACGCTCGGTCTCCACGACGCGGCCGATGTCGCCCAGGGTCAGGGTCATGTTGGCGTTGCGCATGACCGGAATGTCCGCCAGCGCCTTGGGGTCGCGGGTCTTGCCCTCGACGCGCACGATCGCCTCGCCCGTGGCGTTGGTCAGCAGACCCACCGGAAAGTCCGCATTGGCAGCACGCAGCGCCTCGCTCACCTGCGCCGGCGTAATGCCGTAGCTCTTCAGGCGCACCGGGTCCAACTGCACCACCACCTGGCGCGAGGCCAGGCCCCAGGCGTCCACTCGGGCCACGCCGCCGACGCGCTGCAGGCGCTTGACCACAGTCTGGTCCGCGATCATCGAGAGTTCGCGGATGCCGCGGTCTGCGCTCTTGAGGTTGAGCACCGTGATCGGCGAGGAGTTGTCGTTGTTCCAGCGCCAGACGGTGGGCGCCTTCACATCGCGGTTGAAGCCACTCGCCACGCCGGCTACGCGGTCGCGGATCTCCTGCACCGCGCGGTTCATGTCGGTGTTCAAGGTGAACTCGACATTGACGCCGCTCTGCCCTTCCCAGCTGTTGGACATGATGCGCTTGACGCCCGCGATGCCGTTCACCGCCTCCTCGATCGGGCGGGTGACTTCCTGCATCACAGCCTCGGGCGATGCGCCGGGGTAGCGGGTCTCGATGTAGGCACCGGGTGGCGACACGTCGGGCATCTGCTCCACCGGCAGACGCTGGTAGGCAAACAGGCCCAGCACCATCAGCGCCACCATCATCATGGTGGCAAAGACGGGGTTCTGGATGCTGACTTTGGTGATGACCATCGTGGCGCTCCGATCAGCTCTTCTTGTCTGTCGCCGCGGCTGGCGCCGGTGATGCGACCGCTGGAACCGGAGCCTTGTCACCCACACTCGCGCCCGGCTTGAGCACCGCCACTTCACTGCCTTCCTTCAGGCCGTCAAAGCGCTGGGCCAGTATGGTGGCTTCCTTGGGCAGACCGGAGAGCACTTCCACGCGGCCGCTGGCGGCATCCTTGCGGCCGGTGGTCACGATGCGGCGCGTGAGCTTGCTGTTTTCCACAGTCCACACGTAGTCCTGCCCGCTGAGCGTGAACACGGCCACGGTGGGGATCGTCATGGTCGGCGGCGTGTCCGCCACGTTGACCGACGCCACCGAGAACTGCCCGGCCTTCAGCGTCTCGCTGGGGTTCTCCAGGCGCACGAACACGCCGATGGAGCGCGTGCCGCTTTCCGCTGCCGGCGCGATGCGGCTGATCTTGGCGTCCAGCGGCTTGTCGATGCCTTCCACCTTCACCGACACTGGCATGCCCACCTTCAGGCGCGAGACTTCGTGCGTACCGACTGCGCCGGCAATCTCCAGCACGCGCAGATCGACGATGGTGACCACCGGCTGATCGAACGCGAGCTTCTCGCCCGCAACCACATGCCGCTTGCTCACGATGCCGTCGATCGGCGCGGTCAGAGCCGCATCACGCAGCTGCACCTTGCTGCCGGTCAGCAGGGCCTCGGCTGAACGGACCGCGGCGCGCGCGCTCTCCAGCGAGGACTTGCTGGCCTCCAGCGCCGTGGAGCTGATGAAGTTCTGCGAGGCCAGACGCTCGTTATTGGCGTGGGTGCGCTCGGCGTTGGCCAGCTGGGCGCGGGCCGAAGCCAGGTTGGCCTGTCGATCATCCACGCGGGACAGGGCATCCGCCAGGTCCAGTCGGCCCAGCTGCTGCCCGGCACGGACGCGCTGCCCCTCGGCCACATCCAGGCTCACCAGCGCCGCGGCTGCCTTGCTGCGCACTGTTGCGCTGTGTACCGCGGACAGCGGGCCGCTGAATTCCACCAGCTCGGGCAGCACCATCAGCTTGGGCTGGGTGACTTCCTGGGCCGTGAAGCGCAGCGCCTTGTCTTCCTTGGGCGTGGCTGCAGCATCGCCGCCGCCCTTGTTGCACCCCGCCAGACCGACACTCAGGGCAATGGCCAGAACCACGACCATGGGTTTGAAGAGAGGACGACGCAGTTTCATGATGCTCCCCGCGGATGAATTCGTTATGGACGCAGTCTGGCAATTGCGCCAGCTCTGCAGCAGGCTGAACTCTACGGAGTGCAGATGACCGTTTCAGCGCAACTGCGACGAACTGCAGAAACGCGGGGCTCAAATGCGCATAGCCAGCCTCAGCAACGGGAACTTGTGGGCGCGTCGCCTCTACAGCGCGCGATGTAGCGTGATAGCTCGCTGAATCGACATCGAGCATTCATGCGCTTCTTCAGACCAAAATGCCTGAAGAGCCGCACCAGACAGGCGGGAACGCCCACGGGAGCATCTAGAAGCTGCCGCGAGCGGGCCGAGTTGCGTATGAGAGGTCGGCAGGCAGAGCACGGCGTTTCGAGGCGCATGCGCCCCGACGTGCGAAGAGGTGAGGCTTGCAAGCCTCACCCCCACCTTGCAAGGCGCGCGTTGGAGCGCAGACAGTACGAGTAGTAGGGCGACGCGTGTGCGTGCATTCTGGAGCACGCAAATTGGGCCGCGCAGTAGGTTTCTAGAAGTTCCCTCGCCCCCGATCCCTGGGGACAGGAGTACTTAGCAAGCTGCTGGTCTGCTGACAGCTTCTGACAGGAGCCCAGCCGCAGACTGCCGTATTCGCCGGCCCCACCGCCACGCCATTGCGCCATGCCCAATCACGTCTACATCGCCACCAGCCTGGACAACTACATCGCCGACCGGCACGGCAGCCTGCAGTGGCTGTTCGATGTACCGAATCCGACCGGCAGCGACTACGGCTACGCCGACTTCATGGCCGGCATCGATGCCGTGGTGATGGGCAGCGGGACCTACGAGGTCGTGCTCGGCTTTGACGCCTGGCCCTATGAAAAGCCCTGCTACGTGGTCTCCAGCCGCCACCGCAGCGCGCCGCCCAGGATGACGGGCGAAGTGCACTTCCTTTCTGGCACCCCGGCAGAGATCGTGGCGGCAGCCCACGCCCGTGGCCACCACTCGCTCTATATCGACGGCGGCAAGCTCATCACCAGCTTCCTGCGCGCAGATCTGATTGATGAGCTGACCCTGAGCCGCGTGCCCGTATTGCTGGGCGGCGGCAGCCCGCTGTTTAGCGGGCTGGACGAGATGCTCAAGTTCGAGCACTTGGGCACCGAGGTGTTCGGCGCGCTGATTAAGAGCCGGTACCGGCGCGTGCGCTGACAGGGCAGCGCAGGCCGGATCAACCCTCAGGGCTTGATCACGATCTTGCCCACCACCTTCCGGGCGGCCATGTCGGCCAGCGCTTGGGGTGCTTCATCCAGGGAATAGGTCTTTGAAATCAGGGGCTTGAGCTTGCCCTCGCGCATCCAGCCCATCATTTCCATCATGCCGGCCAGGTTCGCCTTGGGCTCTCGCTTGGCGAATTCGCCCCAGAACACGCCCACCAGGCTCGCGCCCTTGAGCAGGGGGAGGTTCAGCGGCAGGTTGGGAATGTCGCCGGCCGCAAAACCCACCACCAGATAGCGGCCACGCCAGGCCATCGAGCGGAATGCGGGCTCGGCGTACTTGCCGCCCACGGCGTCATAGATCACGTCCGGGCCCTTGCCACCTGTGAGGGCCTTGATTCGTTCGCGCAGGTCTTCGCTGTCGTAATTGATGGTCTCGTCCGCGCCATGCTGGCGGCACACGGCCAGCTTCTCGTCGCTGCCGGCGCAGGCGATCACGCGCGCGCCAATGGCCTTGCCGATCTCCACGGCCGCCAGGCCCACGCCGCCGGCCGCGCCGAGCACAAGCATGGTTTCGCCGGCCTTGAGCGCCGCGCGGTCGCGGACGGCGTGCCAGCTGGTGCCATAGGCCAGGCTGAACGCGGCGGCCAGCTCAAAGGGCACGCCGGGCGGCATGGGCATGACCAGTTCGGCCTTCACGCTCACGGCCTGGGCAAAGCCGCCCAAGCCGGCGAAGGCAATGACCGAGTCGCCCGGCTTCACATGGCTCACGCCCTCGCCCACGGCGCGCACCACGCCGGCAATCTCCGCGCCCGGCGTGAAGGGCAGCGGTGGCTGCATCTGGTACTTCTTCTGGATGATGAGCACGTCCGGGAAATTCACCCCGGCGGCCTGGATGTCGATGAGCACCTCGCCCGCACCCGCCACCGGGTCCGGCACGTCCTTGACCTCCAGCAGCTCCGGGCCGCCCCATTGACTGCAGATGACTGCGCGCATGCTCTGTCTCCTCGATCTTGTGCAAGCTGTGGTTCGCTCGACTGACCGGGCAAGTTATCACGAACGATCGTTCGCTTCTGTGGTGAATCCCGCTACGCTCTGCCGCTCAAGAAGACCCGATCCCGGAGACAGGCGCAATGCAATTCGACTACTCCCCGCGCTGCCAGGCGCTGCGCGAAAAGCTGCTCGCGTTCATGGACGAGCACATCTACCCCAACGAAAAGCGCTTCCACGAGGAAGTCGAGGCCAACCGCGCCGCCGGCAACGCCTGGGTGCCCACCAAGCTCATTGAGGAGCTCAAACCCAAGGCACGCGCCGCCGGCCTGTGGAACCTCTTCCTGCCCAAGAGCGAGCGGGTGCCCGAGGGCCTGTCCAATCTGGACTACGCGCCGCTATGCGAGATCATGGGCCGCGTGACCTGGGCGCCCGAGGTCTTCAACTGCAGCGCGCCGGACACCGGCAATATGGAAACCCTGGAGCGCTACGCCGCCGAGCATCTCAAGCGCCAGTGGCTGGACCCCCTACTCAATGGCGACTTCCGCAGCGCCTTTGCCATGACCGAGCCGGCCGTGGCCTCCAGCGACGCCACGAACATCGAAAGCCGCATCGAACGCGAGGGTGACCATTACCTCATCAACGGCCACAAGTGGTGGATCAGCGGCGCGGGCGATCCGCGGTGCAAGGTCTATATCTTCATGGGCAAGACCAACCCGGATGCCGGCAAGCACGAGCAGCAGAGCATGATCGTGGTGCCCGCGGACACGCCGGGCATCACCGTCAAGCGCCCGCTGAACGTGTTCGGCTATGACGATGCGCCGCACGGACACTGCGAGATTCTGTTCAAGAACGTGCGGGTCCCGGTGGACAACATCCTGCTCGGTGAAGGTCGTGGCTTCGAGATTGCCCAGGGCCGCCTGGGGCCGGGCCGCATCCACCACTGCATGCGGCTGATCGGCGTGGCCGAGCGTGCACTCGAACTCATGTGCCAGCGCTTGAGCAGCCGCGTCGCCTTCGGCAAGCCGATCGCCAACCAGAGCATCTGGCACGAGCGTATTGCCGAGGCACGCTGCATGATCGACCAGGCCCGCCTGCTCACCCTCAAGGCCGCCTGGATGATGGACACCGTGGGCAACAAGGTGGCCAAGACCGAGATTGCGATGATCAAGGTCGTGGCACCGAATGTGGCCTGCAAGGTGGTGGACATGGCCATCCAGGCCTTTGGTGGCGGCGGCGTGTCGGATGACTACCCGCTGGCCTACCTGTATGCCAGCAGCCGTACCCTGCGCCTGGCCGACGGCCCGGACGAGGTGCACCGCAACGCCATTGCCAAGTGGGAGATCGCCCGCCACCTGAAGCTGCCCGAAGACCTGCGCGCCGTGCCGATCACGCGCGGCAGCTGAGCCCGCACACCGCACCGTTGACCGAACTGGAGAACTCACCATGACCATTCAGTGCTACAGCTGGCCCACACCCAACGGCCACAAGGTCCACATCATGCTGGAGGAATGCGCCCTGCCCTACGAGGCGATCCCGATCGATATCGGCGCGGGCGAGCAATTCGCACCTGCCTTTCTGAAGATCAGCCCGAACAACAAGATCCCCGCCATCGTCGACCCCGACGGGCCGGACGGCAAACCGATCAGCCTGTTCGAGAGCGGCGCCATCCTGCTCTATCTCGCAGGAAAGACCGGCCAGTTCCTGCCCAAGGACACCGCGGGCAAATACAGGGTCATGGAATGGCTGATGTGGCAGGTCGGCGGCTTCGGCCCCATGCTCGGTCAGGCGCATCACTTCCGTATCTACGCGCCCGAGCGCATCCAATACGCCTACGACCGCTACACCAACGAGGCCAAGCGCCTGTACGGCGTGCTGGACAAGCAGCTCGGCAAACACGAGTTCGTCGCCGGCAAGCAGTACACGATTGCCGACATGGCCATCTTCCCGTGGTGCCGCTCAGCGGCGAATCAGGGCATCGACTGGGCCGACTTCCCCAACGCCAAGCGCTGGTTTGACGCCATCGAAGCCCGCCCGGCCGTGCAGCGCGGCGTGCAGGTGCTCGCCGATCGCCGCAAGCCGCTCATGGACGACAAGGCCAAGCAGGCGCTGTTTGGGACGCAGCAGTATCAGAAGCGATAGAAGCTGTCCGGAATCAATTCATTTCCTGAACCGCACGCTGCTTCTCCGCTTGCTGCATAAGGATTTCGGCGGAATCAGAAGCGGAGACAACGTGTCCGAATGTGATGCAGTATGCATTTATTTTGGCTCGCCGCGTGTCAGCTATTCGCGCGGCGCGGACCTGCGGTCCATTTCAAGAAGCAGTTCGATCGCAGCATCCAGCCGCTTGATCGCCCTCGCCTGATGCATTAGGCAAGTACCGAGCCCGACAGTCATCGAGCCGATTGCAATCGTGAGACCACGGGAAAGGCCGTCACGTAGCGCAAGCCAGAAGACAAGCAGGAAAAGAGCTGCGGTGAATATCTCGATCCAGAGAGGCACTGGCCGACCCTGCCCCCGCAGCAAACGAAGGATCTCAACACGGCGGCGCGTTTGCGCTGTGATCTCGGCTGCGCCTACAGGCTCAGCTGCCGAATCGTCCGGAGTCATGACCATCCTCCTCAGTGGTGGGTTGCGCCGAACTACTCCGCATCCGGCTGCGCTGCCGGTGCCGCCTCTGCAAAAGCCTTCAGGCCCGTGCAGTGCGCCACGATCCGCGCCAGCGTCGGGCAGCCGGAGAGATCGGTCTCGAAGCGCTGGGCGTTGAACCACTGCGGCACGAGGCAGACATCGGCCAGGGTCGGCGTGTCGCCGTATACGCAGTGGCCCACGCGGGGGTCGCTGGCCAGCTGCTTCTCGAGCAGTTCCAGGCCGTTCTTGCACCAGTGGCGGTACCAGTCGTTCTTGGCGTCTTCGCCGCCCAGACGCTTGACCTCGCGCAGTACGCGCAGGTTGTTCAGCGGGTGAATCTCGCAAGCGATTGACAACGCGACGCCGCGGACATAGGCGCGGTCTGCCGGCGCCTTGGGCAGGAGCGCGGGCTCTGGGTGCGCTTCTTCCAGGTATTCGATGATGGCCAGGGACTGCGTGATGCTGGCCGGGCCGTCTTCAAGCAGCGGGATGAGCCCGTGCGGGTTGCGGGCCAGGTACTCGGGCTTGAGCTGCTCGCCGCCCTCCTTGACGAGATGCACAGGCACGTAGTCGTAAGCCAAGCCCTTGAGGTTCAGGGCGATCCGTACACGAAACGATGCGCTGGAGCGGAAGTAGCTGTAGAGCTTCATGGGCAGGCAGGTCGAATCAGGTGATATGTACGGTGATGGGCGACAGGCCCTGCACCCGGGCGGTCATGACGTCACCCTTGACCACGGGTCCGACGCCCTCAGGCGTGCCCGTGAAGATGAGATCGCCCTGCTTGAGCACGAAGAGTTCAGACAAGTGCGCAATGATCTCGGCCACGGTCCAGATCATCTTGCTGACGTCACTGCTCTGCTTGGTACTTCCATTGACGGCGAGTTCGATGGCGCCTGCAGTCATCAACTCGCTGGCCCGATGAATGCGGCCAATGGGCGCCGAATGGTCAAAGGCCTTGCCGGTGTCCCAGGGGCGGCCCTGCTTCTTGGCCTCGCCCTGCAGATCACGACGCGTCATGTCCAGGCCCACTGCATAGCCGAAGATGTGCGAGAGCGCCTGCTCCGGCTTGATGTGCGTGCCGCCATGGCCGATGGCCACGACCAGCTCGCACTCGTAGTGCAGGTTGCTGGTGGCCAGGGCGTAGGGCAGTTTGGCCTCGGGGTCGGCCACCACGATGGCATCGGCCGGCTTGCAGAAGAAGAACGGCGCCTCGCGGCCGCTGTGGCCCATCTCGATAGCGTGCTCGGCATAGTTGCGGCCCACGCAGTAGATGCGGTTGACCGGGAACAGGCCACCGCCCTCCACGGGCACGGCAGGCACCGGATGCGGTTCAAAGACGTAGGCGCGCATGGGGTCTCCTCGTTCTTGTTATGCGCAAGGCGGCTCAAAGGATCGGCTCGGTGTTGAACACGTCGCGGTCGGTCTCCAGCGGCGTGAAGAAGGCAGCCAGCTTGTTGAGCACGAGATCGCTCATCTCGTCGGCGTCCAGAATGCCGGCGCCGCCGAACACGCGCTCCACCGGGCGCGGCTGGGTGAACAGGAAGATCTCGCGGGCACGCACCGCAAACAACTGGCCGGTCACGCTGGCGGCCTCGCTGCTCACAAGCCATGCCGCCAGATTGGCGGCAAAGCTGGGGTTGATTCGGCTGGCCTGGGTCTTGTAGCGGCGCTCACTGTCATTGACGGGTTCAAAGGCCAGGTCACTGCGCGAGCCCACGAAGGGCACCAGGGCATTACAGGTGATGCGCGAGGCGCGCAGGTCCAGCGCCGCGGCGCGCGTCAGGCCCATGACAGCGGCCGCGCAGGTGCTCTGTGCAAGGGCGTTGCGCCGGCCGTAGATGCCGGCGCTCGACACCAGATTGAGCACGGCGCCGGGCACGCGGCCGGCCTCGCGCTGGCGCTTCATCACGGGCACAGCGGCATGCAGCATGCGCTGTGTGGCGGTCAGGCCGTTGGCCAGCACCGCATCAAAGTCGTCTGCGCTGCCCTCGCCCAGCGCATGGTTGCGCACCACGCTGGCCGCGTTGATGACGATGTCGATGGCGCCGAAGCGCTGCACGGCCAGGTCCACGGCCTCCTGCGCCACGCCGGGCTCGAGCACGGAGCGGGCGATGGCCTCGCCCTTGCAGCGTTCCGCCGCAGCCTCGCAGGCGGTGGGGTCTTCGGGGCTGCCGTCGAGGGCGCAGCCGTTGTCCACGATCAGCACGTGCGCGCCGTGCATGGAGAGCGTTTGCGCAATTGAAAACCCGACGCCGCGCGCCCCGCCGGTGACGATGGCGACGCGGTTGTCCAGCAGTTCACTCATGGATGCTCCCTCGCTTGGGCGCACCTGGCGCCGGCCGCAGTCTGTGTACTTGCAGATGCGCCCAACGGCAGCCCAGCGGCTGCGGGGCACATCAGGCGTCGCGCTGCATGACGCGAGACAACAATACCAGCGGGATCAGCCCGAGCGCGACGATGGCCAGCGAGGGCAGCGCGGCCTCGGCCAGGCGTTCGTCCTTGGCAAGGTTCTGGGCAATGACGGCCAGGGTGTCGAAGTTGAAGGGCCGCAGCATCAGCGTGGCCGGCAGCTCCTTCATCACGTCGATGAGCACCAGCAGCCAGGCCACGGCCAGCGGCCGGCGCAGCATGGGTAGGTGCACATCCACCAGCAGGCGCCAGCGGCTGGCGCCCAGGGTGCGCGCGGCCATGTCCAGATTGGGCGTGATGCGTGCCAGCCCGGTGTCGATGCCGCCGTAGGCCACTGCAAAGAAGCGCAGCACGTAGGCGTACAGCACGCCGCCCAGGGTGCCGATGAAAATCAGCCCGGTCCAGCCCATGCGTTCGGCCAGCATGCGGTCGGCGGTGCCCAACGGCCAGAGCACCGCCAAGGCAATCACCGCACCCGGCACGGCATAGCCAAAACTGAGCAGCCCGGCGGTGGTGTTGAGCAGGCGCGAGCCGGCGACCCGCTTGGCATAGGCCAGCAGAAGAGCAATGGCCAGCGTGAGCGTGGCGCCCAGCACACCCAGGCGCAGGGTGTTCCAGCTCCAGCCCCAGAAGCGGTCGAGCTGGGTGGTCCACTCCGGCTCGCGCAGCATCATCCAGCCCAGACCCAGCACCGGCAGCACAAAGCCGAGCAGCACCGGCAGAGCACAGAGCAGCGTAGCCAGCCAGGCGCGGCTGGCTGTCAAGGGATGACGGCGCATGGGCCGCGCCACGCGCGAACCCGCATGGCTGATGCCCTGGCGTGCGCGCCGCTCCATCCAGAACAGCAGCCCCACGAACGCCAGCAGCACCAGTGCGAGGAGCAAGGCCGCCGGGCGGTCCCCCAAAGCGAACCAGGCGTTGTAGATGGCGGCCGAAAAAGTCCGCAGACCGAAGTAATAGGTGGCGCCCACGTCGGCCAGCGTCTCCATCACCACCAGCGCCGCACCGGCCGCCACGGCCGGCCGCGCCATGGGCAGCGCCACGCGCCAGAACACCTGTGAGGCTTTCACGCCAAGGAGGCGGCTGCTTTCCACGAGCGAGGCCGGCAAATCGGCAAAGGCCGCGCGCGCCAGCAGATAGACATACGGATACAGCACCAGTGAGAACAGCACCACAGCACCGGGCAGCGAGCGCACCTCGGGCAGGCGCCAGCTCAGCCCCAAGTCCAGGCGCATGAAGCGCTGGATGGGCCCGGAGAACTGCAGCAGATCGGTATAGGCGTAGGCAATCACGTAGGTCGGCATGGCCAGCGGCAGCACCAGCAGCCAGCCAAGCACCGCGCGGCCGGGAAATGCATAGCGCTCCACCAGCCACGCGCAGCCCGCGCCGATGAACACCGCCCCCGCCAGCGTGCCGCCGGCAAGCACGGCCGAGGTCACCAGCGCGTCCGGCAGCACCGTGGCAAACAGGTGCCACAAGCTGCCGGAGGCCAGCCCCTGCAGGCCCAGCAACAGCAAGGCGACCATGGGCAGCAGCAGCAGGCCGCCCAAGGCCAGCGCCGCCCAGCGCAGCACAAGCCCCTGGCCTGCGGCGGCAGGCGCAGCAGCCTGGGGCGAGGTGCTCACGCTGAGGGTCATGTCGGGATGTGGATCAGGAATTCACTACAAATTCGGACACAAGCAAGGCGATAAATCAATGATTGAAGATTGGCTTTTAACATGCGTAAACCGGCATTTAGACGTATTAAAAAGTATCGATTTCAGCCAAATTGAGCCCAGAGGAGGCCATTGAACCTCGCCGGTACTGCCGACCCGCGCCCCGGCGCATCCAGCCATTGGGCGAATGCGCCGCTGATCAGACCACACGCGCCCGCAGCGCTGCGGCAAGCGCGAGAGCGCTCAACACCACTGCACGATCTGGATCAATCCGCGTCGCCCTGGCACACCCTAACTTGAGCACGGTCGCGTCGCCGGGCACTAAGATGCGAACAATTCTCAAACTCAACCAGCTTCACAGTTTGCCATGCAGATGCAGCAACGCACGGAGTTCGAAGGCCACACCAGCGCGGGCGCGCCGGCCGGCCTGCGCGCCCTGCCTGCAGGCGCTGCACCGGCCCTGAGCTCGCCGCTGCCGGGCACGCGCGCACATGCCGCGGCCGCGCCGGCCCACCCCGGCTTCCTGACGCTGGAGGCCGTGGGCCTGCGCTACCCCGGCCAGCGCGACAGCCTGCTCGCCGGCGTGTCCTTTTCATTGGCGCAGGGCGAGATCGGCTGCCTGCTTGGCCCCTCGGGCTGCGGCAAGTCCAGCCTGCTGCGCGCCATTGCCGGCTTCATGCCCCTGCAGGCCGGGCGCATCGCACTCAACGGACGCGTGCTGAGCGGCGACGGCGCGATGGTGCTGCCCAACGAGCGCGGCGTAGGCATGGTGTTCCAGGACTTTGCGCTCTTCCCGCACCTGAACGTGGCGCAGAACATCGGCTTCGGCCTGAAGGCCCTGCCTGCAGCAGAGCGCGATCAGCGTGTGGCCGAGCTGCTGCAGCTGGCGGACCTGGGCGCATTGGCCGCGCGCTATCCGCACGAGATTTCGGGCGGCCAGCAGCAGCGTGTGGCACTCGCCCGCGCACTCGCTCCGCGCCCCGCACTCATGCTGCTGGATGAACCGTTTTCCAGCCTGGATGTGGACCTGCGCGAACGCCTGTCGAGCGAGGTACGCGCACTGCTCAAGGCCACCGGCACCACCGCCATCCTCGTCACGCACGACCAGCACGAGGCCTTCGCCATGGCGGACCGCCTCGGCGTGATTCACGGCGGGCAGCTGCTCCAGTGGGACAGCCCCTACAACCTGTATCACCAGCCGGCCACGCGCGTGGTGGCTGACTTCGTGGGCGAAGGCGCCTTCGTACCCGGCGAGCTGCACCAACCTGCCGACCACGGCCACGACCATGTACTGATTGAACTGGGCTGGATCACGCCGCCCGACAAGTGCAACCACCCGCACCTGCCACCGCGCCACGTGGACGTGCTGCTGCGCCCCGATGATGTGGTGCATGACGACCACGCAGCGCTTCAGGCCACCATCGTGCGCAAGGCCTTCCGCGGCGCTGAATTCATGTACACCCTGCGCCTGCCCAGCGGCCGAGAGATACTCACCCTGGTACCCAGCCACCACGACCACGCCATCGGCGAAGCCATCGGCATCCGCCTGCAGGCTGACCACGTTGTCTGGTTCGATCGCAGCTGAACGCCTGTCAGCCGCCAGCCGGAGCGCCGGAACTGCTCTGATACACTAGAGGGCTGACGACCGAGCCGGAGAGGTGGCAGAGTGGTCGAATGTACCTGACTCGAAATCAGGCGTACGGGCAACCGTACCGAGGGTTCGAATCCCTCCCTCTCCGCCAGCTGCATACCCAAGCCCTTGATTTTCAAGGGCTTTTTTGTTTCCCCGATCGCTAACCCCCGGCCCTACCCACGTCAGTCGCAAGCTGCTGAAGGTGTACCTGGAGTGCCCGCCCGGATCAGCCAGAACAGGTCGATCAGTCCACGTTCATCGGCGAGTTCACACTCCCAGACGACGAACACCCGCCAACCCCGGATCACAAGCAGGCGCTGGACCTCGCCGTCACGCTCGATGTTTCGCGCGAACTTCCGTTGCCAGAAATCCGAGTTTGTTGCCGGCGTGGTGCAGCGTGCGCAGCCTTGATGCCGGTGCCAGAAGCACCCATGGACAAACACCACGGCACGATGCCTCGGCAGCACAATGTCCGGCCTGCCCGGCAAACCGCATCCACCCAACCTGAATCGCAGACCCATGCGATGCAGCGCTCTCCGCACAAGCAACTCGGGGGCCGTGTCCTTGCCGCGGATCGCCCCCATCATGCGTGAGCGTGTATGCGGGTCAACGACGTCCACCATCTCGATGCCTCTCTTGCCGCCCGCTCCCGATCCTCGCGCATTGGGCCTGCCCGCTAGCCGATGCCTCTTTTCGTGATGGCGCGGGGGGAGCGCTCCCAGCGTTCCATCACGCGCGCATAGCTGAGCACCCCATCCGGCAACCCTTCATCCTGGACGTCGATCAGACGACATCGCTTCGTCCCGCCATTTGCCGGACCGCGCAACCCTCGCCCAGCCATCTGTTCATACAGCGTTGCACTCATTGTCGGCCTTGCGATCAGGACGACGTCAACCTTCGGTGCGTCGAACCCTGCCGCCAGAACGCCTACCGTGACCAGCACCGACGGCCCGCCGTCCTTCCGACGGAACGCTTCGATTGCCAATGAGCGCGACCCGCGCGGCGTTGCTGAAGTGATCGCGATCGCAGTCCCAGGACCTCTGATCCGTTCCACACAAGCAGTCAATATCTCCGCGTGTGCAATGGAACAGGCAAACACGATGGCCTTGGCCGCGCCTCTCATTGCGGCCAGCGTCTCCACGATCTGTCGATTGCGGTCGACGGACCCGCCGAGTCGATCCAGATACTCAGGCGGGATCTCGTGGAAGCGTTCCACGTGGCGTCTTTGTGCAGGGGTCATGGCGGGTACGTTCCGTACCCGCAACCTGATGTGGTCGATCTCCGACAGAATGCCGCGCCGCTGGAGGGTCCCGACCGGGCTCGTACCAAGGGCCCGTGACGTGACCAGTCGCCTGCTGAACATCCGCCTGAGCGCTGCGTCCTGCGTGTCATCGGTGCGCCAGGGGGTCGCTGTCATGCCGATCAGCAAAGGGGCTGAGGGCTCCGGGAGCCACTTCCCGCTCGCCTTCACCCCCAATGCCTCGAGTACGCCCCTGAACTCTGCGGTGATCGCGCCGTGTGCCTCATCGATGACGACACAAGCCAGGTTTCGATCGCGGATCTGGGCAAGCGCTGCCGGATCGCGACGCGACCAGCTTGCCAGCTGATCGATGCTCGCGATCAACACCTCAGGCTGTGCAGGCGCATCCGGCAGGCTCTTCGGGTCTCGGCCGCCCCAAAGGCGGACCAGCGAGAGGGGTTCAAAACGGGCAATGGGCTCAAACGCGCCCCGGAGGGGCGGCACCTGCCAGACGGCACGGAAGCACTCCCACGCCTGGATCTGCAGCTCGGCAGAATGGGCGATCCAGAGCACCGAGGATGCGGATTCCGGGAGTCTCTTCGCAAGGTGATCACAGATCGCCTCGACCACCACGCGTGTCTTGCCGGCGCCGGTCGGCAGGGACAGCAGCGCTGAGCGTCCACGGGCACGGCTGCGCAGCAGCAAACGAAGGTGATCGTAGGCTTGTACCTGGAAGTCATGCAGAGCCGGCAGAGGCGCTCCCGGGAGAACCTCCATGTCCTCGACCTTCAGCTGATCACGTCTCCGCCAGAACGCATCGGGCAGACGCAAAGCCGCGCAGAAGAAGCGTGCCCATGCGCCACCCTGGTGCCAGTAGGCGGCTATGGTCTCGGGTGCATGACCGCGCTGTGTTGCATCGCTGCGGATCGAGCCGGTCTTGCTGCTGCTCAGTTCGTTGTAGCGATCGAGGAGCCTTTGCCACGTCGCGGTGCTGCAACCGCGCAACCACTGTTCCCGGATCCAGGGACCGAGGACCGAGTCCTGCATCAGACCCGGACCTTCGGTACGTGCTAGATGCGACGGGATGTCCGCACGCGAGCGCTTCGCTCCGCCCAAGCCCGAAAGCGTCTGTTCCACGAGCGATAGCGACTCGCGCAGTCTGCTTCCATACCGGCTGGCCAGAAATACCTTCCAGGAATCCGACGGGATCCTCCGCAACGCGCGCTCGATGAGCACGATCGCATCAGCCATCAACCGCCTCCATCGCTGGCGGAAGTACCGCCGCTGCACCATCCAGCCCCAGCCCATTCAGCAGCGACCGATAGTCGGCGTCGGTGAATGCGGGTGCGGCCATCAGGCTCGCCGCAAGCCCGCGTTTGCGGTCCATCAGGCGCTGCAGCTGCATGTCGAAGCTCCGATCCTCATGCCCCGGCATCACTGCCAACGGGTAGTGAATATGGACCGGTCGCGTCTGACCGATGCGATACACGCGGTCCGAGCACTGGTCCTCGACCGCCGGATTCCACCATCGCGACAGGTGAATGACGTGGTTGGCGGCGGTCAGCGTGAGACCCACGCCGCCTGCCTTCGGTGAGAGAAGCATCACGTCGAAGCCCTTCTCGCGCTGGAAGGTATCCACTCGCGTCTGGCGGACTTCCGTGCTGACGCTGCCATTGATCACCATCGGGTTCCGGCGCATCCGGTAGCGTCTTGCAAGTAGCGTCGGAAGCTGATCAGCCTCCTGCAGATCAAGGCTCTCCAGAAAGATGAGGGCCTTTTCGCCCTGCTCCGCGATGCCATCCAGCACATCGATGGTTGCCGCCAGACGCGCAGAGTCCTCTACCCGCAACTCCTCGCGCTGGAGAGACGGCGTCAAGAGCGCGGGATGGAGCGAGATCCTGCGCAGGTCCTGGATCATTCCAAGCGTGCCCGATGAACCGGTCAGGTTACGAACCGCAAGCGCCCGGACGTAGGCTTCCAGCTGCGGCGCGGGCATGTTCCGCGTGTGTACATGCACATGCTTTGGCGGCAGACCCTCTAGCTTGTCGGTCTTCAGCCGGCGCAACACAAGCCGCGGCGGCCCGCGCTCCTCCTCCTCCTTGTGCCACACCGCATCCCGCAACTCCTCCACATGCTCATCATTGCGCTCGTAGCGCGCGCTGAAACTCTTCAGCTCGCCGAGTGCCCCTGGTTGCACTGCATCGGCAATGCACCACAGATCGGCGAGCCGGTTCTCCACCGGGGTGCCGGTCATTGCCAACATGAAGCCCGCGTTCAGCCCCTTGACGGCATGGGTCACGCGCGCACCGGGCGACTTGATCCGTTGCGCCTCGTCGAGCACGGTCACCGCAAACGGGACCGAGCCGAAAGCCAGCTGGTACTCGGTGACCGCCTCATAGTTGGCAAGGATCAGATCTCCTCGAGCGATTGCCGAGGCGTCCAGCCGCGCGGTGCCGTCTACATGACGGCCTGTCTTCAATGCGCGGGCATGATCTCCGTAGACGCGTACGACCCGGCCGAGACCGGTCCCTTCGAGATGCAGCGCGATCTCCGCCTCCCAATTGCGCAGCAGACCGACCGGAGCCACGATCAGCATGGGTTGCCTCGGAATCTCCGCTGAATCCATGAGCTCCTTCACCCAGCGGCAGAACATCAGGGCCTGAAAGGTCTTGCCCAGCCCCATGTCGTCACACATCAGGGCGCCGCGACTGCCGGATACCCAATGGCGTTGCATCCACTGCACTCCGGTCACCTGGTGTGGTTTTGGCGTGGTCCTCACGCCGGCGGGCATGGCGATCACCCCCGGCCGAGCCGCACCACGAGCGCGGTTGAACCCCGCGCGCTCGAGGTTGGTCTCGATGATCAGGACACGCGGGTCGGTATCCTCGCGTTCCCGTCTGTTGCCTGTGCGCCGCGAGACCTCCGCAGCGAGCTGCTCAAGCGCTGCGAGGTTTGCCGGCGTAGCGCGCACTTCCGCGTCGCCGATCTTCACTGTCGGCTGGCCTGCGGCCATGGCGGATCGGATGTGCTCGACTGCGGATGCAAGCTGCACCGCGTCGAGCGCGACGTCCTGCCCGTCAATGCGGACACCCGACTCGATCGGCGCATCCCATTCCTGCGGCGGAATCTTGATCCAGGGCACGATCGGCGGCTGCCATTGACCGATGTCGATCACGCGATCGCCGAACCGATCGGTTTCAATGAAGACGCAAGCCTCGTCGCCTTCGGCGCCGAGCATTTCCCGTACCACCGCGTCAGGCTGACGCGCTGCGCGGATCCGTACCTCCTGAGGTGCATGGCGCAGCCGGCGCAGCGCTGCAATCGCCTGCCTGACCGGTTCATCGACGATCACGTAGGTCCCGTTCGCCAGAGGAAACGCGGAAGCACCCTCAGGCAGCTGGTCGATACGACGTGCAAGCAGCGCCTCATCAGCTTCGGTCAGCGCCCGCACATGCTCGGATGCATCACCATCCCGCGCAGGTCGGGACACGAGGACCACCGGCGCGATCTGGACGTGTCCATCGTTGGTTGTGCTCACGCTGAACGTCACCGCCGTCGGCGTGATCACCCGGAACGCCGCGAGAAATGCGTCAGTCAGCCGGGCTGTTCCGTCGTCGCCGAGCAGCGCACGGATGCCTGCCCAATGGCGGAACTGCTGCTCCAGATCCGCGCCGACGGATGCGTTGAACCGGTGAACGAGTTCGATGATAGCCAACGCAGGATGGGCAATGCGCCACCGTCCAGCATCGACGACGAGCCACGGTCCGTCCTGGGTAACGTTTCGCGCCGTGACCGTCCTGCCGGGCTGGAGCCACCTGACCGTCAGCGCGCAGTCCGCCAGACCCATGCGCCCGGACAGACGGATGTCGAGCCCATGCGGCGCGGCGGGCGGCAGACCCAGCGCTCGTGCTGCCGCTTCTGACAGTTCGCTGATGGCACGCGGTCGGGCGGCAAGCGAGCCCTGCGCCGCCTGCCACTCACCCGACTCGAGCCCTGCAATGACTGACGCTGCTGCTGCAACTGGCAGGGTGTCCAGCCATTCGTTGACCGGGCGGTCCAGGTGCCAGGTGGCACCGGAAACGTGGAGGTCGACTTTCAAAGAATCTCCTCGTCATCGAGATGGATGCCGGTGTGACGACGGATGAAGTCGCGAGCCTTGCGCTGCCAGCCGCCCCCCTGGGAGTTGAAGTGCGTCAACTGCGGTCGCTCATTCATCCCGTCGTGGAAATCCATGGATTCCGCGTCCCGCAGATCAGCTCCGTGGTAGCTGCTCTGGTACAGCCTCGGGGCGTCCGGATCGGTCTCGGCATAGGCTCGCAGGCTGCCGTTGTGGCTCCACTCGGTGAACACGAGCTGACCGATCCGCAGCAGCATCACCGACTGGTTGCGCGCGGCGCCTCCTTCCATCTCCCCGGCACCAAGGCCCAGCACTTCGGAGCGCAGACGTCGAACAAGCCGACTCGCATCAGGGCCGAGGGCGAGCCACACTTCATCGACATGACCGGCCTCGTAGTACGCCATCCAGAAGCGCTGTCTGTAGCGCCAGATGTCATCGGCCGTCTGCTCGAGAATCCTGATGAAGCCGCGCAAGGTGTCGCCCGCGAGCCAGCCGAGCAGTACCCGCAGTGCGTCCTGCGACACGCCCTTCCACGCGTGGGCGCGGTGGCCGGCGATCCGGGGGTCCTTGTACCGCTCCATGAACAGCCGCGTCAGCCGCGTCTTCAGCGAGTCGGGCGGCTGGCGCCGAACCCAGGGCGTCAGCAGCGCCTCTGCGAAATCGATGCGATGCACGCTGCTCTCGATCGGTGCTGCCGCGCTTGCCGCCCAGGCCATTGCACGCTCGACGGCTCGTTCGATCGCAAACACATCCCCGCGGCCAGCAAGAGCAGCCCGGAATGCAGCTGCCCCGATGGCCGTGTCCACGAAACCTGCCCACAGACGGTTTCTCTCGAGCCACCGATCGATCGGGTCGGCGGACGCCATGAACGACGCCGCCACGCCGCTCGGTGCCCGCGCGGGTTCGAAGAACCCGACTTCCGCGTGCAGCTGCCTCAACTGATCGCAAGGCGCACCAGGCGTCAAGTCGATCATGCGCTTCAGGCGCGAGGCGTACTCGAGGAACCAGCCGTTGCCCGGATCGAATGCGTCACAGTAGGTAAAGAACAGGGGCATCAGCCAACGTCTGGCACGCCGCGGGCCATCCTGCAGAGCACGTGGCAATGCCTCGCGCCAGTAGCGTCCGACCAGCTCAGGGTGAAGCTCGTGCAGCGGCGGCTGCCCTCTGATCCACCATGCATAGGGCAGCTTGCGCATCTCGCTGGCGGATACCGTCGCGTAGCCCTGGGCCCGAGCACGGTCATAGGCCCGGCGCATCCGCATACCGATCACCTCCACCTTTCCGGGCGGAGCACTGAATGCGGCCAAGTCCATCGCTCGCGTCACGCCCTCCAGATACGTGAACGCCACGGGAAGCGGACGGAACATCATGGCTTCGCCTGCACGGGTCCGGCAGATCGCAGGGCCGGAAGCAGCTCCTCGATCGGCTTGTAGCTCAGCACGATGCGCAGGTCGACGCGACGATTGACGCCATCGGCCGGGTCTGTGCCGCGCAGCGGGCGCTTGTCCGCATACGCACTGAAGGAGAAGACGGGCTGATCAGCCCTGTTGCGGTAGCGCACGAGACTGCCGCCGGAGACAAGCACCTGTTCCACAGCCCGTGCACGCGCCAGCGATAGGTCGAAGTTGTCTCGTCCGCCGCTTGCAAAGGGCACGCTGTCCGTGTGGCCTTCGATGAACATCGTCTCGATCTCGTGACCGTGCGGATTGGAGGCGCATGAGCGATTGCGCCGTTCGCTGTCCACGTAGCAGGGCATGGCAAGCTCGAGCTGATCGCGTGCGAGGCCGAGCACACGACGCCCCTGCTCGCTGAGCTGGGCACTGCCGCGCGCGAAGAGCACGTCCTCCGGCAGGCTGATCACCCCGGTCTTCGGATCGACACGGATCTCGGGCAGCACCTTGGCGAGCGCGCGTCCGATCGCACCGGTCACCACGATCAGCGGATCGCCCGCGCCGATCAGACCGGCACGCTGCTCGTCAATGAGCTGCTGCTGCCGACGCTGCTCCAACGCCAGAACCACCACGAGGATGATGAAGACGAACAGCAGGCCGATCATCAGATCGGATGCGGACGCGAGATAGCCGCCTTCTCCCTCGGCATGCGGCGCACGATCCGGTTCCGTTCTTCGTGCAGGGATCAGCATTCATCACCCCCGCGGCAGTCTGCTCGACAGCACCTCGCCGAGCTCCTCGATCGCCTCCTCCAGGCCGGTCACGCCCTTGTCGAGGCTGCCGACGGCGCGAGCAAGCGCCTCGTCCATCTTGCGATGCAGTTCCGCGACTTCGCCTGAATACTCGGTGACCCCTGTGGTGACCTCGGAGACTGTCGTCGCCAGTGTCCGCGCGGTCGTCGTCATGGCATCGCGGGCCTGGACCATGAGCGTTGCGGTCTCGCTGACCGTACGTTCCAGCAGTGCGATGACCTGCTGGATGGACTGCAGCGCCTGAGGCGTTGCATCACGCACCGCGCCGACCACTTCACGTTGCTCCCGCGCAAGCTCCTCGACGCTGCCAGCCACCTCGTCCAGTGTCCCGCTCGTCCGCTCCAACGCACCTGCAGCCGTCTCGATGCCCTGCGTGGACTGGCGCAGACGGGCAATGAAGTCATCGGCTGTCGACAAAGACTTGTCGAAGGTCTCGGCGCCGCTGCGCGCGACGTTTGCCGCGTTGTCGAGCGTCAGGTCGAGATCGTTCATGGTCTCCTTCAGCGTCTGGAGCGCCGTGTTCAGGTTCTGCAGCGTCTCGACGATCTCCTTGGGCGCCTCGCCGATGCTCTTGCCGCTTGCGCTCAGGACTTCGGCCAGCTCCGCGAGGGTCTTCTTGAAGTTCTCCATGTCGGCCTTCATGCCATCGCGGATCAGGATCGAGAACTCCTCCATCATCTTCTTGAGCGCATCCTCGTTCATCGCCCCCAGCCGCCCTGCAAGCCCGTTGACGGCGCCGACCAGCTGTTCGGTCATTCGCTCCATCTGAGGAGAGAATGACTTGGTGATGGCATTCGCAAGGGTCACCGCGAGGTCCGTCTCGAAGCGCTTGAACGTGCCAGTCTGCTCCCGGCTCTCCTCGAGCAGCTCCTCGGCCAGCTCGACGGTCTGGCGAGTGTTGGTCTCTGTTGCGCGGCCGAAGCTCAACTGGCTGAAAAGCGCCATCTCAGTGCCCCCGACCGGCACCCGCTGAGCGAGCGTATTGACGACCGCGTCCGCAGCAGCCTGCAGCCTCGACATCCTGTTGCGTTGGGCGATGGTCCAGCAGATGGACGCGAACAGACCAGTCAGCGACGTCAGGAACTTTGCACCCGCCGCGCTGAGCAGGCCGCGGGTCGCACCAGTCAGATCTGCGCCTGCGGCACTGCCGGGGGCAGGCAGGAGTGCTGCCGTGGCCTGCGTCAGGGCCAACGTCAGAAAGAAGAACGTGAAGAGCAGGCCCACGCCGACCAGCAGATTCGGTGCAGCCTCTGCGAGCTGCACGTTGATCGATCGGCCCAGCAGTCGGTCAGCCTGCCAGATATCCCTGGGGGAAGACAACATCACATGCAGTCGGCGCTCGCCCTGCTCGAGCGCAAAGACTCGCTCCTCGGTCTCGGCCCATGCCTGCTTCACCGCCGATTGGCTTCCGCAAGCGTCGCGCGCCTGTTGCGCCGTCCGATGCCATTCATGCGCCGGGGAGTCTTGCAACGCTGCGGCAAGTCGCTCGAGTGCAGCCTGCGTGTCGAGTGCCGCAGGGCGGAACCACTGCCAGTAGCGATGGACGGACACCGCCACGATGAAAGCGGCAGCGATGATCACTGCCACCGAGTTGTTGGCGAGAAAATCGACGATCGGCGCCAGCCACGAATTCACTTCAAGGTCTCCATTGAAATGCACCCTCTTCGGGGTGATCGCAAGCGGTCTTCTCTTCCAGTTGGGGAGCTCCGCATGAATTTCCTTCCGCCGGATCAGTAGCGGCAGTACCAGTCAAGAAAGCGCTCAAGCGCACCAAGCGTTTCACAGCGCAGGTAGTAGGCCGTGCAACCTTCCCGCAGTCGGGAGCACTGCGTGTTGACTGCGGAGCTGCGTGGCTGCTCCGGCGCATATGGCATGCCCGGGTGCTTCTGGTTGTTGATCTCGACACCCGTGACGTCCGCACCGATTGCTTCCACCCAGATGTAGATCTCCCCCATCCTTTCCCGTGCCAGCGCGAGCTGCCTGCCGCGTACGGTCTCGAACGCGGCAAGCTTCGTTGTCGGCTCTCGCAGGCGCTTAAGACGGGATGCGAGAAGCGCTTCGGCCTCCTGGGCGAGGGGGAATGGGGCGTGCATTCGGGTGTATCTCCTTTTCAATTTGATGAGTCGAGAATTTCGATTAGCGGGTGATCGGCAGTGCGCTGCCGTCTGACAGGGTCACTGCACGCGGAACACCTTCATGACTTCGTCCCCGAGGTGGTTGATCACCTTGACGGCGATGCGGCCGGACCCCGGCTTCGGGAAAGGGCGCGAGGTGTCGCTGTTCAGGGTGGCCCAGACGTCGGGGTCGATCTCGGCCTTCAGCGTCATCTTCAGCGCCTTGTACGGATCGCCCGCGCCCAGGAAGTAGGCGTGGCGCACGAAGAAGCTCTCCTCGTTGTAGTCGGTGTCGACGAACCAGCACGCGATGCCATCGGCACCGTCGCTGCGGACCTCGCCGGTGCCGGGGTGGAAGACGTCGACGCCGTTCACCTTCACCTGCACCTGGCCGCCGCCGGCGTCGAGGATCTCGATGTCCGGCTCGCCGAAGATGACGAACAGGTTTCCCTTGCCGGTGTTCTTCAGGTCCTCGGCCATGTGCAGGTCAGCGTTCATCCTTGCCTTCAGCACCGGCACGCGGCCGAGCTTTGCGAACTCGGCCGAGTGCGCGTCGTAGTTGAAGGCGCACGCGATCAGCACGTCGAAGCCGGCGTCGCCGGCCTCGCGCGCCGCGGCCACCAAGTCGGGCCGCGACACGGTGCCGAACTCGGGGCCGATGAAGATGGCGGCCCGGCGCTCGGCGTCGCTCTCGACGTAACGCCCCTCGGCACAGACCAACTCGCCCGGCCACGGCACCAGCGACGTGAACTCGATGCGGTCGGCCTTGTGCGCCTGCTGAACGCCGGACGTGCGCAGGTTCTCCAGGATGATCAACGCGAAGTCGCGCCCCGCCTCGCGCTCCGCTTCCGACTCGGTCAAAGAGTCGACCAGCTCGTCGTTCTCGTCCACGGTCAGTACGCGGTGCGGCGACAGGCTCTCCACGGTGAACGGCCCAGCGACGCGCACTTTCTTCCGGTCCTCGTAGGGCCGGTCGTACAGATACTCGAACTCCGCCTTGGCTGTGATGGAGGCGTCTATCTCCCGTTGGCGCTCGATCCGCAGACTCCACCACCGGGAGTGCAACTCCCGTCCCTGCTCCGACCACTTAGCATCCGCTTCGCGCGGAACCTGCCACTCCTGCCACTGCTGGCCCAGACATTTGTTGAGCGCGCCGCGAAGTGGCTCCAGCAGCTGCAGATACTTGTCCCAGATGACGTCGATCTCTACGTTGTTGGCGATCGACTTCAGAGTGATGTGTGGCACGCGCTCATACACGAAGCCCTGCCGAACGTTGCCGTTCGTCAGCGCGCTGGACGGCACAGTGCGCGTGATTTCGGCTTCCTTCAGCTGCCCGTCGCGACTGTCTGCGAGCAAGTAGTACGGATAGCGCGCGCCCATGATTCGAGCCCTTGCCAAGGCAAGAGCTACACGCGACGTGTCGATGGTGATCCAGCGACGCCCCCACTGCTCGGCGACATATGCAGTCGTGCCAGAGCCACAGGTCGGATCAAGTACCAAGTCGCCTGGGTCGGTCGTCATGAGAATGCATCGCTGAATAACTTTCTCGACCGTTTGAACGACATACAACTTACTTTGTTCGGAGCGAACGTCGAGCCAAAAGTTGTTGAGCGGCAGCTGATCAAAGTCGGCCCATCGTTGTTTGTAGATTCGTACTGAGCCTGGGCTCAGGATGATGCGATCCGCCTTGCAGAGACGCTCCATACCCTCGAGCGTTGTCTTCCAATTCCGCTGAGCGCCCGAGTCAAATCTGAGCCCCTGGAACACGAAGCTGCCCGTTGTGTTGGCACGAACCCCAGGCGACACAGCTGAGTTCGTGCGAAAGAGACGAGCCTTATCGATGCGCTCAGGTTCCTCCAACTCAGTTGTCGTTAGCCCGCGAACGCCCTTCGCTGGGTCGTCATACCAGCGAAACTCGCCCCTCACCTCCTCCTTGAGTGGCTTAGGCGAGTAGAGCGGTCGATACTTCGTCTGGTCCCTCCTCTTCGAGTACCAAATCAGATAGTCGAAGGTGCTGGCGATCAGCCGGCTCGTCAGGCCGGTAGTCTTGGAAAAGGCTATCTCTCCACAGTAGTTGTCCTCTCCGAAGACTTCGTCCAAGAGGGACCGGACTCGATGTACGTTCTCATCACTAATCTGCACAAAGACTGAGCCCGAGTCGTGGAGTAGGTCCCGGGCAACGGTCAACCGATCGCGCAAGTACGACAGGTACGAGTTGATTCCGTCACGCCACGTATCCCGGAACGCCTTGACCTGCTCCGGCTCGCGCGTGATGTGGTCGGCGCTGCCGTCCTTGACGTCGCGGCTCGTCGTGCTCCACTGGAAGTTGCTGTTGAACTTGATGCCGTACGGCGGGTCGAGGAAGATGCACTGAACCTTGCCGCGCAATCCCTCGCGCTCGGCCAGCGAGGCCATCACCTGCAGGCTGTCGCCCAGGATCATCCGGTTCGACCAGTGGCCGTCGTGCTGGTAGAACTCGGTGCGCGCGTCCTCGCCGGGCAGGCCGTTGAAGTCGGCGAACAGGTCCACCTGTTCGGCCTTAGGCGTCTTCTCCTCGCGGCGCCGGTCGGTCTCGCGCCGCAGCTCGTCCACCAGCACCTTGGGGTGCACCTTCTCCTGGATGTACAGCGGCGGCGCGTGCACCACGAGGTCGGACCAGTCCTGCTGATCCTTGCCGCGCCAGACCAACTGCGGGTCTAGGTCGCGGTTGCGGCGCTCGTAGGCGACGCGGACGGGGCTCTGCTCCTCCTTCGCCATGACCGACTGGTACTCGGCGGTCGGGATGTTGCGTCGCGTCGCGTCGCCGTGCTTCAGCGTCTCGACGCTGAGCGGGGTGTTCTTCTTCGTCGCCATCTCAGTGAGTCGCCTCCACGACCGGCAGCGCGGGGGCGGCTGTCTCGATCATCGTGTCGAACTGCGCCTGCACCTTAGCAGCGAAGTCGGACTGCATCTGCCACACGTCGCCGAACTCGGCGAAGGCCCAGCGCCCGTGACTGCCCAGATTGTTGACGCCGGGCACCCAGTAGGTCTCCATCGTGGACTTTTTGTCCTTGGCGTCCTCGCCGCGCCACCCCTTGATCTCGACCACGAGGTGAAGGAGGTCGCCGTCGCCGCGGCCGTCGTCGACGAGGACGATGAAGTCCGGGCGGTAGGTCCGCGTCTCCGAGCCGTACCGGTACGGCACCTCGAAGTCGAGGTTGTGGTTCTTGACGTAGGCCTTCACGCGCGGGTGGCGCTCGGCCACGCGGCAGAACTCGGCCTCCCAGTCGCTGTCGAGGATCACCCAGTTGACGTGGCACTTCGGCGGCGGGCCCGCGGTGTCGTAGCGGTCCGTCTTCGACGTGTTGAAGTTGACGTGCGCGGTGCTTCCCGTCGGGTTGTACGGGTCGAGCACGGCGCGGATGGGCCGGCTGCCGACCGCGGTGCGCGTGATCGCGTCGCTGATGCGCGCCGCGGCCATGTCTGCCAGGGTCTTGTACTTGAGCTGAGCCGGGTATGTGCCGCCCTTGCAGACGAGGCACTGCTCCAGCCACTGGCGCGTGATGCGCTTGAGCTGGCCGAACAGGTGCAGCTGCGGGTCGCCGTCGGCGTCGCGCCAGCGGGTGAGCACGAGGTGCGCCGTCAGCTCGTAGGCAACCTGGGCCACGCGCACCTGGCCGGTGTGCACGAGGTTCAGGTCGACCGTCTCGCCGATGATCCCGGAGTTGCGCGTCTCGGTGGCGCCGACGAGGTCGGGCGTCAGTTCCATCACCGAGTCGGCGTTGAAGTCGGCCCCCAGGCGCAAAGCCGGCAGGTCGGCGCGGTAGCCTCGCACGCGGGGGAAGCGGATCTCCAGCGCGTCGCGGTCGGGCCGCACGGCGCGCACCTGCACGGTCTCGCGCGGCTTCTGCGGTGGCGCCACGACGGGCTTCGCGTTGAAGTCGAAGGGGATGCCCAGCACGTCGGCGTACTCGACGTTGAACAGGCCCGCCTCGTTCAGGTCGTAGGAATAGCGCCGCAGCGCGCGGCCGATGACCTGCTCGCACAGCAGCTGCGTGCCGAACGCCCGCACGCCGAGCACATGCGTCACGGTGTTCGTGTCCCAGCCTTCGGTGAGCATGGACACCGAGACGACGCAGCGGATCGACTCGCCCAGCCGGCCCTTCTTGCCGACGGTGTTCATCACCTCGCGCAGCAGGTCCTGGTCGGAGATGTCCTGTCCGGCGCGAACGTCGCCGGTGCGTTCGACGATCTCGCGGCGGAAGCGCTCGATCTCGTCGGCTGCCATCGCGCGGAAGGTGTCGTCCAGCGCCTCGCCGGACTCGAGCTGCTCGCTGTCGATCAGGAGGGTGCGCGGCCGGCCGAGCGGGTTGCCGTTCTCGTCGTGGTTGCGGAACAGCGGCAGCCGGCCCTCGACCATCCGCACCGAGCCGTCCTTCTGCACCTGGCGGAAGCCCGCGATGTAGTCGTGCACCAGCTTGGAGGTGGCCGTGTTGTTGCACACGACGATGAAGCACGGCGGGACGGGGATCTTCTCCTCCGCCCACAGCGCGAAGGTCTTCTCATAGTGGCCGTACAGCGCCGCCAGCGCGGTCTGGAACTGCGGCGGCAGGTCCAGCGGGTTCAGGCTGTCGGCCTGCCCGCGGCCCTTCTTCGGCATCTTGGCGCGGATGTGCTCCCACAGGTTGCGGAACATCGGCATCTCCGCGCCGGGGATGTTGTCGGCCACCGGCACGCGCGGCAGCTTGACGATGCCGGACTCGATGGCGTCCATGAGCGAGAAGTCGCTCATCGTCCACGGGAACAGCGTGCCCTCGGCGTAGCCCGAACCGCGCAGGAAGAACGGAGTGGCCGAAAGGTCCATCACCCTAGCGACGCCCAGCTTGCGCGCCACGACCTCGAGGCCCGAGATCCACAGGCGCGCGGCCTCGTTGTTCTCCTCGGCTTCCTTGCGCTCCTCGCCCTTGAGGTCCTCGTCGAGGCCCGCGCCGGGCTTCTCGCGGTAGCAGTGATGGGCCTCGTCGTTGATGACCATGACGTTCGACAGGCCCATCAGGTCGGGCATCACCCGCTGCAGCATCTGCCCCTCGGTCTCGAGCGTGTCGAGCTCGTCGCCGCCGCGGCCCTGCAGCAGCAGTCGCCCGCCCTTGGACAGCTCGATGCGCTCGCGCCGCTTGAAGGCGTGGAAATTGGTGATGACGATCTTGGCCCGGTCGAGGTCGGGCAGCATGTCGTCGGGGACGATCTCGCGATGCCGGAAGTAGCTGTCGGGGTCGTTGGGCTGCAGCACGCGCAGCCGGTCGCGGATGGTGATGCCCGGCGCCACGACGAGGAAGCCACGCGTGAACCGGCGGCTGCCCGGCCGGCGCACCGCATTGACCGTCTGCCACGCGATGAGCATGGCCATCACCGTGGTCTTGCCCGCACCCGTGGCCAGCTTCAGCGCGAGGCGCGCCAGGCCGGGGTTGGCCTCCTGGTTGGCACTGTCCAGGTGCTCAAGGAAGCGCTGGCCGGCCTTGCCGAGCTCGGGCGCCACCTCCGTGAGCCAGATCGCCGTCTCGACGGCCTCGATCTGGCAGAAGAACGGCCGCACGCCGGAGAACTGGTGGCTTCGCCAGTGCTGCAGCAGACGCGCAGTCTCGGGCGTGACCTTCCAGCGGCGCGGATCAGGGATCGCCCGCCACCTGTCCACCTCGGCCCGCACGCCGTTGATGATCGCAGAGTGGTATTGAGTGTCCTGAGTCGACAATCCCTCATCGAACAGCAGCGCCTCCTGCTTTGGTGCGCCCTTCTGCTTCCTCGGCTTGGGTATGGGCGTGATGAAGTCGGCGGGGCGGCGGCTCTCCACAACATGCTGCGTAGGCTGCCCCGACGTATCCAGCTCCCAGTGACGCCGTGGATAGGCGTACGGGGAGTTAAGGATCGGATGGGAGAAGAAGGCGCTGTCGGTCATCGTGTCGCTTGCGGTGCCGGCGAATACATCAAGTGTGACTTCCTGCTGCCGGACGACCAGTCAGTCTCAGCGCAAAAGCGGTGGACTGTAGGTCGTATGCCTTGCGTGCAGCGTCAGGGAGGAAGACGTGAAGAATGCCAGTGGCCCTAGAGAGACCTGCGTAGTGCAGCATCGACCACTGCGGCTCACCGATTTCAGCCATGTCGATTGCCAGAATCACACGCCGCTCAAGCCCCTTGAAGGCGTGCATCGTCGAGAACAGGACGCCTTCTGCGGGGCCTGACGATGCGTTGACAATCGGCACTCCGCCGATGCTCTCGACCTCCGCAACAAGGGAGTTGGCTCTAACACGCGTCGATAGTATGGCGATGTCCCGTGGCGCAATGTCCTGCCTAAGAAGCCGCGAGACGGTCGCATCGAGCTGCCGTACGAAGTCGGCTGCATCTCGGTAGTAGACGTTGCCGCACTCCGGCCCGTCCGGAGCGCCCTCGATGGCGAGATCGATCCCTGACACGATCGATCCCTGGGTCGCCACCTGGCGAGTGTTGCGACAGTTCTCGAACAGGTCATCGAAGGCAGGTTGCGCCTCCGACAAGCGCTTTTCGACCTGGTCCTGTACATCGCTGCCATAGATGTTCTGGTAGCGGTCGAAGAAAATGTGCCACCGCCCGCGATTGATACCGGGCGAACCCAGCATGAGATCGAATGCATCGATATTGTCGGGGGTCAGCAGATCCTGGGCCTCGTCGATGACCAGCGCGTCCCAGGCAGGCAGATCGCACTCAATTGCGGCCTCCACGAAGATGCGCGGAAAAGTCTCGGCAAACAGCCGCCTGTTGTCGCCGCCCTCATCAAGCCGGTCGACCATACCAGCTCGCTGAATGACCTCGCGGTACAGCGCGTGCACATGACGGACATCTATTGACGACGCTGAACGATCGCTGCGCAAACTCAGCCGAATATGTTCGGCAAGAAGCTGGTTGAAGCACAGAAACAGAACCTTCATTCCCTGGCTGGCCAGCAGCCTTGCCCGTTCGATGGCAATGACGGTCTTGCCGGTGCCCGCCTTCCCCCGCACGATGGTGCGCGGATTCGCCGCCATTCGCCTCGACGCCCGGATCTGATCGTTGGAGAGCTGAAGAAGTCGCGACTCGACACCGTTGAGGTAACTGCCGAGGCTGAACGCGGAGTCCACATCGGGTCGCAGTACCTGACGCGCCCGGCGGATTTCCGCCCTATCAGGCAAGCGAGGTTTGCGGCCGCGCTTCGCTTCATGCGCCTCGACCCAGAATCTGTTGAGCTGGCCGATGTAGTAGCCGAGATTGCGCCTGAACTCGCGGTTGTCGAGCAGCACCCCCTGCTCAATCTCCTCGCCGGTCGCAGTAAACCGTTCCATCGGCATGACGACGCCGTACCCGACGAGCACGTCCTCGAACTGGGGCTCCGCTTCGATCAGGCGCTTTCGTACGGCCTGCATGGCACCTTGGGCCTGCGACCAGGGATCCTCTCTCTTTTCGTAGCTTCGTCCGGAGTCCCCGAATCGCCAGACGCCATCCTTGCACTCAACCTTGCCGCCCTTGACCTCGAGCGCGAAGAACCCTTTCGTCGAAAGGACGACGATGTCCGCTTCACCCCAAAGCTTCGCTTGGTGGTGCTGAAGACCCAGCGAGTGCAGCACAATCCAATCCGGATCGAGATCGCGGCCGAGCCGCTCGTACACAAGGCGTTCGCCGTAGCTGCACTCTTTCGGTTGTTCGGGGATCAGCGTTGCCATGCCTTCATTCCGCGAGATCCGCAAAGAAGCCCCTCCACCCGGGAGGCCCACCGTCATCCGCCGAGCCGACGAGCATCGTGCGATCCAGCTCGCGATTGAACTTCTCGCAGGCGGTCTCCGGGAGGAGCAGGCAGCAATGACAGGCCGCGCCGCTGATCCGTTCGCCTGACTGGTCCGGATCAGTCTCGATGCAAACCGGATCACTGCCGCACCACCGTGCACTGAGAATTGCGCGGCGAACGACATGCTCGATCTGATGGGGGTCTGCCAACCGGACGAGCCCACCCAGGCTGCCTTCGGAGTCCGGCGAACCCGTGTAGATGAGAACCCCGTTCATGGGCGGGTTCTGAGAATCGCCTTCACTGATGTAAAGGCGTTCACGAAGTGCTGACGACGAATATCCGCAGTCGACGGAAATCGTCCTGATCAGGGCATGCGCAAAGGAATGCACGAGCAGCAGTCGTGCTGTGATGGAATATCCACGGGGGTAGCCACGCTCCTCTGCAATCATCCTCGATCTGCGCTCGAGTTTCGCCACGCGGTGCTCCAGCCCGGGATTCGCTTTCAGCCAATCGCCAATCGCACTCGCGCGGAACCTCAGAAACAAGCCTTCGCCCCGAATCTCAGCGGCTGGCAGCCAGTTTCTCGGCGTCTTCGAAAGCGGGGCAATTGCGCCGTCCCGTAATGCTTCCGCGACTTTTTCCGCGCTGACTGGATACGGTTCAATCCGGCTGAACCCGGCTAGCGCCCGGACCTCTCTGAGCCGTGATACCGCTCCGACGAGATCGAACCACGGACGCAATCCCTCAGGAGGTGGCGAAACCGAATTGCAGAACTGCGGCACGATTCCGCCGACGACAGGATCGTCCCGATCGACCGACAGCGCTGAGTATTCCTCGGCGCGCGAGTCCACCGTGGCGGTGCGATCCGCATTTCCATCGATCTTCTGCTTCTCGTTGTACGCGGCCACCAGTGAGTCGATCGGAACGCCATACGTAGCGGCCAAGCTTGCCAGCACTGGGCGAACAGCCTCTTCGGGGAGTGCCCCCAAAGTGAGCCACTGCCCATCGATGATCTGGAACGTGGCTTCCGACACCGGCGGGATCGAGATTGCGGAAGCGATCACGGCGAAGTGAGCGTTCGAAGCCCCTCGCTGGATGACACGAGGCGGTGAGTCACAACCTTCTTGGCGGTCATGCAGCCAAGGACGAACGCCGCGGCAGCCGGCGTTGCCGAGACTGTCCGGGCGGAACGCGTCCCCTAACGATGCCGATGAATTGCAGTGTCTGCACTTGACGTACAGGTCCCCTAGGGCCGCAGACTTTCCGCGGGATCCAAGTTCCAGTTGAGGCCGATCGCAGATACCGCCGTCGCGCCGTCTATGTGCCCACCATTCCCATGGGAAGTCATCCATGTGGCCCTTGCGACACGCCACGACGAACCGGACCGGATTGGTAGGCAGCGGCTTCGAATGCGCGCCGCACTCGAGCTGGGTACCGTCGGCAGAGAGCTGAAACGGCTTTCCCTCGGTACCGATCCGATTGCACTTGGGGCACTGGTGCCACGCAGGAAATCGCACGGCGGGTATGCAATGACTTGCGTCGACACGCCCGGGAAGGCCATACAGATCCTCCGCGGTCGGAGGCAGCCGAAAGTGAGTCACTCCGAGCTGCGCTTGGAGGCGTGCCTCACCGATGGTCAACGAAGGAAGTCGCGTAGCAGACTCCCAGTCGTCCAGTCCCATCGGCATGAAGGAGCCCTTCTCGAGATCCACAATCGAGCCGATGCCATAGGTTGAGACCAGCTGTGAACGCCGCACCCTGCCGATGGGCTGGACACCTGCCGTTGCAGCCGGAGACGCTTGTCTTCCCCGTGGTCGATTGAATCTTCCTGAACTCGGCATTAGGCCTCCCCTGATCTTCGCTGGATGCTCTTGAGCACAAACGCCGTCGACGGCTCCACCTCCCGCATTGAGTTCGGAGTCGACCATGACAGAGCGCCGCCTCCCGAACCCTCTTCTGCCGAGTGCATGAGGTGTGGCACGGCGCGCCCGAAGGGCGCCTTGCGGTGCCAGTACGTGAGCCGCATGGACGAGCCACGAGAATCCGAACTGCGCCTCGCCCACTCCTCGATGATCGCCTCGATCTGCTGTGCAGTGTCCGCGACCTCGATCGGGTCAGCAGCAGCGGCAACACGGTCGATGACCGCTTGAATGATCTCAGCCACGCGCGGTTCGGCGGGATCAAACCGAATGGCATCCTCTTCGCCGGCGAGTCCCGGAATCAGGTGCCGCACAAGCGACGCCACTACAGCGTGCAGAGCCTTGTCGCGCGCGCGCGGAGCCCACGGCGTCACGCTCGTCGCTTCTACGCTTCTGTACAGCGCCGAGTGGTAGGTCCTGAAGTGCTCGAAGTGAGACAGATCACGGGGTCGTCCGACGTTGTAGAGCGTGAATACCAGTCCCGGCATGAGGCGTCCGACTCGGCTGCTCGCCTGGATGTATTCCGCAGTCGACTTCGGCTGACCATTGACGACCATCAATCCAAGCCGCGGAACATCGACACCGACCGAAATCATGTTTGATGCGAGTACGACGTCCTTGGGCTGCGCAAACTCATTTGGATTTTCGGCGTGCATGCTCAGTGTCGTACCCAGTTCGTCGAGCACTTTTGGGAGTTCGCGAGACGACTTCCGGCTGCTCAGCTCTTCGGGTTCGTGCTCGAGGTCGCGCCTTGACGTACCAAGTCTGCCAGCAAGAAACTGGATCTGTCGCGGCACGTCGTCTTGCACAAGCACATACGCACCGCCCAATTCGCGCAGGCTGTTGAAGTAGGCAACAACTGTCCAGTAGGTGTCGATCTGGTCATCATCGACCGTTCCCCTGTCAAGCATTGCCCTCGCCGACTGAAGAAGCGCAGCGAGCAGGGCCTGAAGGGCGAACTTCGGACTGCGACCAGACGTTGGTAGTCCGACATACATCCGATCCGGGCCGATCTCATCCCTGACCGCAAAGAACGAGTCCGACGCGTCGAAACCCGGAGGCGGGAATTGGAGGACGTTGCGATCGAAGAGTGCACGAACTTGCTTTGCCGCTTGACCGATCGTTGCGGTCGAGCCAATCACCTTGGGACGGTCGCCATCTCGGGTGCAAAGAGAGTCGATGATCGATTCGTAGAGTCCGGCCATCGAGCCGAGCGGGCCGGAGATCAGATGCAATTCATCCTGAATGATGAGGCCAGGCGGTAAACCTCCGTCCAGCCCGAAGATTCTTCGGATGTCGGTTCGCCGAGGGATCTGCGCGAACTTGTCGATCGTCCCGATCAGAAGCGATGGAGGTGCGTGATAGATTTCTTCATCGACCGTCATCACAGGCAAGGATGATCCAAAGGTCTCGCACTCCGCGTTTCTGCACCTGATCTCGATGACAGGGCGGGCGGGGTCAGCCTGGTAGTCGGCAGCTCTGAGATCTGTCCCGCAGACGGGGCAACGCAGCAACTGCCGCGGCGTCGACTTCGGCTTTCGATCGGCCTGCTCCTCTAGGAGTGCCTCGCGCGCACTGTCCATCGACAGCGGAGTAGTGTCGCTGCCGACATATAACCCCAGAGAGATGCGCGCAGATCCCAGCCTCGCGTCCCCGACACGTATCAGCTCGCACGCTGCGACTAGGGCCGCCGCGCGCTGGAACTGCTGGACCGTCAGCAGGCGCAAGGTGTAGCGCATCAATACGTCTACGCCGCCATTTTCACGCCTCCGGTCGTCGACAAGTCGCCGATGGAAGATCTGGAATGCAGTCAACGCCAAATACGCCTCTGTTTTCCCACCCCCGGTAGGGAACCAGAGCAAATCCATGCATTGCCGACTGTCTGCCTTGGGGTCGATCAAGCCAGGGATCACGAGGAGCATGAAAGCAAGCTGGAACGGCCGCCAGACAAGCGAGCGGGCTCCCACACCCTTGGAAGGGAATCGTGACTGCCGATCCATTGCTGCATTCGCGAGCGCGAACGCGGTCCACGCGTGCGCATCGTTTCGAAGGCAGTCGACGCCAGCCCGGATCCGCACCAGAGTCGACTCGCATCGCGCGAGATTGAAAGCAGAAGCAGCGGCGAGCGCCCCCGAGAAATGCCCGGCTCTCGAACGCAGCTCCGAGTCGATCCAGCTTCCGTAGCAGTCAACAAAGGCCCCGAGCGCCCTGACGACCTCCTCCCTATCAGCTTCATTGCCAAGGAAATCGGCATGCAATGCCTTCGGGTGATCCGCCAGGAAAGCCCTCAGTGAAGCGTGTCCCGCCGGGCTGGTTCCCGAAACGGTAGCAACCGGCAACCACGAGGTACGAACCTCCGCAACGGATTCATCGCGCGGGTCATCCCATGCCGCGCCTACCCCATGCCCAACGGCGAACTCCCGGATCCTGCGGTACAGGAGCGCGTTTGTCAGCGCGTCCTCGTCGTCATCGGCAACCGGCATATGAGGCCGGGGCTGGATCATGCCTTTGCCATCGACCAAGGACCGGATCACGAGCTCGGTCTGAAAGAGGCATCGGGCGTCGCGTCCACCTTCCCCTTCAACTTCGATCTCCTCATTGATCAACGTGACCGTGATCACATCCTGTTGCGGCCCAAGCCGACGACGCACGTGCAGTGCCACGCGGGGGTCGCTGACGAGCTCGCCACCGGCGCCGATGAAGTCTGTGACAATGCCGGAATGTCGGTCACCGGCTCTCACGACGTAGCTGTAACCCAGCGGCCTTCTTTGCCAATGGAAGACGCCTGATGAGCGTCCTGCCTCGGGTTCAGCGGCGTCCGCAACTGTTCCTGCGGGCTGCGATTTCTCTGCGCCGGCCGGACATGGGACGGTGGAAGACACGCGCTCGTATCTTGCCGTTGTGCCAAGGCTGACGTACACGTCTACACCGTGCTTGACCGCAAATGTGATTCCGATCGAACACGGCCGGAGAGACCGATACCCGGGAACCGCGATGTCACCTTCTGGTTCCCCAGCATCTAGGCAGTCGGCGGAACCTTCGTCGTCCTCTCCGCCCATCGGGGAGCCCCTCGGCCAGAGAATTCCGGTCAGGTACGTATCAGCCGGCGGAGACTCCAGACGTTCATGAGGGTCGAGCGGACCAACCAACAGGGTGCTCGCCATGTTCACAAGCTCCGCCCTTACGTCCGACATTCGTTTGTGATCAGCCATGCTTGCGCTTCCACGTCTTGAAATCCCCGGTACCCCATAGCGAGACACCCAGCCAGATCCGACTTGTGCTCCAAGGGTCAGCAACAGCCCCCTCCAGGTCACCGGACTTCCCTAGGGTCACGACGTCTGCAATCCGCAGGTTGTAGATGGTGCTGGGCATTGCCAGCCCTCTGTCCCATAACAGATCGAGCAGATCCCAGGTGACATTTGCCGACATTCGGCCGAGCAGCTGACCTGCCTCGTTACCGCTTTGGAGGTGGATGTCGTACCGAATATCTCGGTAACGCCCCGATCCCGCCGCGGAGTCTGCGCGCTTGAGAATGACCTTGCGACCACGCCATCCTGCGGCGTTGAGCAGAAGAGCCATCTGGGCGGCTTCGACCGCCTGGATGCTTCCGTGCACGTCCGTGTCAACAAAGGACTCCGGGAGGATGTCGTCCTGCAACCCCATCTGCACTTTCGTGAGCGTCCCCCACCCGACCAGTCGATCGCGCCGGCTGCTGAACGACCACTTCGAAGGCGCGCGATTGATGCATGATGCCGGAATCCGACCGAGTTGATGAGACGCTCGCGTCACAGCCACGAACCCCACGTTTGCTTCCTCGATCGGATCATCTGGTTCGTCCGTATCCTCCCTAGGTCGCGGTTCCAGCAACGCGACATTCCGGAACTCCATGCCCTTCGCCTGGTGGATCGTAGTAATGCAAATCGTCGGCTGCTCGATGCCCTGATCATCTGGGAAAGCGTCCGGCCAACCGAGACGCTCGCGCAACGCATCGACGTCGATCGAGGATGAATCGTCCGACCCGCCACTGGCTCGCGCGAGACGTTGCCACGCTACGTCCCGAGCTGGCATTTGGGTGGCACCAGCCGCGCCATCGCCTGAACTCTTGAGTGCGTTCGCGTAAATCGAGTCAAACGTCGAGCGAGAGATCGATGACGGCTTGAAACGCGAAAGAAGCTGGCCTATCCAGGCAGGTGCGGTCCGAGTCGTTCCAACTATGCGCAGCAGTACCGGGATCGAAGGGCTCTCGACCGTGGTGCCGTAGATCATCTTGGCAACCATCAGAGCCTCCCCGTTCGTGCGGGTCAGCACGGCCAGAGACCCTTGAGGGAGCGAATCAAGAAGCTCCGGGCCGATCTTGGTTTCCGGATCTTTGGACGGGAGACGGTCGAGATAGCCTCTGACCGCCTCCAGCTTGCGCATCGGATCCACATTCGAGCTTTGCAGAATTTCCCGGAGCGCCGCTGCAATCCTCGCAAGCTCTTCGGTACTGCGGTGATTCCTGATCATCGAGATCTGGCGCAGATCCTTGCCCAGCCTCTCCTTGAGCACGTCCCAGGGATCACGCATCCGAGCGGTGTGACTTTCTTGAGTCACCGAGAACTGGAAAATGGACTGAGCCGGATCGCCTAGCACAGTGAATCCGACCCGGCGCTGTGGCTCGACGGTGAGGGCGGCCAGCAGTTCGATCACCATGTCCGCCCGAACCCCCGGCAGGTCCTGGAACTCGTCCACGATGACATGACGGATGGCCGAGAGACGATCCAGCGCCTGGCTTGCGTGCCCCCCTGCCAGCTGCTGTGTAGCCAACTCGATATTGGTGTCATGCGAGTTTGCGAGAAGCTCACTCACGGACGCGCCAGCCTGCCGGAGCAGGCGAAACGCCCACGAATCAAACGTGCGAATCGCGAGATGACGCAGGTCCTCGACGATGGACTCATCGCGAAGGTCGAGTGCCGCAATGCGTGCGGTCAGCGTCGCGACGGCGCTCCGCGAAAAGCTCAACACAAGAATCTGCGACGGCTGCAGGCCGGCCCGAAGGAGGTGGACGAGTCTCATCGCCGCGACCTGCGTCTTCCCGGTGCCGGGTCCAGCGACAACCAAAAGCCGCGCATCGGGCTCCGCGTCGATGACGGCGCTCTGTTCCGGTGTCGGCCGAAATGGGGGGTGAGGCGATTCCATCTTGCCATCGCTCATGCGACTGACTCCTCCTTGCTCGAACGAAACCCGCTGGCGCCAGCACTCGAAGCGACCGGCCGGATCAGACCCAAGACGACCGATGCAATCCTGCTGGCAAGAAGCGGAGGCACCGCGTTTCCCACTTGCACGTATTGCTGCGTTCGATTTCCTTCAAAGAAGTAATCCTCGGGAAATGTCTGCAGGCGGGCAGCCTCTCGAACCGTCAGGCTGCGACACTGCGCTGGATCAGGGTGGATGTAGTAATGACCGTCCTTGGCGATATGTGAGACGACCGTGCTGGAAGGCTCGCTGCCGATCTGTACTCGGAAACGGTCCGAGTAAGGAGGCTTGCCACCATCAGCCGGGCGGGAACTTCGGTGGTCAGGCAGCAGCGACTCGGGCAGCGATTGCAGGCGCGGGGTCGAACCGAACTCGGCGGCAAACGAGGACGCAAACAGGTACCTCGCCAAGTCGCTCGCCATGTGCGATCGTGTCTCATGCTGGATCACGCCCTCCAACCCCGGAGACTCCATCCAGCGGCGCATGCCGGCAGGCATTGATGCACAAGACTTCGTGTGGGACACGTACGGCCCGCCGATGTGCTCGATGTCCGCTGCGGCGCGCACTGCGGCTCGCATCGTTCGAACAAGTGCTGCCTTCCCATCGGGGGCCCACGTATCTACAGACTGCACCGCGATGCCGAGCGCCGCAAGCCACGCGGCGTGTGAGTCGGTTTCACGCGACAATCGACTGCGCAGCCGAGGCATGCTTCCGATCATCTCCGTGACGGTCACAGGGCGCTCAACCGGCGTCAGGATCCGGGAAGGGCGGTGCGCCAGATCCGACCGTACCCCGAGAAGGATGACGCGGTGGCGCGTCTGCGGTACACCGTATCGCTCGGATTCGATCACGTAGTCGGATGGATCAAGCTCGCCATCCGTTCCGGGCTTGACAAGGGATCGAACCTCGTAGTGCAGCGAACTCGATGGCTTGCGCAGATCCCTGAGAATCCGCGCAAACATCGGACTGCCGCCATGCTTCGACGAAAGCATGCCCTTGACGTTCTCCATCACGAACACTGCGGGTGCATGCCGGCGGATGATCCGGAGATACTCGCGGTACAGGAAGTGCCGTTCATCCTGCTCGAATGCTTCATCGCGCGCGCGACGGCCCCGCCCCGCTAGCGAGTAGGCCTGACAGGGCGGCCCCCCGATAAGCACCCAGTCCGATTCGCCTGCCAGCGCAGCTCGAATGCGCTCGTCCAGACGGGTGACGTCCGTCTTGCCGAGCTCTGACTGCATCACACCCTGTGCGCCCTCGACCAAGGCGTCCGCCACAGACTCGGTAGATCCTAACTCCTCCCGACTCAGCTCTCCGCGCAGGAATTGGAGATACGGACCGAGTGCCCCTGCCTCAAGCAGCAGGTTCCTAGCTTTGCGTAGGCGTAGTGTGCCGCAGGCGACGGGGTCCTTCTCTATGGACAATGCGACGCGGAATGCAGGCCTGCCGGTCGCGAACCGTGCGGAGGCGAACCCCTCGCCCAAGCCGCCAGGGCCAGCGAAAAGATCAATGACCGGTACGGGCTGCATCGGTTTTGGACAGTTGCAATAGAGTCATGATTATTGATTGTGCCTTGCCGATCCAGCGGGGGAAGGCCCCTCGGGTTTTCGAGTGATGTGGGCATGCAACTCCGTTCTGGTCAGGCTTGCCGAGTCGATTGGCTGCTCTGAACGCCAGCGATCGATGAGCCCATCCATTGAACGCGTAGAGCCGTATGCTTCGGCAGAAAAGAGTGCGTCCAGTAATCGAGACCTCGGGATTTGAGAACATTTCATCGAGGAACCGGCGCCGGGATGCCTTATGCGTTCCGACTTCGAGCGGCAAATGACTTGGACGCGATCGATCGGACAACGCGAAAAAGTCCAAACGCAGGGAGGATGACCGGGCACGTCAAAAGCCAAGCTGATGGCCGAGCAGCCGAGCATCCTTCTTGGGCGTGACTACGGAGCAAAGTCAGCGGCGACCGCTTGTTCTCGGCCCGACGAGCATCCAGTCCTATTCATGAACATGAACACGGGGCGCGCGCATCTTGCCGTTGCATCCCGTACATAAGTTGGGCCAGTGACGACGCCGATCTGTGCGGTGCCAAGCAAACTCATTGAAGTTCCGTGTCTGTGCGCTCCCGAGTAGTGAACGCGCAACTCGCAACGGCGTCGGCCCACCGACTTGCGGAAAGGCACGATGGCCGTTCAGGATCGCTCGAACAAACGAGGTCATTACTACGACGTGCAGTGACTGGAGCCGCTAGGCATTCGAAACCGCAACGACAACGAGCGCGACAGCACCGAGGATCCAGAGCACGGCGAAGAGCCTAGCGAACGCTGCCCAGCCCCAATCGACCGCTGGCTTGCCGGCGGCGTTCCAGACACCGACTGCGACAGTGATGACATAGACCGCTGCAAGAACGGCCACCACCGCCCCGAGAATTGCGCTGGCGCCAAGGGCGACATATGCCATCCAGCAGAAGAGATTGCCGCCAAGTAGCCCGTAAAGCCAGAAACTCTTGGCCAGCCCTGCATGCCCAAGCATGATGCCGAGAAAGTGTGCTCCCAGCGAGAGTTCCTCCGTTGAAGCCTCGGCAGTCCTGCTACCAGCCGATTCCTTTGACGTGCCTGCTTCGTCTCGCTGATTCATTGTTCTCTCGCTTTAAGGTCAATGCCGTTGACTGGTGCGCTCCAATGCACGCGCGTGCTGCGGTCTGAAATCGGCTGCTGCTCTGACCAATGGTTTGCTGCTCGCAACATGTTCGGCGCTCCTTTCCGTATTCGCAGCCAGCCCACGGAGGACCGCCCCCGCCGACGCTGATTATCTGTCGACGGAACTGCCAATCTCATTTGGGAGAGGCAGGAGTGATGGGAGTGGGCATGTTGGCCTGGATCAGGCGACTTCAGCCGAGGGATCAGACGCCGATTAGTGAGATCAGCCGAACCGGCGCAATTAGCTGAGGCAAAGCCCGACCTAGACGGTGATAGAGGCTCTGACCATACGACCATGTGCGACTCAGCACGACTGTGCGTTAGCGGCTAGGCGCCGTGACGAAGCGAATTGCCAATGAACAGTCTGTCGCAATTTGGTTCACCGCATCAATCGAGGATCTAAGCACTGCACATTCCAAGTGGCTGTGCACGCCTCCGACTATGGTGAGTTCTACTCCCAGACCTTCAAGGTCCTCCGCATCCATCTCACTGAAGAGCTCGTACGCTGCGCCATACGCGATCTTGTTGGCGGGCAGATAGTCCTGTTCATGGCTCCAGTCGGGAGCTTGATCAAGCCATCTCTGCACAGACGGCACAACACAGGCTTTGAACGTCTCGTCGTCGATCCCCTCGATCCAAGCCAGCGCAGCCTGTTCTTCATCGGAGTCCGCCCGGGCTGCCATCGCCGCTTCGTAGGCAGCGTCGTCGAGGGTGTCGACAAACTCGACATAAAGACTCGTGATGTGCCAGGCCATGGGCGGGCAGGCGCTCATTGCGACAATCAAGTCCTGAGACGAGTCAGACCACCAGTTGACCTCGTCCTCGTAGAAGGGTCGACGAGTCAGTGGCTCGTTCACTCCACGCAGGGCCAGCACGCCATCGCGCACCTCGAGCACTGCGCAGTCAGAGGGGAAATCGGCGTCCATCGGCTCACTTTTCGGCGGTTGATTGCCCTCCTTTGCACCAGGGTTCGCACGGGTGCGAGCCAGTGCCGCAGAGGCTTTCTCGAGCATCATGCGCTTGTCGGCGTCTGAGGGACTTTCAGTCGACCCCGAGCCCATGATCGAGTCGCCAGTGGACGATCGCTGACCCGGCACGAGCGTTGCCGCACCAAGTATCCGTGCAACTTCTTCGGGTGTGGCTTTGGGCAAGACAGGCATGCAAGTACTCCTTGGCATTCAGTCACAGCGTGTCAGCGAGCATGGGTCAATGATCAGCCCAGCGCAAGTGGGAGGAAACCAGGTCAGCCTCGCCGTCCCAGCGGTATGCGACCAGCGGCCCACCCTTGGCCGCACTCCAATCCAGGCAAGCGAGCTTTGCAGACTGCAGCACGGGCGCTCCCTTCATCCAGTAATGCCCCACAAACACCGGCGCACCCTTGGGTTCTCCGCCAGGGAGATCCGCAGGCAGCGGGATCTCCGGCACGAACTGCCGCTGACTCGCAGGTAGCAGCGCGGCATCGCGCAGGCTCAGTCCACGATCAGCCCACCACTTCACACGAACCTCATGGCGCCTGTGGCCGCCATGATCCTCAAAGGCATATCCCTCCGGTAAGCGCACCTCCAAGCCCTTGCACAGGCCCTCCACCGCCTGCCACTCAGGCGAACCCTTGCGGAACGCTGCGTGCAGAAAGTCTTGATCTATCGGACGGCCCCCTGGGTGCGCGCGCTCAATGGCGTCCACGTAAGGCTGATGCCACCACGCGTGCACCACCCTGACTCCGCCCAGATCCAGCGCCAAGGGCAGGATCCGAAACCAGTCCACCCATTCCTTGTGCGCCGCGGATCCCTCGCCCACCTGCCGCAGGAATTCCGCATGCTGCGCCACTTTCTCAGGGGAGTGCTCGCGCAGATAGCCCGAGCCGTCTGCCTTGCGCTCGACATAGCCAATTGCGTTCAGTTCGTGGTTGCCCATGATCACCCGCGCATCGCCCGCGTCCATCATCGCCCGAACGATCTCGAGGACACGGAGCTGCTGAGGGCCGCGATCAATCAGGTCGCCAACGAATACCGCTTGACGTCCTGCGGGGGCCTTGAAGCCACGCCCGACTCCGACGTACCCAAGCTGTTCGAGCAAGCGCTCAAGCAACCCGGCTTGGCCATGCACATCGCCGATCAGGTCATACGCAATTTCCGACATCACTGGCCTCTTATTTGCACATCACAACGAAGTTATTGTGCCTTACTTATTGGTGATTCGCAACTATCATCGTGGCATGACCACCAAGACTTACCCGATGCCCTTCACGCGCATCGAACTGATCGTGTTCGCCGTCCACCCATCGGGCTTGGAGGTGCTGCTGATCAAGCGGACCGAAGCACCGTTTGCCGGACAGTGGGCGCTTCCGGGCGGCGTCCTTCGGATCGACACGGACATGGATCTTGAGAGCGCAGCACAGCGTATCGCGGTCGAACGGCTCGGTACTCCGGTGCCTTACATCGAGCAGTGGGGAGCAGTCGGTGGCGCCAGTCGCGATCCGCGTGCGCCTTGGGCCCTGAGCATCGTCTACCAGGCGCTGGTCCCGGGCGAACAGATTCAACCGAGGCCGGGCAAGCGCATTGCCGCGATCGACTGGCGCCCTGCCTCTGATGCCGCCACGGATACGGCGCTGGCCTTTGACCACCGACAGTTGATTGATCTCGCGATGACTCGAATCCGAAGCGCCATTGATCGCTTGGAGTTACCAGCAGGGTATTTCGAGACACCATTCACGCTCACAGAGCTGCAGGCCACCTGTGAGGCGATTCTCGGACACCGACTGGACAAGTCCAGCTTTCGCCGGAAGCTCGCCGAGCGCGGTTTGGTCCAACCCGTCGAGGGTCAGTTCCGACAAGGCGCATTCCGGCCGGCTCAACTGTTTGAGCTCGTAGCGGCCGATCCGCGAAGCAGCTAGCGCTAAATGTCGTAACCCGTAGCGACATCGCGCCACTCCAATGATGACAGCGATCGCTGCAGCAGGTGTCGGATCGACTCGCTTGGGTCGAACGTGCCAAACCAGGCGACCTTGGCCCAGGACAGCAGATGCACCCGATCGACCGGCTGTTCGGACATCGCCAGGGCTGCAAATCGCACCGGCGGCAATCGCGTCGTGTCAGCGTGTGCCCATTCTGGCCCGACGCACGTGACCGCCAGGTCAGCGGGCTCGATCCGCTTTGCCCAGTCGATGCAGCGTTCTTTTTCGCGGCGTGTGAGCGCGCTGTCGGGGTCGCCCTCAAGCAGCCCGACATAGGTGGCAGACACGCACAGCTCCTCGACCTCGATGTGGGTGCCGTCCTGAAGCACAACTTGAATGCGCATGCGCACCGTTCCTTCGTGTCTTGCGAACTGCAGCAGACTGGAGCCAGATTGCCCCGAGACCGGTCTTCAATCCAGCGGTCGCTGCGTCAGACACTCATGTGCATTCAGCGCTCGCTGACACCAGCGTAGCCCCAGTCTGAGAACCGATCACCGGCCGCATCTCCGACCATCCAGGCGACCGAAAGCGCGCTGTACCTAGGCGTCCACAAGTTGATTGCGCCACCAGCGAAGCGCGTCCGAGCGCGCGGGGCGATCCTTCATTTCCAGCTCCAGGAACGCCATCAGCGCGCGTGTCTCATCGTACAGGCCTGCGTTATGCATGCTGCGCAGGGAGCGACTCAGGCGCCGATCGGTATGCGTGGCGCGATCGATCCAGCGCACCACCGGCACCGTGACCTCTCGCACTTGCCCACCTTCCAGCGCCAAGCCCAGTACCTGCAGGAAGCGACTAAATGACCTCCGCATCGCCGCGGCCAGCTCGGGGTCGGCCTGTACCGCATCGCGCATGGCGTGTCGGCCGATCACCGGAGCGTCGGGGTTGATGGGGCTCTTCGCACCGATCGGGAACCACCACTGGATGAAGTCGTGGCGTCGCTCCAGCTCATCGAGGGACAGCGCCAGGGTGAGCTCATGGTGCTGGGCCAGCCAGATGCGCCAGCGCTCGATCGCCTGGGCGTTGGATTGGTCGCGTCGCTCCTTGGAGCGGGCGACGATCAGGTCGGGATCTTCGTCTGTGGCAAACAACCGGTCGGTGACTGAGCTCATGGTGGCGTTGTACCGCCGAGCCGGCGCTATGCGCTAGACGTGCTGTCGGCAGGTTGCGCCTCGAACATCTCCGCCGGTGTGAGCCGCAGTAAAGCGCTCGCCTCGTCTGGACTGGCGGTCAGCTAGGTCTGAACGTCGGCGTCCTCGATCGCGATGACGGAGCGCTTGTCCTGGGGGTCTGGCGGCAACTTCGGATCAGGCTTGTGCATGCGGCTCATGAGCGGATGCTGATCCGCGTTGAACGTGAGCATGGTGTAGCTCTCGTGGTGGAGTTGGAGTCGACCCCTCCCCTGTCACCAGATACGGGGGAGGAGGCGTCCACGTAGATAGGGCGCTGGTTGGCCCTTCCCCGGTTGGAATCTCGATGCGCTCGTGCGGGGGCGGCGGGTAGCGGGTTTCCGGAGGTGGCTTTTTCATGGAACCCATTCTCGCTGTCGGTAGCGCAGATGTACACGCTCATTCCGCCGCATCTGCTCAGAGCAGGTCGTGGCGGCGACGCCTGAAAATGCGCGTCCAGATAGGGGTATCGCAGGCTGCGGACGCACTCAGTGCCCAGTTGATGCCTTCTGGTGGGGCGACCCGAACCAAAACTCGCTGTCAGCGACTCCGTAGGCAGGCACGCGCTTGATGGCTCGAATCCCGCGCAGATCCAGCGTCTGCATCCGGAACATCCAGATCCGACGGCCGTCGACACCGTATTCCGCCCCTTCCGATGGCGGCACTTGGGGTAGCGCCGACCAAAAGCTCAGCGACTCTGGTTGAGGAACCACGTCATCAAACGGCAGTTCGTCCTCCGAGTCGTCCGGACCGCCGGCCATGCCGATGGGACTTGGGCGTACCCACGGCGCAGCTGCCGAACCATGGAGGTCGAAGTAGACCGGCTCCTGGGTTACCGGGACGTGCAGGACTTTCGCGAGCCGCTGCATTGCCTTAGGAAATTCCTTTTCGTAACGATCCCTCGGGAAGCGCAGACCCATGTTGAGATACCGACCGCAGTAGGTTCGGTAGGCCAGGGATGCGATGGTGACTGCATCCAGCCCGCGCTGCTGCGCCAGCCAGACCGCGAGCTTCAGGCCCAGCAGAGGCCATTCTCGGCCGTACGGCGCGACGGATGTACGCCTTTGATGCTCATCGGACTGCAACTCCTCGATAAAGAGGGTTCGGCGCCCGCCCGGCAGCCTGCGAATGCAAGTGCGCAGGTGCAGCACGACATTGCGTGCGGTGAAGTGCGGGATGTAGAACGATTCCGACCAATCATCCAGCTGGACCAGAATCTCCTCGTATTGCCGGCCCGAGGGGGTGGTGTAGCGGCGCCACCGCACCTCGGGCGTCTGTTTGGCCCAGTCCGCGTAACGCGCCTCCATCTGCTTCTCTGCCCAACCCTCAGCAGCCGCCTGGCGCTCAAACCCGTTCCTGCGCTGCAATTCGAGCCGGTTATCGAAGACGTACCAGGCGCGGGGTAGGTCGAACATCGGCGGCGAAAGCGCCTCGGCGACCCACCAGCCCAGCCCGCGATGCCGACTCACGGGCACGATCGTGCCGCTCGGGCGAAGGCGTCGGCGCGCCCAGGCATCGGAGTCGACGTCTTTCCAGCCGGATCGCACCAAGTAGCGCATCTCGGTCTCGTGGACCAGGCGCGGGACAAAGCGCCGGTTGTCGATCCAGCCGATCAACGCACTCTTGAGGATGGCCGCGTCGGGCTGCGCCGCGAACAGGCGATCGAGTTCGAGCAGTGCCAGCTCCTCGTCGCCGACCCCGTGGTGACTCAGGCCCCCAAGAAAACTCCTCCAGTGTGTAGGCGTCGCCCGATTCGGCCCCCGACGGTGGATCAGTACGCAGGACCACAGCTCAACCGGCGGCTGCCCGATGACGTGCAGCGGAGCACTCTGCTCTCGCTGAAACTCGATCTCCGGAGGATGTCGAAGCCACTGCTCCGTAAGGCGGACGGCAGGACGGTGATAGATGCGATTGAGCCATTCACGGACCGTCCTGCGGGTCGGTATCCAACGCCTGCGGACGCTGTCCCAGCGCTCGACCTCGTAGAGGTCCTCGGCACCCTGGATCGGGGTATGTTCTGCCGCGGCCTCGCGCTGGCAATACCAGACGCCGGTCAGTTGATACCAATCTCCCCGGTATCGGACCTGCAATTGGTCACAGCTCTCGTCGAACCACAGCGTGCACTCCCCGAAGTGGTCGAGGAGCATGAGCTGAGTCTGCTTAGGTTCAGTGAAGTGCAGCGCGGCGTTCATGCTGGGGGCGATCTGGGGTCCTCACAAAGATACGCGGACTGCCTACACCGGCAAAGCGACTCAAAGTTGAACGCGACGCGGAGGAATGTGCACAGCTACGCGCGCGCGTGCGGTGATACCTCAGGAGCGGTAGTGCGCTACAAGTGGGCCCCTATGTAGGCTAAGCGCACCACGCGCAGTTGGCGCGCGGTGCTGCGCATTCTGCGCTAAGCGCCTTCTGGCGCACAGGGCGCACTGAGCGCGTCTCCTGACAAAACGCTCAGATCAGCCATCGAGTGAAGCGCCTGCAAGCCAGCGTCGGTCAACTTCAGGCGCTCAAGCCGCTTTCGGTGCTGCGATCGGTACTCCTCGATTTCAATCAGTCCATCCTGTCGAGCCTGATGCGCGAGGTCCGCTGCAGACGTGCGCGCGAGGATCCGCACCTTGTTGCGACGCAGCACTGACTCGATCGCGGTCTTCGCGTTGCGATGGGGAGAGATCCACTCCTCGTTGGAGTACCGACCGTGAATAAAGGCCAGAATCTGACGCGTGGCCTCCGCGTCGTCCACGTAGCGCGCGTGCGGTCCCGCCGCTGAAGGACAGTCGCTCACGATCACGCCATCCTCTGTCCATCTCAGTTCAAGAGGCGGTGCAAGCCGCCCGACATTGAGCTTGAGTTGGGACAGCTTCAGCCGCCCTCCCTCAATCGTCTCGAGAAGCAAGCGTGAGCGCGCCGAGTTATGCCATGCAGTCGAGCCTGAGTAGGACTCATTGCCGGGCACAGTCCCACGTGCAGACGCCTTATCGACGTGTGCAATCAGTACGACGGCTCCCTGCTGCTCGTTGATCAGGCGCCGAAGAATCAGGTTGAAACGGCGCACATCGGCACGGGCATTCTCGTCGGCGTCATAGGTCTCTGATGCGTTGTCGACGATCACGACGTCGATGCCCTTACCGCGGACGTACTGCGCGAGCTCCTCATAGGTCGACGTCGGTTGAGAAGGCTTCCCCTTCCCGGGTTGCTGCATCAGCACAGGGCAACCATCCGTTCCGTCCAGCAGGAACAAGCGATCCTCAAGTAGCGCTTCGCTGAGGCCCCAGTCCTTACAGATGCGAGCGATCCGCGCCTTCACGAGCGTGCCTGGATCTTCGCCGCTAAAGAAGGCAACACGTCCAGGGCGTGTTGGAACGCCGAAGAGCGGGCGGCCGACCGCGATGGCAAGCGCAAGGTGGAGCGCGAGCATCGACTTACCCGTCCCGCCATGCGCAGCCAGCAAGGTCAAGACACTCGCCGGAACGTATCCCTCCCACCAAAACCGATGCTGGATATCGCCAGCCAGATGCAGATCGGTCAGCGGTACCTCGGTGAAGTTCGGTGGATCACTGGTCCATGCTTCGTATCCGTGCGGACCACCCGAGTTCTCCAAGCGCGGACGCGTGCGCGATCGCGCCCTCGTGAGAATTGAGGCCAGACTCGTGCGCTCCGGCAAGAAGCCCGCCCACCGCTTTCTGGCGTCTGTCTCGTCGAATTTGCTGGAGCGAGAGGACCATTGCAGCCAAAGACCCGCATACTTCTCTCCTCCGCTCTTGAGCGCGTGGCCAATGCCGATCCACTCGTCGTAGTCGTCTGGATCGAGGTGATCGAGCGCCTGTTTGAGCTCGTCAAAGGAGACACCGTGTGTTGAGCTTAGTGGCGTCTCCCCTGCTGCTGGCTTCGCAGCTGCCACTGGGCGATGCATCGGCAGCAGCGTGCGTTCCACGAAGTCCGCCAAGCATTCGAGGTCATGGCCGCGCGCATCCGTCGTCGTGAAAGTGAAAAAACGCCCTTTGCAGTAGGCCTCGATGCCACTGGCGTTCGACCCCAGGGTCGGGAACTGGCGCCCACGTCCGATGGCGTGCCACCCTCCCCCACTCGGGCTGCGATGAACAAACCCCGGGAGTTGCCTGGCAAGCTCGGCAAGATGCGGCTTCGCGCTGACGTCGTCAAGGTCGATCCCCTGCCAGACAGTGCCGTTGCCATCGGGTCCAAGTGCGAAGCCCAGTCCCGCGTACGCATGCGGATCGGCTCTCCAAAGGCTGAGTGCCTCTTCCGCGCTGACAAGCCGCGCGTGATCGTCCGGCCCGTCCAGTACGCCGCTGCGTCGGCTGCCGTCCGCGTAGTACGGCACTTTCCGTGCCTTGCTGCCATTGTTTGGCACGGATTTCCAAAGCAACCAGCGGCGCGCCATCCACAGCTCAGACGGGACGCGGCTCGGGTCAAACGACTCAAACGCGGTAGGACGCTTCGGATGGCCGCTGATCAGCGCTACGGCATCGAGCGTGGCTTCGCTGACGTTGAAGGGGACAAGCTGAGTCATGTCAGTTCCCATGACTCTTGTTCTTGCGGGCCTCGATCCACTCGAGCACCTGCGCGTTGTCCCAGGCAACAGCTCGCTCGCCGATCTTCACGGGCCTCGGGAAGGTCGGGTCGAACAGCCGCGGCCGACGGGGATCTGGCGTGAGGCGGGCGTAGATGGACGAGCAGGACAGACCTGTCAGGAACTCGACTTCGCGGCGGCGAATGAGTCGGGACTTCGGGGGTTCGTGAGACATCGCGTCACTCCGTGGAAGGCACCGGATGTATGTGGTGCCAGCCGAAGTGAAACGCGCTGCGGGCTGACCGTGGAGAAGCTAGCGCCGCTAGCTTCTCATTTTTTGTTGGGTCGATCGAAGCTGGGCTCTGACAAATCAGCGCAAGCCTCGCCAAATGCGAGCTTGTGCAGGTCTTTGCTCGTCAGCTGATTGCGCTTCAACCACTGACGGATTGCGGCAGCGGAGACGGGACCTTTGGTTGATACATATTTCCGTGCAATTGACTCGTACGACGAGACGGCCGCTCCCGGCTGAAGCGCTATCCGTGGCGTCATGGTGCTTCGGTAGGCCGTCACCAGCTTTCCCAATTCGATCAGTTGCCGATTTGGACGCGCATGTACCGCAGCGACGCGCGCAGATCGCCGTCGCTTCTTTGCCTCGTTCTCCAGGGTCAGCCTGCGCACGTTCTGGGCGAACGCTTCAAGCGCTTCGGCCGATGCATGGGCAGCACCCTGCTCCAAGCGAGCAATTTCGGCGAGCGTCCGCGCATTCGGTGGATCGATCACTAGGACGATTTTCCGCAGCAGTTTGTGGACGGGCAAACTCAGGTTTACAGCCAGCTCCCGTCGAAACTCCCAGGTCGCGAGCAGTTCGTACCAAGGTTCAAAGAGCAGGGGATCCGAGATACCGACCATCGCCATCTGGATCAGACCGCGAGGAACCCTGGCGCAGTCGGGCAACCCCTGGCGCTGGCGAACCGTCTCGTCGCGGAGCACTTCGATTTCGCGACTCAGCGCGCGTACAAACGCGCGCTCTGATGGCTTGATGCCCGGATTCGTTGGGTCGAGCTCGATGGGACCGTACTTTTCTTCGCGTATGGCCGCGCGGGCACGCAGATACTTCGGTAAGCGACTCATGGGTTTCCTGCTGCGCTAAGTGAGAGACGCCCGTCCGGACGTGAGGGCAATGTCCTTCAGGACGAAACGCTCCCAATCGTCCATCAACTGCCGTCGCTTCTCCAGCATCGGTCCGCGCACATAGGCCGCCTCGGCCTTGTTACGGATCTGATGAGCCATCGCTTCCTCGATGAGGTCTCGGGGATAGTGGGTCATCTGACCGGCCCACGTCCGGAAGCTGGCCCGAAAGCCGTGCGGCGTGACGCCCTTGACGATGCGCTGGAGTGTCATTCGCATCGAGTCGGACGACATCAGTGTCTTGCCGTCATTGCTGAAGACCAGCGCATCGCCGGTCCGACCCGATTCTGCAGCGATCCGCTGCACGAGATCGATAGCCCCAAGTGTCAACGGCACGACATGCGGCCGCTTCGCCTTCATGACCACGGCGGGGATCGTCCAGGTCGATGCATCAAAGTCGAACTGTTCGAAGCGAGCCTCGCGGATCTGGTTGGTCCGCGCCACGGTGAGGATCGCAAGCTCCAGACCTCGTGCTGAGAAGCCCTCGTGCTTTTGCAAAGTCGCCATGAAGGCGGGAATCTCTGCCCAGTCCATGGCTTCGAAATGCCCGCGTCGCAGCGCAAGCGTGCTGGCCTTCGTGTCGGCCAGGATGGCATCAAGGTGCCCCTTCCAGCGCGCCGGATTCTCGCCATCGAACCACTTGTTGGCGCGCGCGAAGTCGAACACCTTCTCGATGCGCTGCCGAACGCGGTTGGCGGTTTCGTGCTTCTCGATCCAGATTGGACGAAGCACATCGACCACATCCTGCGTCGCCAGCTGACTGATGCCCCGATCCTTGAAGATCGGATATGCATAGGTCGTCAGGGTGTTGGTCCACTGGGCAGCATGCTTCTTGTTGTGCCATCCCGGGCTGAGCGCTTCGATGGTTGCCGTCGCAACCTGCTGAAAGGTTCGGTGGCGCGCTCGCTCCAGTGCCTCGGCCTGCCGGCGTGCCTCGCGCTGACGGTCGCGCTCTGCCAACGGATCCAGCCCCTTTGAGAGTTCCTGCCGCGCCGCCTGAGCTCGATGGCGTGCCTCCGCCAGCGAGACAACCGGATAGGGTCCGAGCCCCATCTGGCGTTCGCGGCCACCTACGGTGTAGCGAAAGATCCAGGACTTCGTCCCGGCGCGGCTTACTTGGAGATACAGCCGGTCTCCATCGAGGTGATAGCCCGCCGTGCTCTCCTGCTCGACCCGCTTCGCGGTCAGACGGCCGATCACTCGCACATTCGCACCCTCATGAGCCCTACCCCCGTTCTCGAATCAGATGCCTACCCCCGCATCTACCCCCGTCATTATCGCGGAACTTGGTAGAAGTAGGTGCAACTAATTCAACGATCCGAAAAATATTTCTTCATGAAATCAGAGGGTTACGAGGGACTCGACGGAACGCAGTAGAAAGCTGTTGGGCGGACTCCCTCTCCGCCAAAAATGAATCAACCGCCCGACGGCGGTTTTTTCGTTTCTAGGGGGGTGCCGCGGGCCTGTGCCCCACCCTTCGCGTTAGCACTCCCCTGCGGCGGATTGGTTTCTGACGAGTTCAGCTGGGTCACTCATTCAGAGGCTTGCGCCTCAACGCCCCGGCCGCACAAACGCCTCCTGCGCCCGCTCCACGTCCTCACGCACATGGCAGCCGTGCAGATGGTCGTTGACCATGCCCATGGACTGCATGAACGCATACATGGTGGTGGCGCCGACGAAAGAGAAGCCGCGCTTCTTGAGGTCCTTGGACAGGGCGCGCGACTCGGCGCTCTCGGTGAGGGTCATGGCGACTTCAGGCGTGATCCGCTTGGGTCGGCTCGCCTTTGGCGCCTCGAACTGCCAGACATAGGCTGCCAGGCTGTCCGCGCTGTCGAGCAGCGTGCAGACTTGCCGCGCGTTGTTGATGGCGGATTCGATCTTGCCGCGGTGGCGGACGATGCGCGCATCGCCCAGCAGACGCGCGACGTCCGGCTCACCGAACCGCGCAACCTTCGTGAAGTCAAAGCCAGCAAACACCTCGCGGAAGGCCTCGCGCTTGCGCAGGATGGTGAGCCAGGATAGTCCGGACTGGAACCCCTCGAGCACCATCTTCTCGAACAGGCGGCGGTCATCGGCCACGGGCCAGCCCCACTCGGTGTCGTGGTAGTGCATGTAGTCGGGCAGTTCGCCACACCAGGAGCAGCGGCGGCGGCCATCGGCATGGTCTTGCAGGGAGAGTGGCATGGCGTCGGTTCGGTGAGCCCGGAGTTTCGCGTTGCATCGGACTGTAGCGACTCGCTCTCGGTGAAACATTCCGGATGTTCCGGTCTGCCGAAGGTCTCTCCGCTTGTCTGGTGCGGCGCTCCAGCCCAAATGCCCTGAAGACCCGCATGAATCCTTGATCTACGTAGTGGAGAGTGCAGATGTCCATTTGAGGCGGGTTTCCAGACCAAAATGGCTGGAAAGTCGCGCCAGAAGACCGCTGAGTGGCACAGGGACTTCGCTCTTGCTAGCGCTCGGTCTTGCTGCGGCGGCACGCTGCGCTCGCCGAAACTCGCCTGCAGCACCAGGCACGCGGATAGCCACTCCCAATTGCCGCCCCATGGCGCCACCTCGACACTGATCAGGCCATATCGCATGACCCGGCTCGGTACCGTCCGAATGATCAGCGTGATGCCGCTCACAGCGCTGGGGTGGGTGCTGGCCGTGATGCTGGGCACTCGCCGCCGCAGGCTTGCCGGCTGTCTGCTGGCCTGGAGCGAACCGGGCGGCGCGCTGGCTTGGCTGCTGGCGCACCATCCATTAGGGCGGATGGCGGCCGTCACGATCGGCCGCTGTGTGCTGGCGGCCAGCCGCCCCGCCCTGCGCGCCACCTGGGCCCATGAAGCCGAACACATCCGGCAGTTCGAACGCTTCGGGCTGCTGTTTCCGCTCGTCTACAGCTTGGAGAGCCTGCGCTGCCTTCTGCGGGGGAAGTCGATCTACCGCGACAACTGCTTCGAAGTGGCAGCGCGCCAAGCAGAAAGCAAAACGGCCCGCCAGAACGTGGCGGGCCGGAGCTGGTCAAGCAGCCGCGTCTAGAAGTGCACGCCGCGCAGCAGCTGCTGGAAGGCCACCTGGTCGGCGCTCAGTGAGGGCGGCTTGCTGCCGTCCTTGGCGCCCTTCGCGGCGTCGCTGTCCGGGAACATGCGGAAGCTGGTGTTCATGATGATCTGCGCGATCTTCGGCGACAACGCGTGCAGCACCTGGCCAGTGATGCCCAGGCGGGTGGCGATGCGCGCCGGCTTGTAGACCACCGCCTCGGCAATCAGGTCGGCGGCTTCTTCAGGCGACAGCGTGGGCACGTTGTTGTAGAGCTTGGTGGGCGCAATCATCGGCGTACGCACCAGGGGCATGTTGATGGTGGTGAAGGTCACGCCCTGGTCGGCAAATTCAGACGCGGCACAGCGCGTCCAGGCATCCAGCGCAGCCTTGGAGGCGACGTAGGCCGAGAAGCGCGGCGCATTGGTCAGAACACCGATCGAGCTGATGTTGACCACGTGCCCTTTGCGCTTGGCGACCATGCCCGGCAGCAGCCCCATGGTGATGCGCAGGCAGCCGAAGTAGTTCAGCTGCATGGTGCGCTCGAAGTCGTGGAAACGGTCGTAACTGTTCTCGATGGCGCGACGGATCGAGCGGCCGGCGTTGTTGATCAGGAAGTCCACGCCGCCATGGTTCTCCTCGAGTTGGCGCACGAGCTCGGCGCAGCTCTCCTCGTTGGAGACGTCGGCCGAGTACACGACCACCTGGGCGTCCTTGGCGGCAAACTCCTCGATCTCCTTCTTGGCCTCGGCGAGCTTCACTTCATCGCGAGCGCAGATGATCGTGATGGCGCCTGCTTCCGCAAACTTCTTTGCCGCCGCTAGACCAATGCCCGACGAACCGCCGGTGACGAGCACCACCTTGCCGCCCACCTGGCCACGCAGGGAGCGGTCGATGAAGAGATCCGGGTCGAGGTGGCGCTCCCAGTAGTCCCAGAGGCGCCAGGCGTAGTCTTCCAGGCGCGGGCACTCGATGCCGCTGCCCTTCAGAGCCGCCGTGGTCTCGCGGCAGTCAAAGCGCGTGGGGTAGTTGATGAAGTTGAGGATGTCTTCGGGCAGCCCCATGTCGTGCATGACGGCGTTGCGCACGCGGCGTACAGGCGTCAATGCCATCAGGCTCTTCTTCACGCCGCGCGGAATGAAGCCCAACAGCGCGGCATTGATCTTCATGGCCGGAATCGGTGCATGCGCGGCCTTGGAGAACACCGAGAGCACGTCGCCCACGCGGTAGCCCACCGGGTCTACGAGGTGGAAGCAGTTCACCTTGAGGCCGGCCTTGTGCGCGATGTGGTCCATCGCATCCACCACGTAGTCCACAGGCACGATGTTCACACGCCCGCCCTCGATGCCGACCATGGGCATCCAAGGCGGCAGCATCTTGCGCATGGTCTGGATCAGCTTGAAGAAGTAGTAGGGCCCATCGACCTTGTCCATCTCGCCGGTCTTGCTGTCGCCCACCACCATGCCTGGGCGGTAGATGCGCAGCGGCACCTTGCACTCCTTGCGGGCAATGCCTTCGCTGTCGTGCTTGGTGGCAAAGTAGGGATGATCCAGACCTTCGGCCTCGTCGAACATGTCCTCGCGCCAGATGCCTTCGAACATGCCGGCGGCGGCGATCGATGAGGTGTGGTGGAACATGCCCGCCTTGATGGCGTTGGCAAACTGCACCGCCGAGCGCGTGCCTTCGTTGTTGACCTTCATCTGGCTTTCGGCGTCAGCCGAAAGGTCGTAGATCGCAGCGAGGTGAAAGACGTGGTCGATCTGGCCGGTGAGTTCCTTGATCTGCGCCTTGCTCACGCCCAGCGAGGGTGAAGTCAGGTCGCCCACGACCGGAATCGCGCGCGTCTTCGTGGTGCCCCAGTACTCCAGTAGCGCAGGCACCTTGTCAGCGCTTGATTCGCGCAACAGGAAGTACACGGTGGAGCCCTTGCGGCCCAGCAGCTTTTTGACCAGACGCTTGCCGATGAACCCGGTCGCGCCGGTGACGAAGTACTTCATGCTGTCTCCTTTTTGACGTTCTTTTGCCTTGCGCGCTCAAGGTCGGCGCATGGCTTGCGGGCAATGATGCTTGCCCCCTAGCACCGGCGCAAGGGGCGGCAGTGCTGGCTTTCCCGTGCGAGCGAAGACGGCGCATTTGAGGCCGCTTTCTAGGGCTTTAGTGTGCGCTCTCTACCACAGCAGGCCCAGAATGCCTGCCTGAGCCGGTGAACCGACACCTACGGATCACGGCGCCGAACGAGGAATGAGGATCCCATGGTCAAGAAACTGAACAAGATGGCCAGCAAGGCCAAGGCCGCTCCCGCCAACCAGATCGCCAGCGCCGTGAAGGACTCCGCCGAGACCATCCTGCGTGCAGGTCAGGGTGCGTTTGCCAAGGTCCAGACCGAAGGCCAGAAGGTTCTGGAAACCCTCGTTCGTGAAGGCATGGCCATGCAGAAAAAGGGCCAGCGCGCCGCGGAGGACAAAGTGACCGAGATGACCACCAAGATGAACCGTGTCGCCAGCGACATCACCAGCCAGGCCAACACGACCTGGGACAAGCTCGAAACCGTGTTTGAAGACCGCGTCGCCCGCGCCCTGAACAAGCTGGGTGTGCCCACCAATCGCGATATCGAACTGCTGACCAAGCGCGTCGAGCAGCTCACCGCCCAGCTGGCCAAGCTCGGTGGCAAGCCAGTGGCTGTGGTCAAGACCAGCGCCAAGCCGGTCGCCAAGGCCGCTGCAAAGAAGGCACCGGCCAAGAAGCTTGCCTCCAAGAAGCCGGCCGCCAAGAAGGCCGCCTGAAACCGAATAGCACACACGCAGCCAGCTGCGTGATGCGAACGTCTCCTTGTTGTTGCGTTAACGCGTAACACTTCGGGCCGCCCGCCAGGGTGGCCCTTTTTTTTCAATCGATCGTACTGCACTGCAACAAGAACATGCCTCGCTCTCCAGCCCGCAAGACTGCGGCTGCAACAAAGACGCCACGCTCGACTCGCTCATCCCGCTCGCCTGCCGCGGCGCGCAGCGACCTCCCCCCCCGATCGAAGCGGACGACCGCCGCGCAGCCTCACCGCGCTCGGATCGGCCTTGCCATGGCCGGCGGCGGACCTTTGGGCGCGATCTACGAGATCGGCGCATTGGCGGCGCTGGCCGAATCACTGGACGGGGTCGACTTCAATGACCTCGACATCTACGTGGGCGTCAGTGCGGGCAGCTTCATTGCCGCGGGCCTGGCCAACGGGATCACGCCGGCCCAGATGTGCGCGGCGTTCATTGAAAGCGACAACCCCAAGGCGGCTGCGGCCGCCGGGTCGCTGCATCGCTCGGAGATCTTTGACCCGGCCCTGCTGCTGCGCCCCGCGTTCAAGGAGTACTGGCAGCGCATGATGGCACTGCCCCCATTGCTGGCCGGTGCAGCCTGGAACTACGCGCTGCGCCCCAGTTCGGTCATGGCCTCGTTCGAACGCCTCGGGCGAGCGATCCCGACCGGCGTCTTCTCCGGCAGCGGCATCGACCGCTATCTGGCCAAGCTGTTTTCGCGCGAGGGCCGCACCAACCAGTTCAAGCACCTTCGCAAGCCGCTGCGTCTCGTGGCCACCGATCTGGACTCCGGGGAGGCCGTCACCTTCGGCGCACCCGGTCACGACGAGGTACCCATTTCCCAGGCCGTGCAAGCCAGCGCCGCCCTGCCCGGCCTGTTCCCGCCCGTGGAGATCAATGGCCGCGCCTATGTGGATGGTGCACTGCGCAAGACCCTGCACGCCTCGGTGGCGTTGAAGCATGGGGTGGACCTGCTGCTGTGCCTGAACCCGCTGGTGCCTTTCAACGCCGACGCCTACTTCCCGCCTTCCGGTCTGGCAGCGCGGCAGCAGCACAAGGATCTGCCGGATCAATCCCCCGTGGTGGCCGGCGGCCTGCCGACGGTGCTGTCCCAGACCTTTCGCTCCATCATTCATTCACGGATGGAAGTCGGCATGGAACGCTATCGGCTGCAGTACCCCGACAGCGACATCGTCCTCTTCGAGCCGGATCACTCCGACCCGGAGATCTTCTTCACCAACCTGTTCAGCTATTCCCAGCGCCGGCGCCTGTGCGAGTACGCCTACCAGCACACCCGCAGCGAGCTGTACCGGCGCCGACACGAGGTGACGCCCATGCTTCAGCGCCACGGCGTGCACCTGAAACTGGATGTACTCACCGACCCCAAGCGCACGCTCGTGTCGGGGGCCCGGCCGCCGCTGGAGAACCTGACCCTCGCGGGGCAGGCCGCCGCGCGCCTGTCCGAAACCCTCGACGATCTGGACCGCTGGCTGAAGAGCATGCAGCGCGGCTGAGCGCCTGAGCGCCGGGCAATCGGCGCCTAGGGTGCTTTTCGGGCTATTGCCACAGAGGGGGCGCGTGTATCCTCGCGCCAACTTCCCCAGCGAACCGGCCTATCCCATGGAACGCAAGCCGCCACGACGCACGCGCGAACGCATCCTCGCGCTGTCGCTGCAGCTGTTCAACGACTTTGGCGAGCCCAACGTCACGACCAGCAATATCGCCGAGGAGATGAACATCTCCCCCGGCAACCTGTACTACCACTTCCGCAACAAGGACGACATCATCAACTGTCTCTTCTCGGATTTCGAGAAGGAGATGGAAGGCATCCTGGGCTCGCCGCCCGCGCAGGCGAGCGTGGAAGACGCTTGGTTCTTTTTGCACACCCTCTACGAGATCATCTGGCGCTATCGCTTCTTCTACCGCGATCTGAACAATCTGCTGGCCAACAACCGCACGGTGGAGACGCAGTTCAGGCGCATCCTTGCGCAATCTGCAGACGTCACGCGCAAGCTGTGCGAAGGCCTGCGCAGCTCCGGCGAACTCAAGGCTGATGACCGCGAGCTTGAGGCGCTCACCACGAACATCGTCGTGGTGGCTACCTACTGGCTCAGTTACGAGTATGTGCTCAATCCGCGCCAGTTCAATGACCAGGCCAAGATGAGCGAGGCGCTTTCGCGCGGGGTCTATCACACCTTCACTCTGGTTGCGCCTTATCTCACAGGCGACTCGCGCGCCCTGTTCGCCAAGCTGGCGGGCGAGTACATGAAGTAAACACCGAGGCGAACCGAGGACAAGACGCCGGCTTTGATCGGCGGAGGAGACACAAGCCATGCCAAAGGGTTGGAAGAAGTTCGAGCACGCTGACGCAGCCTATGAATACACGGCCGCCAGCATCAAGAAAGCCTGGCCGCGCCTGCACGCTGGCGATGCCGAGCCTCTGCCCAAGGACGCTGCGAGCCTGGACGCATGGATCGCCTACCACGCAGGCGATTTCTCCAAGGCCGTGGATCTGGGTCTGGCTGCCGGCACCGGTAGCGGCATCAACGCCGCCAACAAGGCGCAGTGCATCTACGCCACCTACATCGAGACCAACGAGAAGAAGCAGCTCGCGCTCTACGAGGAAGCAGCTGCCCGCGCCGAGGAACTCCAGGCCAGCGAACCCAAGAACGCGAATGCCTACTACCTTTATGCGTATGCCATGGGCCGCTACGGCCAGGGCATCGGCGTTGTGAAGGCGGCCACGCAGGGAATCGCCAGCAAGATCAAGGCGGCGCTGGACACCGCCATCAAGCTCGCGCCCAAGCATGCCGATGCGCACATCGCGCTGGGCGCCTACCACGCCGAGATCATCGACAAGGTGGGGAGCATGATCGGCGGCCTGACCTACGGGGCCAACAAGGACACCGGCCTCAAAATGTTCAAGAAGGCCTTGGACCTGAACCCCGACTCCGCAATTGCCAGGGTTGAATACGCCAACGGGCTGGTCATGCTTGAAGGCAAGAAGAAACTCGGTGAGGCCGAAAAGCTGTATCAGGAAGCGGCTGAGCATGAAGCGGCCGACGCCATGGAGCGCCTTGACGTCGAACTGGCCAAGAGCGAGTTGGACGACTGACGGTCTTGAGCCCGATGACAAAGGCCGACCCGCGGGTCGGCCTTTTTGTTGCGCCAGCGCGTGCTAGGTCTCTGCACGCAGCTGGGCAAAGCGCGAGCGCTTCTTGGGGGCATCCGCTGCCACGCTGGCAGGTTTGCTGGCGCTCTTTGCCGGCGATGATGCCCGGGCGTCGTCTCCTTCCGACGATGCATCCGCAGCTCCCGCCTTCGTACGCTTCGCGCTCTTGCCGACTTGAGTGGCCGTGGCCGCCTTGCGTGCCCGCTCAGCCGCGCGCTCGGCCGCTGCAGCCTTGGCCGCTTCGGCCTGCATGCGATCGAATTCGACCTTGATCTCAGGAAAGAGCTCGAACTCCGCGGCCTGTGGATCCACAGCGAGGCTCGGGCCTACCAGCATCGCGGTCATGATGAGCCGTTCGAACTCGGGGCCGAAGCGATCGATGATCTCGGAAGGCTGCGGGCAGAGCTTCTTGCTCGTGATCACACCGAACTGCACGCCACCGCCATAGGACAGGATCGAGACACCCAGGCCAATGTCACCGGACTGCGGCACCCAGAACATGATCTGGCTCATCTTGGCACCGGCCATGTAGAGCTGCTCGGAGGGCCCCGGCACATTGGTCATCACCGCCGTGGCCTTGTTGGTGAACATCGACAGGGCCGCGGCCTGCACCTGGCGCGGCAGCGTACCGACCAGACCCAGCACCCCCATGGCGATCACCGCCTGATAACCACCCTTCAGGTCGTTCATGCGGCGGCGTACCTCGTACAGGCGCGCCAGCGGGTTGCCGATGCCCACCGGCAGCGTAAGGGGTACAAGGCCGAACTTGTTCCCTAGCTTGTGTTCCGCTCCGGCACTGCGCAGGTTCACGGGCACCATGGCGCGAATCTCGGCGTCGCAGGGAATCGTGTCGCCCACCGAGAGCAGGTAGCCGCGGATCGCCCCGGCCACGCAGGACAGCAGCACGTCATTGACCGAGCAACCCAGGGCCTTGCAGACGGTCTTCACCTCGGTCAGCGGTAGCGGCTCAGTCCACGCCACACACTTGGCACGGCCCGGCTTGCCCTTGAGCGACGTGGGCGTGTCGTCCGCCATCAGCGCGATCTGCGCAGCGTCGCGCGCCACGTGGCTCAGCAGGCTGCTCACCTCCACGGCGCGCTGGGCCACCACATCCGGATGCTGGATGACCTCGTTGGCCTCGCCCAAGGCGGTGCTCGCCAGATCACCCGTCATCTTGAGCGTGCGCGCCGCCACCTTGGTGACGGGCGCGAAGAAGTCCTCCCAGACGTTGGCATTGTCGGCCGAGCTGCGCGTCTTGATCCAGCTGGGCGCGGCCGGTACGGCCAGGCTCTCCTCGGCCGTGGGGGCGGTCATGGACAGCAGCACGCCGATCAGCGCAATGCCATCGGCAATGCAGTGGTGAATGCGCACCACCACCGCATTGCCGCCCTGGTAGTTCTCAACCACATGGAACTGCCAGAGCGGGCGAGTGAAATCGAGCGACTCGGTGGACAGTGCGGCCACCAGCTTCTCAAGCTCGCGCTTGCCGCCCTTGCCGGGCAGGGAGATGCGGTGCACGTGCTGGTCGAGGTCGAAGTGCTCGTCGTCCACCCACCATGCGCCGTTGGGGTCGATCTGCACCTTCTGCTTGAAGCGGCGATAGAACAGCAGACGCGCCTGCACGACCTTGCGCAGGTTCTCGTATTCGATCGGGTCTTCGAAGACATGGACGCCGACAATCATCATCAGATTGACCGGTGAATCCATGCGCAGCCATGCCGTGTCCACGCTGGACATGCGCTCGCGTCCCATGCCGTCTCCTTGTGTTGTCTTCATGCGCGCGGCGCTGCAGCCTGCCGGCACAAATCTTGGGCCTATCATAAGTGGGTCATTTGCCCGCGCAAGGCTGCATTTGCGATGAACCCGCCGCCTTGTTCAGGAGCCGACGCAACACAACCGCTGGTCCGATGGAGACGACATGGCCAATCTGAAAGCCCAATTCGAACAAGCCCAGGCTGACGTCAAGCAGCTCGACGAAGATCCGGGCAACGCCGCCAAGCTCAAGCTCTATGCCCTCTACAAGCAGGCCTCGGCCGGCGACGTGGACGGCAAGCGCCCGGGCATGATGGACATGGTGGGCCGCGCCAAGTGGGACGCCTGGAACGAAGTCAAGGGCATGAGCGCCGATGACGCGATGCAGGCCTACATCGACTACGTCGAGGAACTGAAGGGCTGAGGCCCGGTGCGAGCCCCCGATGCTCACGCCAAGGCGCACGCAGTGCGCCTTTTTTTCGCGCATGGCGGGCCTGCTTCTGAATGAACGAAGCCGCTGATCTGCTGATCGTCGGTGCCGGCCTGGGCGGTCTGGCGGCGGCGCTCGCCTGCGCCCGGCAGGCGCCCGGGCTGCGCGGCGTCGATCTCGTGGAACAGGCCGCCGCGCTGCAGGAAGTCGGCGCCGGCATTCAGTGCGGCCCGAACATGACACGCCGCTGGCGCAGCTGGGACCTGATGGCGCCGCTGCGCGATCTCGCCCATGCGCCGGGCGCGGTGGTGGCGCGTGACGCCGCCAGCGGCCGCGAACTGGGGCGTCTGGACACGCGCGACTTCGAGGCGCGCTACGGCGCACCCTACCTCACAGTGCACCGCGCCGACCTGCAGGCGGCGCTGGCCGCCAGCGTGGCGCAGGTCAGCGATCGCGCACGCCTCATGCTGGGCACGCGCATCAAGACATTCTCCAGCCATGGCGACGAGATTCATGCAGAGGCAGCGCCATTGAGCGAGCCCCTGCGCGCACGCCTGCTCATGGGTGCGGACGGGCTGCGCAGCGCGGTGCGCAGCCGCTTCTGGCCCGACGTGCGGGTACCCGACACCGGTGAGCTGGCCTGGCGCGGCATGGTGCCGATGCACGATCTGCCCGAGCGCCTGCGCCGGCCTGAGGTGCAGGCCTGGCTGGGCCCGCGCATGCATGTGGTGAGCTACCCGGTGCGTGGCGGCGAGTGGCTCAATGTGGCGGCCTTCACCGAGCAGCATGGTCCGCTGCCGACCGCTGATGAGGAAGGACACGGCGCCTGGGCCGGTGAAGGCCGGCTGAGCGATCTGCTGCAGGCCACCGGGCCGGTGTGCACCCCGCTGGCCGAAACCCTGGCCGCCCTCCCCGCTCTGCGCCGCTGGCGGGTGCACGCTCGCGCGCCACTGCGCGGCGTATCAGACATGCACCTGCGCGCCGACAGCCCGATCGCCCTGCTGGGCGATGCGGCGCACCCGATGCAGCCCTATCTGGCGCAGGGTGCCGGCATGGCACTCGAGGATGCGGACGCCCTGGCGCAGGCCTTGGCGGCGCATGGCGCCACGCCCACTGCCCTGGCGCGCTATGCGCAACAGCGCTGGCAGCGCAATGCTCAGGTCCAGGCACGGGCAGCCCGCAACGGGCGCATCTTCCACGCCGCCGGGCCGCTGCGGCTGGCGCGCAATCTGGCGCTGGGCGTGCGGCCGCAGCTCATGGATTTGCCCTGGTTGTACGCCTATTGAACGACCGAATTTGGATGATTACTTGATGGAAAAAACCGACTTTCCGCTTGCATGATGCGCGGAAAGCCGTATTCTTGATTCATCAAAATCATGTCCGATAACGATCTAAACCTCTCCAGGAGCGCGTCTTCGGCCGATTGCCCTGGCGTTTAGCGTCGCGGCGGGGCCGGTGGGCATCGCGAAATGCCGCGCTCAGCCTGCCGGCTCGTCCGCCCCGGGGCCGTCATCGATTCCCAGTTCGGCGATCTTGCGGGTGATGGTGTTGCGGCCGATGCCCAGGCGCTGCGCCGCCTCCACGCGCCGACCGCCCGTGACCACAAGCGCGGTCTGGATCACGGTGCGCTCGAAGTCCTCGGCCAGCTTGGGCATCACGTCCGGCAGGCCCTGCACCAGCCGCTCGCGTACCACGGCTTCCAGCTGCGCCTGCCAGGTACCCGGCGCAGCAATCACGCCCGGCGGCGCGGCCAGCGGCGCAAAGGGCACCGCGGGCGCCGCCACGACGCTCGGCTGCGCGCTTGCTGCATCAGCTGCGTGTCCCAGCGTGGCAGCACCGGCAAGCAGTGTCCCGCTGGCGGGTGCTGCTGCAATCTGCTGGCGCAGATCGTCCGGCAGATCTTTCACCTCCACGCCCTGCGAAGGCGCCATCACGGTCACCCAATGGCACAGATTCTCCAGCTGGCGCACGTTGCCCGGAAAGGGCAGGCCGGAGAGGAAGCGCAGGGTGTCGTCCGAGAAGCGCTTGGCGTCCACACCGAGTTCTCGCGCGCTCTTGGCCAGGAAGTAGCGCGCCAGCAGCGCGATGTCCTCGCTGCGTTCACGCAATGCCGGCAGGCGCAGGCGGATCACGTTCAGGCGGTGGAACAGATCCTCGCGGAACTGACCCTGGCGCACGCGGTCTTCGAGGTTCTGGTGCGTGGCGGCAATGACGCGCACGTTGGCCTTGATCGGCGCGTGGCCACCCACGCGGTAGAAGTGCCCGTCAGACAGCACGCGCAGCAGACGCGTCTGCAGATCCATCGGCATGTCGCCGATTTCATCGAGGAACAGCGTGCCCTCCTCGGCCTGCTCGAAGCGGCCGCGGCGCATGGTCTGAGCGCCGGTGAAGGCGCCGCGCTCATGGCCGAAGAGCTCGGACTCCAGCAGGTCCTTGGGGATGGCGGCGGTGTTGATCGCCACAAAGGGCTTGTTGGCACGTGGGCTGTGGCGGTGCAAAGCCCGCGCCACCAGCTCCTTGCCGGTGCCGGATTCGCCCGTGATCAGCACCGTCACATGGCTCTGGGACAGGCGCCCGATGGCGCGGAAGACGTCCTGCATGGCCGGCGCCTGGCCGAGCATTTCGGGCGTGGCCACGGCGGGCTCGGCCGCGGCGACCTCGCGCTTGTGCTCATCAAGTGCGCGGCGGATCAGCTCGACGGCCTTGGTGATGTCAAAGGGCTTGGGCAAGTACTCGAAGGCGCCGCCCTGGAAGGCCGACACGGCGCTGTCCAGATCGGAAAACGCCGTCATCACGATCACCGGCAGCTCCGGATGCTCTCGCTTGACGTGCTCGAGCAGCGCGAAACCGTTGGTGCCGGGCATGCGTACATCGCTCACCAGCACTGCAGGCACATCTTCGGTCAGGGATTCGATCACCGAGCGCGCCGAATCGAAGCTGCGCACCGGCACGTTTTCCTTGGTCAGTGCCTTCTCGATCACCCAGCGGATGGATTGATCATCATCCACCACCCAGACGGTGTCCGCTGCTGCACTCATGCTCGGCCTCCGCGGGAGTTCTCAGCCCGGATCGTCCGGGTCAGGGCAAGGGAATCAGGATCTGGAAGTCCGTGTGGCCGGGCCGACTGTCGCATTCAATGGTTCCGAAGTGTTGTTCGATGAAGGTCTGCGCCAATGTCAGACCGAGGCCACTTCCCCCTTCGCGACCACTGACCAACGGGTAGAAGATCCGATCGCGCAAGTCCTCCGGGATACCGGGGCCGTTGTCGATGACTCGCAAGTCCAGTGCCAGCCGATAGCGTTGTTTCTGGATCGTGACCTGCCGGACCACCCGGGTGCGGAATCGGATCTGCGCCGTCTGGGCAGCGATCTCTGCCGTGAGCGCCTGCGCGGCGTTCTGGGCAATATTCAAGACAGCCTGGATCAGCTGCTCCCGATCACCGCGGAACTCGGGCACGCTCACGTCATAGTCGCGCACCACCTTCAGACCGTGCGGATACTGGGCCAGCAGCAGGCTGCGCACATGCTCCAGCACCTCGTGGATGTTCACATCGCCCACCTGATGCGGGCGGCGGTGCGGTGCCAGCAGCCGATCCACCAGCAGCTGCAGGCGATCGGCCTCCTTGATGATGACGCGGGTGTATTCGCGCAGATCGGCGCTGGGCAGCTCCGGCTCGAGCAGCTGCGCCGCGCCACGGATGCCGCCCAGCGGATTCTTGATCTCATGCGCCAGGTTGCGCACCAGCTCCTTGTTCATCGCGTTCTGCGCGGTCAGCTGCTCCTCGCGCGAGACCCGCAGCTGCTGGTCGATCTCCTGGAACTCCAGCACCACCGGGGATTCCGGCGTTTCCGGTGCCGTCACCACGCAGGTCACGGGCACCGGCTCGCGGCCTGGCCGACGCAGCACCATCTCAAGGCGCTTGCGGGAGAACTGGTTATCCCGCGCCTCGGTCACCAGCTCGGCGAGCTCAGCGCCATTTTCGAAGGGCGCGGCCACCGCACCGCCAGCCAGCTGCCGCAAGGAGAGATCGAACAGTGACTCCGCCGCTGCATTGACGTAGTGGATCGTGCCATCCGGCGCGACGAGCACCACAGCAGATGACACGAGGTCCAGGCCACTGAGCAGAGCGGGACGGGCGAGGTTCATGGGAGGCGTTTCACGGGCCCGAAAATGAAACCGGCCGGCAATCGCACGGGGCTCGTGCGCACTGTCGGCCGGTGGGACGGAATGTAGCGGCTTACATCGCGCGCAGCCGCGCAAGCTCCTGGCGGATGGCCACCATGTTGGAGTCGCAACGGGCAATGTCGTCGCGCAGGCCGGCCAGGCGCCCAGCGGCAGCGACATTGCGCTCGGCCTCACCCAGATCACGGCGCAGGCTGGCGCACTTGGTTTCCTCCGCTCGCAGCTCGGTCTCGAGCACCTGGCGGCGGCCCTGATCCCGGCTCACCTGCTCGGCCGGCTCAACACGCGGAAAGCTCGCCGGGCCCGGGCTGGGAGCAGCGGCGGCCGGGCGCGGCGCGAGGCGCTGCGCGGGCATGACCACCGCCGGCGGTTGCATTTCCTTGCGCTGGCAGTTCTTGTACTTGCGCGCGTCGGCTTCGTTGTCCGTCAAATGACGGCCACCGTCCTCGCGATCACAGATGAAATAGAAGCTCGATTGCGCCTGCGCGGCACCCGCCAGGCCGACACCGGCCAGCAGCAGCACCCTCAGGGCACGAAACAAGCAATGCATCACGAACCTCTGGAACACAAGCAGGGCCTCGTAGGTTAATGCTTTCGTGCTTGCCAGAATACACAAGGGGCGTAAAACCGCCCCTTGTGTTGTTGCTTCGACATCGGGCGACGGCTCACGCCTTCGCCCGAAGCGCTGATCGCGACGATCAGGCGCTGTAGTACATGTCGAATTCGACCGGGTGGGTGGTCATGCGGAAGCGCGTGACGTCCTGCATCTTGAGTTCGATGTAGGCGTCGATCATGCCGTCCGTGAACACACCGCCCTTGGTCAGGAAGCCGCGATCCTTGTCGAGGGCTTCCAAGGCCTGGTCCAGGCTGGAGCACACGGTCGGGATCTTTGCATCCTCTTCGGGCGGCAGGTCGTACAGGTTCTTGTCGGCCGCTTCGCCCGGGTGGATCTTGTTCTGCACGCCATCCAGACCGGCCATCAGCATGGCGCTGAATGCGAGGTAGGGGTTGGCGGTGGGATCCGGGAAGCGCACTTCGATGCGACGACCCTTCGGGTTGCTCACATACGGAATGCGGATCGAGGCCGAGCGGTTGCGGGCCGAGTAGGCCAGCTTCACCGGGGCTTCGAAGCCGGGCACCAGACGCTTGTAGGAGTTCGTACCGGGGTTGGTGATGGCGTTCAGGGCACGGGCGTGCTTGATGATGCCGCCGATGTAGTACAGCGCAAACTCGGACAGGCCGGCATAGCCGTCGCCTGCAAACAGGTTCTTGCCGTCCTTCCACACGGACTGGTGCACGTGCATGCCGGAACCGTTGTCACCGACCACAGGCTTGGGCATGAAGGTGGCCGTCTTGCCGTAGCTGTGCGCCACGTTGTGCACGACGTACTTCAGGATCTGCGACCAGTCGGCGCGCTGCACCAGGGTGCTGAACTTCGTGCCGATTTCGCACTGGCCGGGCGCCGCCACTTCGTGGTGGTGCACTTCGACCGGCACGCCCATCTGCTCGAGCAGAAGGCACATTTCAGAACGCATGTCCTGGAAGCTGTCGACCGGAGGCACCGGGAAGTAGCCGCCCTTGACCGGGGGACGGTGGGCCAGGTTGCCGCCTTCGAACTTCTTGCCAGTGCTCCAGGGCGCTTCCTCGGACTCGATCGACACGCCGCAGCCGGACATGTCCACGTTCCAGGTCACGCTGTCGAAGATGAAGAATTCGGGTTCCGGACCGAAGAAGGCCTGGTCGCCAATGCCGGATTCCTTCAGGTAGGCCTCGGCGCGGCGAGCCAGCGAGCGCGGGTCGCGGTCATAGCCCTTCATGTCGGAGGGCTCGATCACGTCGCACGACAGGATCAGCGTGGGCTCTTCGCGGAAGGGGTCCAGGTTGGCGGTGGACGGGTCCGGCATCAGCAGCATGTCGGAGGCTTCAATGCCCTTCCAACCAGCGATCGAAGAACCGTCGAAGGCGTGGCCAGCGGTGAACTTGCTGTCGTCGAAGGCCGACACCGGCACGGAGACGTGTTGCTCCTTGCCCTTGAAATCGGTAAAGCGGAAATCAACGAACTTGACGTCGTTGTCCTTGACCATCTTCATGACGTCTTGTGGCGTCGCCATAATGCGCATTCTCCTGAGTGTGGGATTCGTGTTGACCACTGCGTGATTTGTGGCCTCGCGAGGTGATCACCGGGCGTTAAAGCAGCTTCTGTACCATGCCAATCTGGTGCAGCGCAGCAGCTTTGCAGTGTATTCCGCGGGAACGCAATGGAAAGCTGCACCAAATCAAAGCAGCACCACTTCGGTGCGCGCACCAACATCGTGCATCCGAGCATGCACGGGATGACAGGTTGATGAACCAAAGACCCGCCGAACCCAAGCCTCAGACCGGCGCCGACTTGAAAAGCCGCAGTGGGCTCGCCCGCATCAGCAAGGCGGCGATCTATTCCTTCTACGGGTTTCGAGCCGCGCTGAAGCATGAGCACGCGTTTCGACAGGAGCTGATACTTGTCGCGGTGCTCGCCCCCGTGGCTCTGCTGCTGCCGGTCAGTGCGCTCTCCAAACTGGCCCTCATCGCCGTGCTTCTGCTGGTGCTGATCGTGGAACTGCTCAACTCGGCAATCGAGGCGGTGGTGGACAAGGCGAGTCCCGAGATCCATCCACTGGCTGGCCGCGCCAAGGACATGGGCAGCGCCGCGGTGTTTCTTTCCCTGCTCCTGGCTGCGGCGACCTGGGGTGTGGTCGCCGGGCCAGTACTTGTGAACTGGCTCGGCTAGACGGACTTCAGGAACATCGCCTGCAGGTCGTTGAGGAAGCGGCGCCCAAGATCCGTTGGCCGGGCCCATCGATGGTCCCGCTCGATCAGCCCCTTGGCTTGTGCGGCATCCAGGGCGTCCAGGATCGAAGCCATCGAGTCACCGGTACGCTCCGCATAGCTTGAAAGCTCGAAGCCGTCGGTCAGCCGCAGCGCGTTCAGCATGAACTCGAAGGGCATATCCGACAGGGGCACCTCTCGCTCCTCCTGTACGGGCTGGCCCTGCTCGACCGCAGACAGATAGGCCTTGGGCTGCTTGTAGCGAATCTGGCGCAAGACCTTGTCCGGCAGCGAAATCTTGCCGTGCGCGCCTGCGCCGATGCCCACGTAGTCGCCGAAGCGCCAATAGTTCAAGTTGTGTCGACACTGCCTGCCCGGCAGAGCAAAAGCTGAGGTCTCGTAGCGCTGGTAGCCGGCCTGTGCCAGACATGCATGCACGGCTTCCTCAATATCGATCTGGGCGTCTTCGTCGGGCAGCGCCGGCGGGTACCGATGAAACAGCGTGTTCGGCTCGAGCGTCAGTTGGTAGGCCGACAGGTGCGTGGGCTCGAGCGCCAGCGCTTGCTCGATGTCGCGCAATGCAAGATCGACGGTCTGCCCCGGCAGCGCGTACATCAGATCCAGGTTGAAGTTGCCAACATGCCGCGCTGCCAACTCGGCGGCGCGCACGGCATCGCCGGATGCGTGGATGCGGCCCAGCGCCTTGAGCGCTGCATCATCAAAGGTCTGCACGCCCACGGAGATCCGATTCACGCCAGCTTCCGCGTAACCGCGGAAACGCTCGGATTCCACCGTGCCGGGGTTGGCTTCCATCGTGATCTCGGCGTCTGCATCGAGCCGGACCCGCGCGCGGATGCCGGCGAGCAGCTCATCAATCGCCTGCGCCGAGAACAAGCTTGGCGTTCCACCGCCGATGAAGATGCTGTGCACCGGGCGGCCCCAGATCAGTGGAAGCGCGTGCTCGAGATCGCGCAGCAGCGCCTGCACATACTGCGCCTCGGGCAGCTCACCATTCGCCTCATGGGAGTTGAAGTCGCAGTAGGGGCACTTGCGCACGCACCAAGGCAAGTGCACATAAAGCGAGAGCGGCGGCAGCGCCTCGAAGCGTGGATTCTGCTCGCCCCCCCGCCCGGGCTGCGCGCGATGGATTGCGATGGTCCTCACAGCGTCCAGGGCGTTGCGGTCAGCTGCTCGCGCAGCGTGCGCATGGCCAGGCCACGGTGACTCATGCGGTTCTTGTCTTGCGCACTGAGCTCAGCGGCACTGCAACTCATGCCATCTGGCTGAAACAGCGGGTCGTAGCCAAAGCCGCCCGATCCACGAGGCGCGGTAAGCACCTGCCCAGCCCAGACCCCTTGCGCGATCAGAGGCAGCGGATCGTCTGCACCGCGTACCAGCGCAAGCACGCAAACGAACATGGCACGACGATCCGTTTGCCGCGCAAGCGACTCGAGCAGCAGTGCGTTGTTCGCCGCGTCCGCAGGACGCGCGTCAGGCGACGTCGCCGCATACCGGGCCGACCTCACACCGGGTGCCCCACCGAGGCTCGGCACGACGATGCCGGAGTCGTCCGCAAGGGCCGGTAAGCCGGTGTGCTGCGCCGCCCAGCGCGCCTTGGCCAGCGCATTCTCAATGAAGGTCCCATGCGGTTCTGCGGCTTCAGAAACGGCGAACTCCGCCTGCGAGCGCACGCGGTATCCGAGTGGCGCAAGCAGCGCCTCAAGCTCGCGCAGCTTGCCCGCGTTGCCCGAGGCCAGCACGAGATCACGGGTCGTGCTCATTTCGCCAGTGCGGCCTTTTGCAAGGCAAACAGGTTCTCACAACCTTGAGTGGCGAGGTCCAGCAATGCATCGAGGTCACCGCGCGAGAACGGCGCACCTTCTGCTGTGCCCTGAACTTCAATCAGGCGCCGGTCAGCCGTCATGACGACATTCATGTCGGCATCGCAGCCGCTGTCTTCCTCGTACTCCAGGTCGAGGCGCGGCGCACCGTCCACCATGCCCACGGAGATAGCCGCGACTTGGCCGATTAACGGCGATGCCGCGATCCTGCCCTGCGCCTGCAACCACGCAACGGCATCAGCTACGGCCACCCACGCGCCGGTAATTGCGGCTGTACGGGTCCCGCCATCTGCCTGCAATACGTCACAGTCGAGCTGGATGGTGCGTTCCCCCAAGGCTTTCAGGTCGACCACGGCCCGCATGCTGCGCCCGATCAGTCGCTGGATCTCCTGGGTACGGCCGCTCTGTTTGCCCTTTGCGGCTTCGCGGTCGCTGCGCGTATGCGTAGAGCGCGGCAGCATGCCGTACTCCGCAGTCACCCAGCCTTCGCCGCTGCCTTTCTTGTGCGGCGGGACTCGCTCCTCGACGCTCGCGGTCACAAGAACCTGAGTGTCACCGAAGGACACCAGCACCGAGCCCTCTGCGTGGCGCGTGAAGTGGCGTTTCAGGCTGATCGGACGCAGCGCATCAAGGGCACGGCCGTCTCGGCGGACGATGGATTGGGTCATGAAAACTCAGATGAGAAGTTAGGACTCGTCAATGCACTACGGTGCCGGGTGCCCAGGGGGGGACGGGGGCCGACAGCGAGGTGCTAGCGGCGCGGCTTGGGCGGCGCCGGCTTTTCGGTGCGCTGGATGGCAGCGCGGATTTCATCCACGGCTGCATCGATCTCAGCCTCGCTGATCGCCGCAGTCATGGGACTCGCTGGAAGAATCTGGGCGGTGGTCTCATAGCCCCCCGTCCGTGTAGAAGCACCTTCGAAATCCGGGGACGCCCCCATGCCAGCCCAATGCACGGCCAGCGCGGTGGCGTTGTCGCAGCTGCTCCCACCTTCGATCACGGCCTGATCAAGCAGCACGGGAACGGACTTGGCCACGTCATCATGGCCCAGCATCCGCGCCATCTCGTCGTCGTGCAGGTTGGACCAGACCCCGTCTGAGCACAGCAGCAGACGGTCACCATTCTTGAGGACCGTCGGCGTGCCATGTTCGACAAGCGGCGTCTGCGGTGAACCCAGACAATTGAACAGCTTGTTGCGATCCGGGTGGTGCGCGGCATCCATGCCCATGGCCACACCCTGCGCCTGCAGCAACTCATACTTGGAGTGGTCCCGCGTGCGCAGCAATTGACGCCCCTTGCGGAATACGTACAAGCGCGAGTCACCTGCATGGGCCCAGAACGCCGTGCCATGCTGGATCACGCAGGCTACGGCGGTCGTGCGCGGGGACTCCGGAAACCGCTGCGCGATCGTGCGCTCGCCAATCGCGTTGTGTGCGTCGACGAACGCGTCCTCCAGGAACGCCGAGGGATTTCTCAGAAACGGCAGCGCTTCTGCGGCAAACCGCGAGGTGATCACCTCAACGGCGAGCTGTGCTGCGACCTCACCGCCGAAATGCCCCCCCATGCCATCGCACACCACCAGCAGCAACGCTTCCTTCGTGAACTGGTATGCCATGCGGTCCTGGTTGACCTGGCGGCCACCACGGCGCGAATCCTGAAAGACCGAAAAGCGCATGCGTGCCAGGCCTCAGACCTTGTCCAAGGTCTTCTGCTCGGTCGCGGCGGGTTCCTGGCCCCCCACCTGTGCCGGTGTGTTGCCCGAGCGCGCGATCTTGCTCTTCTTGTTGCCCCAGAGCAGCGCAGTGGCTTGCTGGTGCTTGGGATTGACCACCTGCTCCGCGCTGCGCTGGCGGCGGTTCAGCACGTGACGCACCGAACTCATGATCCGCGCAAACAGCGGCGGCCTGACGTCCTCCGTGACGCGCTCGGTCAACGCCTTCTGCAGCGCAAAGACACTCTGTGGCCGCTTGGACAGATCCATGTCCAGACACCAGCGCGTCACTTCGATCAGCTCGTCGCTGTATATGCCACGCAGGGACTTGTAGGCGGCTTCCATGCGATCGTTGCCCTTGCGGACGTCGGCGGCCTGAGGCGGCAGGCCAGCCATGCACGAGAACATGCAGGCTCCCAAGGCATATACATCCGTCCAGGGGCCCAGCTGTCCACCCTTCTGGTACATCTCCGGCGCGGCGAAGCCCGGCGTGTACATCGGAAACAGGCGCGAGGAGTCCGCATTCAACGTCGTGCGTGCCGCGCCGAAGTCCAGGATGATCGGCGAGCCGTCGCGCCGCAGATAGATGTTGGCCGGCTTCAGGTCCAGGTGCAGCAGCTTGTTGGCATGCACCTCGCGAAGACCATTCATGACCTGCATGAAGGTGCTTCGGATGAACGCTTCCGACAGAATTTCCTTTTCGCCCTTGTCGCGGTACTTCAGGATGATTTCCTGCAGCGAGCGACCCGACTCATAAGCCATGACCATGTAGACGGTCTCATGGGCTCGGAAGAAATTCACCACCCGCACCACGTTGGGGTGGTAGATGCGAGCCAGTACCCGGCCTTCCTCGAAGAAGCAACGCAGACCGAGCCGGAAGGTGGCCTGATGCTCGGCCTTGATCTCCGGAATCAACTGACCTTCGTCGCGCTTGGCCAGACTCGCCGGCAGGTATTCCTTGATGGCGACCGGGTTGTTGTCCTCGTCGTAAGCAAGATACACAAAGCTGAAGCCGCCCGAAGACAACTTCTTCACCACGCGATACCCGGCAATCTCCATGCCTTCGGGTAGGGGGGCGTTTTTGCTTTTGCTGGACATACGTTGGGCAGGCGGGTGCGCGCGAGCGGACCGGACGATCGACAGGGGCGGAGTGTAAGCGCTGAATGTAGACAGTTGAGCACTTTTCCTTCGGTAGCACGCGGGAACTCTTAAGTCTTGTCACATCGAACGCACGGTTTCCGACCTCGACGGGTTGCCTAAAATTGCCGGATGAGCACACAAGATCGCGCACGCTCCGTGCGCAGCATGACCGGCTATGGCCACGCGGATCAGGAGCATCAGGGCTGGCGCCTGGGGATCGAGATCCGCAGCGTCAACAGCCGCTTTCTGGATCTCACCATCAAGGCTCCGGAAGACGTTCGCTCCCTGGAGTCGGCATTGCGCGAACTGGTGCAGTCGCGCCTCGCGCGCGGAAAAGTGGAACTTCGAGTCAACCTGAAGCGCGAGCAGACAACGGGCACCGATCAGCTGGACAACACCGCCATGCAGCGCTTTGCCGCGGTATGGAATCAGGCCCGCGCTGCCGTGCCGAACCTGCGCGATCCCGGCCTGGGCGACGTGCTGGGCTGGCCAGGCGTGCGCGCGACTGAGAACTTCGATGCTGAAGCACTGCGCCCTGCCCTGCTGGACGCGGCGCAGCGCGCGGTGGCAGCGCTGATCGCCGCGCGCGAACGCGAGGGCGCCGCCTTGGCTGCGACGATGGCCGATCGCGTCGGACAGATGCGAACGATCGCCGCTACGCTGAAGACCGAGCTGCCCGCTGTGCTGGAGCAGACCCAGGCCAAAATCACCGAACGCATGGAAGCGGCGCTGGGGCTGGTCGCTGGCCGCAGTGGCGCAGCCATCACGGCGGACGAAGCGCGTGAGCGGATTCGCCAGGAAGTGGTGATGATCGGCATGCGGATCGACGTCGCCGAAGAACTGGACCGCCTGCAATCGCACTGCAACGAGGTGGACCGGCTGCTCGCCTCCGGGAAGGAAGCCGGCAAGCGCCTGGACTTCCTCATTCAGGAGATGCACCGAGAGGCAAACACCCTCGGCTCCAAAATGGTTTCCGAGCGCTTCTCGCAGGCCTCCATTGACCTGAAGGTCCTGATCGAGCAGCTTCGCGAGCAGGTACAGAACATCGAATAAGCCGGCAAGGCGCTGCGCAGGAAATCACATGGCAGGCAAAGGTTCCGTTTTCATGGTCGTGGCGCCTTCGGGTGCCGGCAAGTCCTCATTGGTCAATGCGCTGCTAGCCAAGGACCCGCATGTGCGCTTGTCTGTCTCGCACACCACTCGGGCTCCGCGGCCCGGTGAGCAGAACGGGCGCGAGTACCACTTTGTGGACGTGCCGACGTTCCAGAAGATGCAGGCGGCGCACGACTTTCTGGAAAGCGCAGAGGTGCACGGCAACTACTACGGCACCTCAAAGCGTTGGATCGCCGAGCAGACGGCCGCTGGCGAGGATGTGCTGCTGGAGATCGACTGGCAGGGCGCGCGGCAGGTGCGCAAGCAGTTTCCGCATGCCGTGGGCGTGTTCATCCTGCCGCCAAGCATCGAGGCGCTGGAAGCCCGGCTGCACGCTCGCGGGCAGGACTCCGCCGCAGTGATTGCACGCCGCCTGCTGGCCGCCGGCAGCGAGATGGCGCACGCCCCGGAATTCGAATATGTTATTATTAATCAAGAGTTTAGCGACGCTTTGAGGGCACTTGAAGCGATCGTGAACGCCACCCGCCACCGCTTTTCGGTGCAGGCTGCGCGCTACGCCTCCACGTTCGCGCAGCTGGGGGTCGGCGGCTCCCAGACGCTCGCGGATTGATCGCTGTCCTTCCTGTCCGCGCAGTTCAAAGCCCTTTTTCGAGACATCCATGGCCCGCATCACCGTTGAAGACTGCCTCGAGCAGATCCCCAACCGCTTCCAACTGACCCTGGCCGCCACCTATCGCGCCCGCCAGCTCGCTCAGGGCCACACCCCGAAGATCGAGACCAAGGACAAGCCCACGGTGTCCGCGCTGCGAGAGATTGCAGCGGGCAAGACCGGCATCGAGATGCTCAAGAAGGTGCCCATCTAAGGCGTACCGCATGACCGGCCGGGAACGGGGCGGGCTGCTCAAGCCCGGAACGAGCCTCAAGCACTTCCCGGCCTGCAAGGCCCCCTCTTCCTCGACTCCATCATCGCTGTTCGGCTGCTCGCAGCTTGAGCACGCGCAGCCTGCGCTCGAGGCGCTGTGCTACAAGTCAGTGGCACATGCTTGAAACCGTTCGCTCCCTGTTCGGCCCGCGCTTTCGCAAGAGCGCCGGGGCTGAAGTCGCGCCTGCCGCCGGCAAGGTCGAGGCGTCCTTTGCCAAGCCAGCCAGCGAAGCTGCGATCAGCTTTGCCCAGCTCGCCGAGGAGCTGAAGGCCTACCTGCCGCCGCGCGACGTGAAGGCCGTCTTCGAAGCCTTCAAGGTGTCGGATTCCGGCCATCTGGGTCAAGTGCGGGCCAGCGGCGAGCCCTACATCACCCACCCGATTGCCGTGGCGCGTATCTGCGCCGGCTGGCGGCTGGACGTGCAGGCGCTGCAGGCTGCGCTGCTGCATGACGTGCTGGAAGACACCGAGGTGGACCGGGCACTCATCACTGAGAAGTTCGGCGCCACGGTGGCCGATCTCGTCGATGGCCTGTCCAAGCTGGACCGGCTCGAATTCACCACCCGCGAGCAGCAGCAGGCCGAGAGCTTCCGAAAGATGCTGCTGGCCATGTCGCGCGATATCCGCGTGATCCTCGTCAAGCTGGCCGATCGCCTGCACAACATGCGCACGCTGGGCGCCATGGCGGGCGAGAAGCGGCGCCGCATCGCGCATGAGACGATGGATATCTACGCGCCCATCGCCCACCGCCTGGGCCTGAATCAGGTCTATCGCGAGCTGCAGGACATGTCGTTTGCGAACATGTTCCCGATGCGGCACGACGTGCTGGAGAAGGCCGTTGCGGCGAACCGGCGCAACCGGCGCGAACTGGTCGGCAAGGTGCTCACATCTGTCGAGGAAGCGCTGAAGAAGTCCGGTCTGCCGGTCGAGGTGCATGGCCGCGAGAAGACGCTCTACGGCATCTACCGCAAGATGGTCAGCAAGCATCTGAGCTTCTCGCAGGTGCTGGACATCTACGGCTTTCGCGTGGTGGTGGAGAACGACGCGCAGTGCTACCTGGCTCTCGGTGCGATCCACGCGCTCTACAAGCCGGTGCCTGCCAAGTTCAAGGACTACATCGCCATCCCCAAGCTCAATGGCTATCAGTCCCTGCACACCACGGTGCGCGGGCCCTACGGCACGCCGCTGGAGTTCCAGATCCGCACACGCGACATGCACCGCATCGCCGAGTCCGGCGTGGCGGCGCACTGGCTGTACAAGACCAGCGGCGGCGACCTCTCCGAGGTGCAGCGCCAGACCATGGCATGGATGCAGTCCCTGCTCGACATCCAGTCCCAGACCGGGGATTCCTCCGAGTTCATCGAGAACGTCAAGATCGACCTCTTCCCGGACTCGGTCTACGTGTTCACGCCCATGGGCAAGATCGTCGCCCTGCCCCGCGGTGCCACAGCGCTGGATCTTGCCTACGCCGTGCACACCGCGATCGGCAACACGGCGATTGGCGCACGCATCAATGGCGAGGATGCGCCGCTGCGGTTCGAACTGCGCAGCGGCGACGTGGTCGAGATCACCACCAGCGAAGGCTCGCGCCCCAACCCCGCGTGGCTGACCTTCGTGCGCACCGGCCGCGCCCGCTCCGAAATCCGCCACGCCCTGAAGAGCGCCAACCGCGACGAAGCGGCGGCGCTGGGCGAGCGGCTGGTGAATCAGACGCTAAATTCACTCGGCGTCGCACCAGCGCAGCTCACGGCCGAGGCCTGGCAGCGCACCTTGTCGGACACCGGCAACAAGGTCCCGAAGGATCTCTATGCCGAGGTCGGCCAGGGCAAGCGCCTGCCCGCTGCCGTGGTGGCGCTGCTGCTGCGTGGCATCGAGGGCAACGAGGAGGCCGGCATCCCCGGCACGCAGCTCACGATCTCCGGCGCGGAGGGCGCAGCCGTGCAGTTTGCGGCCTGCTGCATGCCGATCCCCGGCGACGGCATCATGGCCGTGCTGGGCAAGGGACACGGCCTGCTGGTGCATTCGGCTGACTGTCAGGTAGCGCAGCGCCAGCGTCAGCGCGACCCGGAACGCTGGATCGACGTGGCCTGGGCCGAGAACCCGGAGCGCAGTTTCCCGGCGCGGGTGAAGATCCATGTGCACGAGGGCAAGGGCGTGCTGGCCAAGGTGGCCTCCGCGATTGCCGAGAACTCGGCCAACATCCTGCGCGTGAACAACGAGGAGGAGCCGGGCAAGAGCTCGACGATGGACCTCGTGATCGAGGTGGAAAGCCGGCCGCACCTGGCGCAGGTCTTCCGCTCGCTGCGGCGCATCCAGGCAGTGCTGCGCGTGCAGCGCCACCGCGCAGGCGAGCAGAGCACCGAGTAGCGCTCGCCCCCGGGCGCATGCGCCTTCAAGGCCGGCGCGCCATTTTCAACAATTGATTGATTTGTTTGCGCGTAACGCGCCTATTTTCAATCGATCCTTGTTAATAGAAATCTGCTGGTTTCCGCTTGCAGTAAGCGGATCCTGGGCTGTTTGGGCACCGCATTTTCGATAGTGCATCTCACGCCGCGGTCTTGGGCGCTGCCTACGCCAATCAGGTCGGATAGTGGATTTCCAGCACGTCCACTGGCTCCTTGCCGGCCGGCGTCTGGACATGCACGGTGTCGCCTTCGCGGGCCTTGAGCAGGGCGCGGGCGATCGGCGAGATCCAGCTCACGTCGCCCCGGGCCGGATCGACCTCATCAATGCCGACGATGCGCACGGTCTGCTCCGTGCCGTCGGCCCGGGCGATCAGCACCTGGGCGCCGAAGAACACCTGGTCGCGGTTGGGCTGGCGCGCCGGATCGACCACCTCGGCAATGTCCAGGCGCTTGCCCAGAAAGCGGATGCGGCGGTCGATCTCGCGCAGGCGCTTCTTGCCGTAGAGGTAGTCGCCATTCTCGGAGCGGTCGCCGTTGCTGGCGGCCCAGCTCACCACCTTTACCACTTCCGGGCGCTCGACATCGAGCAGGTGCAGCAACTCGTCCTTCAGGCGCTGATGGCCTGCCGGCGTGATGTAGTTCTTGCTGCCCGGCGGGATCGCGGGCGCGCCGGCTTCGACATCCTCGTCGTCGGCATCGGTCTCTTTGGTGAAGGCCTTGGACATGAAGATCGCTCGGTGGAATGCAAAAACGGGATTCAGGTGCAGACCTGAATCCCGTTCGTGTTTGGGGTGGCTTAGCGGGCTCGAACCGCCGACCCTCGGAATCACAATCCGATGCTCTACCAACTGAGCTAAAGCCACCGTAGAAAACTTGCCTCGGAGGGCCGCCTTGCCGCTGCACTGACCTCGACAGGACTGGCCTGCCCGAAGGGACTCGAACCCCTAACCCCCGGCTTAGAAGGCCGGTGCTCTATCCGGTTGAGCTACGGGCAGAATCCGTTTCAGTGAAGACTGCAGGTGCGTACTGCCTCGCAATCTGGTCGGGGTGGTGGGATTCGAACTCACGACCCCCTGCTCCCAAAGCAGGTGCGCTACCAGACTGCGCTACACCCCGAAAGCGTTGCATTGTAGCGAGAATCCCTGAGGCCCGCCAAACCGCCCTGCGCTCCACACGCGTCATGACCTGCCTCGCGCATTGCTGGCAGCCCCCTTGTGCGCTCTCGTGGGTGGTGAGCCAGGCGCTGCGGCCTGCTCGGATAAACTCGCGGCTTCGAGAGAGGGACGTCGCGCCTGATTGCCGTTGCCCGCCGCGCTTGCCAAGCGTCGCGTGCCTACCCCGGCGCAGTGCCTGACTCCGACACGGTGCGACCACGACGATCGAGCGGGCGCGCCGCACAAGACCGCAACGCTGGCCCCCAAGGCTGCGCACCCCAGAAGTCTGTCGCCTCCTCGTTGCTGTCATCGTTGTCATTGCAGGCACACACCCGCGCATCCGTCGGTCCGCTGTCAGGGCCAGGCTGCGCGCAACGAAGAACCAACGTCCCATGTCCCTGATTGTTCACAAGTACGGCGGCACGTCGATGGGCTCGATCGAGCGCATCAAGAACGTGGCCGCACGTGTTGCCAAGTGGTACGAGGCCGGCCACCAGCTCGTGGTCGTGCCCAGCGCCATGTCCGGCGAAACCAACCGCCTGATCGGCCTGGCCAAGGAGCTCATGCCCCAGCCCGATCCACGCGAGCTGGATGTCATTGCGGCCACCGGCGAGCAGGTGTCCGTCGGCTTGCTGGCCATGGCCCTGAAGGCCCGCGGCATCAAGGCCAAGAGCTATTGCGGCTGGCAGGTGCCCATCATGAGCGACGACGCCTTCACCAAGGCGCGCATCACCAGCATCGACGACAAGAAGATCCGCAAGGACCTCGATGACGGCTATGTCGTCATCGTTGCTGGCTTCCAGGGCGTGACCGACGACGGCCAGATCACCACGCTCGGCCGTGGCGGCTCGGACACCAGCGCCGTGGCTGTAGCCGCCGCGCTCAAGGCCGAGGAATGCCTGATCTACACCGACGTGGACGGCGTCTACACCACCGACCCGCGCGTGGTGCCCGAGGCGCGCCGCCTCACCAAGATCACCTTTGAAGAAATGCTGGAGATGGCCAGCCTGGGCTCCAAGGTGCTGCAGATCCGCAGCGTGGAGTTCGCCGGCAAGTACCGCGTCAAGACCCGCGTGCTCTCCAGCCTGACCGACCCGCACATGCCCCTGTCGGACGAAGCCATCTCCGGCACGCTCATCACTTTCGAGGAAGACGAACAAATGGAACAGGCCGTTGTTTCCGGAATCGCGTTCTCGCGCGACGAAGCCAAGATCACCCTCGTGGGCGTGCCCGACAAGCCGGGCATCGCCTATCAGATCCTCGGGCCGATTGCGGACGCCAACATCGACGTGGACGTGATCATCCAGAACACGTCCACCAACGGCTTCACCGACTTCTCCTTCACCGTGAGCCGCAACGAGTACGCCAAGGCCATGGACGTGATCGCCGGCGTGAAGAGCCGCCTGAACGCCAAGGAGGTCACCGGCGACACCAAGGTGGCCAAGGTCTCGATCGTCGGCATCGGCATGAAGAGCCATGTAGGCGTGGCCAGCACCATGTTCCGCAGCCTGTCCGAGGAAGGCATCAACATCCAGATGATCTCCACCAGCGAGATCAAGACCAGCGTGGTCATCGAGGACAAGTACATGGAGCTGGCGGTTCGGGCGCTGCACAAGGCGTTTGAGCTGGAGCAGGGGTAAGCGTTTTGGGCGCTCGCTAGATTCTTGGATCGGACGACGAGCGAGCGCTTTGCGCTCGCGGCGTTGCAAACAAATGGGGCTGCTCATCGAGCAGCCCCATTTGTTTGCAAGCAGCCAGCCCGAATTCGGCCACCTCGCCGGCACTGCGTGTCCGGCTCCTGGGCCCCGGAGCGGCCTGCAAGCCGCTCCTTTCGAATCCCTCTCGAACGACGAGAACCGCTTCCCCCTCCCGGAGGGGGGATCAGAGGGGGAAGCCGTCACCCTGCGGCACCGCCAGTACCAAAGCAAAGGGCCCCGTTTGGGGCCCTTTGCTTTGGTACTGGCGGAGTGAGAGGGATTCGAACCCTCGATGCGCTTTTGGGCGCATACTCCCTTAGCAGGGGAGCACCTTCGGCCTCTCGGTCATCACTCCGGAAAGCGCGCATTGTATCCCAGCCGCGATCCGTCTGCCCCGGCTGCAACCTGCCCCCGGCCTTCCGCCCTCCCCGCCCCAAGGAGCCCATGCCCATGAGCCTTGCAGACGAGCTGCGCGCCAAGCTGATCCGCAACTTCAACACGGCCCAAACAGAACCCTTTGAACGTGCGCCGCGCTACTCGGAGCAGTTCGCCTGCCTGACCGATGGCACCGCCGCACGCAAGCTGGGCTGCAGCCTGAGCATCGTGGCACCGGGCAAGCAGGCCTGCCCCTATCACCTGCACCATCACCAGGAAGAGATGTTCATCATCCTCGAGGGCACAGGCACGCTGCGTGTGGCCGGCGAGCTGCTGCCGATTGCGGCCGGCGATGTCATCACGATCCCGGCTGGGCCGGAGTATCCGCACCACATCCTCAACACCTCGGACGCGCCGCTGAAGTACCTCTCGCTCTCCACGCGCGAATACCCGGAGATCTGCGAATACCCGGACTCCGGCAAGCACTACGCCTTCACCCGCGCCGAGCCGGGCAAGCAGCGCTTTGCGGCCGTGCACCGTGCGGACTCCAAGCTGGACTACTGGGACGGTGAGCCGTGAGCACGCCGCCCGCCCACCACACAGGCGAGAAGCGCCAGATCATCGCCTGCCCGGAATGCGACTACCGCCCCACCCCACTGGACCGCTGGAGCTGCCTGCCGCGCTGTGGAACATCGTTCCACACCTTCTGGACGCGCGGCACCTGCCCCGGCTGCGGCCTGCAGTGGCCCTGGACGCAATGCCCCGCCTGCCAGAAGCGCTCACCGCATGAGCGCTGGTACCGCGTGCCCGAAGGCAGCGAGCAGGACGAAGCGCTGAGCGTACAGACCTGAAACGGCTGCAGTTTCAGCCATCTGATTCAATCATTTTCAGCCAAGAATCATCAAAACGGCACCAGCCGGATTGCCGCATGGCTGGTGCGGGACTCGGCATGATCGATCAACGAAAGCTGCCGTTTTCGTTCATTTTCAGATGAACGCTTACGCCAATTTCAGCCATCCAGCGTTGTAACCTGTGTGGCCAAGGCGTTCAGCGCCTCCAGGGCGCCCAGCCCCAGGCCCACATCCGCCGCGTCCTTCACCGCAGGCTCGCGCAGATTGATGCGCACCAGCCGCGCGCCGTGCTGCCAGCGCAGGCGCTCGGTGAACATGCGCACCGACGGAATCGCTGTCCCCGCGCCAATCTCAACGACCACCGGCCGCTGCACCTGCGCCAGCCAGGCCGCGGTGCGGCGGCTCTGCTGCACGCTGCGGTCAGGCACCCAGTCGGGGTCACCAAACATCAGCACATTGGGCCGCGCCAGCGCACCGCAATGCGGGCAGCGCGGCGGCGCGTTCAGCAGGCGGCAGGCGGTGGTGTCCACCTCGGGCACAAAGTCATCGGCGGGCCAGATGGCTGCGGTGCAGGCATCCAGGCACTGCATATGGTGGATGGACCCGTGGCACTCCTCCACCTCGGTGTCTGCAAAGCCCGCGCGCTGGAAGGCGCCGTCCACGTTGGAGGTGTACACCCGTACGCCGAAGGGCTTGCCCGCAGCCCAGCGCCGCAGGATCTCAAAGCCGGCATGCGGCCGCGTGGCGCGATACAGCTGCAGCCGGTGGCCATAGAAGCCCCAGGCCAGCGCGGGGTCCGTGCGGAAGGTGTCCGGGCAGGCGATGTCTTCAAAGTGCAGGCCGGCTCGTTCGAGCGCGGGATAGGCGCGCCAGAACCCTTGCGTGCCACGAAAGTCCGGCAGGCCGGAGTCCACACCCATGCCGGCGCCGGCGGCGATGACCAGCGCGTCGGCTTGGTTGATGAGGTGGGCGGCTTGGTTGAGGGCTTGGTCCCTGGCGGGCACGGAAGCACGTACTCCGATTTGGGGGAATGCGCAGTGCGGTTACCCCATTTGGGAACTGTGTGCCCCATTTTTGCGCTGGACTAGCGGGCTGGCGCTTCAGAGTACGCGACAACACTCTATGTGCAGAGGCGGGAATCGCCCTTGCAGGGCGCGGTTGCGCTTGCAAGCGCAACCCGGTCCGGCGGCGGCGAGCAGTGCTCGCCGAAACCCCGCCGGACCCCCGACGTCCGTCCCGGACGCGAGTTCGATTCCCGTACAGACTCGGCAAACCAAAGCAAAGGGCCCCAGTTGGGGCCCTTTGCTTTGGTTTGGTGGAGGCGGCGGGAATCGAACCCGCGTCCGCAAGCACTCTACAGGCAGTTCTACACGCTTAGCTTGTGCATTTGGATCTCATCTGCCGCATTGCCCACAAGCGGGCCGGCGGCAGACCAGTCACCTTGGATTTAAGCCGCGCTCAAGTGACCCGAGCGAGGCCGATTCTGGTTAGGTGACACTGCTGCGGGTTGCCCCGCCCGGCGTTCAGACCCACCGGTGCAGCGCTAGCCGCGATTAGGCGGCCAGTTTTACGTCAAACGTAGAGTCGTTGGCGTTTATTGCGTTTCTGATGTTTAACGAGGGTCCAGAACCTCGGCGTGCCCCACTCTGCTTTGCAACCCACGTCGAAACCAGGTCGCCCCCAGAGAGGCTTCAAGTATAGGCGGCAGGCTGCGTTTCAAGCAGGCAGCGCGTTGGCCGCACCGGCCTGCCCTGCGCTGGTGTCCCCATCCGTGTCTTGCGCCATGGCCGCCTCATGCAGGGCGCGGCGGAACTGTGTGTAGGTCTCGAAGGCCTGTTGGGCAGCGGGCAGGTCGCGTGCGTGCAGCGCGGCCAGCAGGGCTGCATGCTGCGCGGCGAGCTGGCTGCGCGCTTCGGGCGTGTGGTTCAAGCACGTACCCGCCGGCTGCAGCCCTTCGAGCAGGGCATAGCTGAAGTATTCGATGACCTTGTTGCCAGCGGCGCGCACCAGGGTGCGGTGAAACCGCAGTTCGGCCGCGCTGAAGGCGGCGGCGTCTGTGTCAGGCTGGCTGAGCGCGTCGAGCGCGGCCTGCAGCTCGGTCAGGTCATCGTCACTGCGGCGCTGGATGCTCAGGGCGAGCAGGTTGAGCTCGATGAGGCTGCGTGCTTCACAGATGGCGGCGGCATCAAACGCGCCGGTGCTGGTGAGCAGCAGCGCGGGCGTAATGAGGTTCATGCCCGCCTCGTGCAAGGTCGGGCAGTTTACGAAGTTGCCGCCGGCCGGCCCGCGCTTGGAGCGGATGAGGTTTTGCGCGGCCAGGCGCTTGAGCGCCTCGCGGATGGTGGGGCGCGAAACGCCGAAGCGCTCGGCCAGCTCGGCCTCGGTGGGCAGCTGCTGGTCGGCACGCAGGCGGCCTTCCTGGATCGCGCGGCGCAGTTGCTCCTCGATCTGCTTGGAGGCGCTTTCGGTGACGATCGAGTCGCAGGCAAACAGCATGGGCGGGCTTTCAGTGGGCAGCGGGTCGGCGAACCGGCTCAGACAGTGCAGGAGCAGTATTAGAACGATTTGTTTGACGTTTGACGCGGGGGAGCCGATGCCTACGGCATCAGGGACAGGCTGCGGTGCCTGCGCGAGCCGGTGAACCGCACACCTCGGGCGGGCTGGGACGCACCAGGCGAGCGCATTGAATGCAACTGGCAGCTCCGCGGTCGCCGCATAGGTTCAGGCCTGCACAGTCCGGCACTGGCCAGCTCGCCCAAAACACACAGACATTTGCTGGCGCATCGGATCAACTTGGACTAGGGTTAACCCGTATCCGCCGGGTGGTCCCCAGGGAGGGGGTCCATGCCACGGCGGGCTCGGCCTCCGTGGAGCGACGCATGGACACCCGTACCCCAGACCCCCAGCCCCACCCCGCTGCACACCAGGTCTCGCGCTTTGCGCAGTCGCTCAAGGCGCGCGGCTTTCGCTCCTGGTACGAGCGGCAACTGATCATCAGCCACGGCTTCATGGTTACTGGCCTGCTGTGTGTGGTGGCACTCGCCGCCTGGATCGAGGAGAGCCGGCAGCATGCTGCGCTGTCTGATCAGCTGATTGGCTTTGCCTTTGCGGCCCTGGGCGGCTGGTTCGGCCTGCAGTGTCTGCGGGAGTACCGGCGCAGCCTGATCACGGCAGAGTTCGTCAGCGGCCAGGCCTCCTGCCCCACGTGCGAAACCTACGGGCGCCTTACCGTGCTGGAGGCCGAGGGCGAACATGCCGTGCGCGTGCGCTGCAAGCACTGCGCCCATGAATGGCGGATTGAAGACACGCCGCAGCCAGCCAACACGGCTGACTGACCGCCCGGACCGCGGTGCAGGCTGCACGCCATCTGCATCGCGGGCGCTTCACTCCTTCCTGCGTGCTACAGTCGCGCCCCCTCGCGGGCTGCGCAGCACGGACCCACTGACCAGAACCGCCGGCGTGCGCCACGCACGACCGAGCGCCAACCGTCTGCGCCGCCCCAAGCACTCAGCGCGCGCACCCTCACCATGATCGCTCCCGCACCAGGGGCTCCCGCCAGCGGAGCCCAGGCCCCCCTGTCTTCATCGGCCGCGGCCGCTTTCTGCGCCATCGACTTCGGTACCAGCAACTCGGCCGTGGCCCTGCCGGCGGGGGCGGGCATTCGCCTCGTGCAGCTTGAACCGGGTCACGACACCATGCCCACCGCCGTGTTCTACGAGGCGGAGCTGGGCTCGAGCGAAGGCGGCAGCGACCGCGACGGCGCAAAGTTCGGCCGCGCGGCGATCGCGGCCTACATCGAGGGCCACGAAGGCCGCCTCATGCGCTCGATGAAGAGCGTGCTGGGCTCCTCGCTGGTGGAAGACACCACGGCCGTGGGCGACCGCGCCTACCGCTACATCGACATCATCAGTCACTACCTGCGCCACCTGAAGCAGCGCGCCGACCGCGACGCCGGCGCGCCGCTTGCGCGCGTGGTGCTCGGCCGGCCCGTGCACTTCGTGGATGACGACGCCCAGCGCGACGCACGTGCCCAGCAGGCGCTGGAAAGCGCCGCCCGCGCGGTGGGCTTTGCAGAGGTCGGATTCCAGTTCGAGCCGATTGCCGCGGCCTTTGACCATGAGTCCCGCATTGATCGCGAAGAACTGGTACTGGTGGCTGACATCGGCGGCGGTACGTCCGACTTCTCCCTCGTGCGCCTGTCGCCCGCGCGGCGCACCCAGCTGGATCGCAGCGCGGACATCCTCGCCAATCACGGCGTACACATTGCCGGCACAGACTTCGATTTCCGCGTGGAGCTGGAGGCCATCGTCCGCGAACTGGGCTTCAAGGCCATCGGCCCGGGCGGGCGCGAGGTGCCGAGCAAGACCTACTTCGAGCTGGCTACTTGGCACCTGATCAACACGCTCTACGCGCCGCTGCGCATGGCCGAGGTGGCGAGCCTCAAGAGCTTCTACGCCGAGCCGGTGCACCACGCACGGCTCATGCGCGTGCTGCATCGGCATCTGGGGCACGCGCTGATCGGCCTCGCGGAGCGCGCGAAGATCGATGTGGCGACGGGTGGCGAGACCCGCATTGATCTCTCGCTCATCGAGCCCGAGCTGGCGGTGCGCTTCAGCGCTGCGCGCCTGGCGCAGTGCATCGAATCCGACGTGCAGCGCGTGGTGGCCACCGGCCTTGAGACCGTGCGCCGCGCCGGCCTGGCGCCTGAGGCGGTGGACGCCATCTACTTCACCGGCGGCTCCACTGGCCTGGCCGTGCTGGCCGAGGCCATTGCCGCGCCATTCACGCGGGCGCGCAGCGTGTACGGCGAGAAATTTGCCAGCGTGGCCACGGGCCTGGGCATTCACGCGGCGCGGCTTTACGCCTGAAGATGCACGTGCGCCTGTCTGTCTGGGAGCGCAAGAGCGGCGTTGTTCGTGCGACCGCGATGAGACCCGCACGTTTCATTTCGATGACACACGCCGGGGTTTGAAGCCCTCATTCGATGCGTTTCGGACACGCGTTTCTCACGAGCTGAAATGGCGACCCGGAGGCGCCGAAACTGGACGCAGGAAGATCGCTTTTCAACAAATTGACAGTTCCAAACCTTCCTACGCTGCGAAGGTGAGCGCGGCATCCTGATCGCGCCGCTCCTCCATCAGGAACGATCATGATCAACTTTGTGCGCCGTGTATCGATCGGCACCCGTCTCTGGATCTTTGCAGCGCTGGCGCTGGCCGCCGTGCTCGGTATGGGCGCCGTCGGCGCAGGATCCATCTGGCAGGTCTACAACCTCAGCAAGACCTTCATCGACTCCGACTACGCGGCACGCTCCGCACTCGGCGACTTCCAGCAGTCCGTCGGCAACCTGCGTCGCTTCGAGAAGGACAGCTTCATCAACATCCACAACTACAACCCGGTGGAGTTGGCCAACTACAAGAAGCGGTGGGATGCAGAGCTCCAAAAGGCCAAGGACGCGTTGGGCCGCGTGAAGGAGCGCACAACCGACGCGCAGCAACTCACTGAGCTCGGGGCCGTCGCCAAGTCGCTAGACGAATACGCAAAGGGTTTCAACGAAGTCTTCAAGGAGATCGAGGCTGATGCGGTCAAGGATGCGGGCGTAGCCAATACCTTGATGGACATGCACAAGGCGCCCATTCGAGCGATCGATGCATGGCTGCGCGATCAGTCGGGCCGACTGGAGGCCGGCACCAAGGCGACCCGCACTTCGATCTCCGAGTCGGTGCACACCGCCGTTGCCGTCATGCTGGTCGTCACGGCGCTGGCAGGGCTGTTCGCCATCGGCATGGCGCTTGTGACCATCCGCTCCATCACTCGCCCCCTGGCACGCTCCACCCAGCACGCAATCGCCATCGCATCCGGAGACTTGACCCAACGACTACATACGCAGCATCACGACGAGGTCGCCGTGCTGCAGCGGGCGATGGACCAGATGACCGTGGCCTTGCAGGAGATCGTGCAACGGGTCCGTACGACTGCGGATGCCATCACCACGGCATCGGCCGAAGTCGCAACGGGCAACCAGGACCTGTCCTCGCGGACCGAGCAGACGGCGAGCAATCTGCAGCAGACCTCCAGCTCCCTGGCGCAGCTTTCGCAGACTGTGAACCAGAATGCCGATGCCGCCCGCACCGCCAGTCAGCTGGCAAGCAGCGCGTCCGGCGTGGCGCAGAAGGGCGGTGAGGTGGTGGGCCAGGTGGTCAACACCATGAGCGACATCAGCGCCGCCAGCAAGAAGATCAGCGAGATCATCGGCGTGATCGACGGCATCGCCTTCCAGACCAACATCCTGGCCCTGAACGCCAGCGTGGAGGCTGCCCGTGCCGGCGAACAGGGCCGCGGCTTTGCCGTGGTGGCCAGTGAGGTACGCAACCTCGCTCAGCGCAGTGCGGAAGCCGCCAAGGAGATCAAGACCCTGATTGGCGCCAGCGCCGAGAAGGTCGAGACCGGCAGCCAGCTGGTCGAGCAAGCCGGCGCCACCATGAACGAGATCGTGGCCAGCGTGCAGCGCGTCACCGACATGATCGGCGAGATCACGGCATCCACTACCGAACAGGCCAGCGGCATCACGCAGGTGAACCAGGCCGTGGGCCACCTGGACCAGATGACCCAGCAGAACGCTGCGCTGGTGGAGCAATCCGCTGCGGCGGCGGACAGCCTGAAGGACCAGGCAAATGGTCTGGCGCAAGCCGTCAGTGTGTTCCGCGTGCCAGCCACGGCTGGATAGCCATGACCGAAAACGGCGTAATCTCGGAAAGCATTAATCAGCTTCCCGCTTACCAGAAGCGGATTTCAGCTCAATTCCGCTATCCTATATAAGTGGCCGTTTTTGAAAACTCTGCATGCGCTGCGCTCACGCCCGACTGGACGGTCGGGTAGCGCAGCGCCACGCGCAGCTCGCGCTTGATGCGGCTGTTGTCCAGGCGCCGGCTCTCGCGCATGAAGCTCCACAACGCGGGCGAAACCTGAGCGCGCAGCTCGGCCACGGGCAAGCGCGGTGCGCGCGGCAGCGCGAAGGTTTCGGCCACGAGGTCGAAGTACTCGCCCATCTTCATTTCGCTGTCATCGCTGGCGTGGAAGACGCGGCCGCCGCGGGCGCGGAACAGCGCCGCAATGCACAGCCGGGCTAGATCGTCGGCGTGGATGTGATTGGTGAACACGTCGTCTGCAGCCTGAAGCGCAGGCGTGCCCTTCTCCAGACGCTCGATGGGCAGGCGGTTGGCGCCGTAGATGCCGGGCGCACGCAGGATGCTTGAGGCCAGGCCACCGCGCCGCGTCCGCTCGCGCAGCAGGCGCTCGGCTGCAACACGCCGCTTGCCGCGCGCAGACTCCGGTCGCACCGGCCGGGTTTCATCAAACCTGGCGCCGCCGCAATCGCCATACACGCCGCTGGTGGAGACATAGGCCAGACGCGTGCCAGCAAATTGCGCAAGAAAGCGCTGCAGGCGCGGATCACCCTCGCCTTCGTTGGGTGGCGGGGCCAGGTAGATGCACCAGCGCGCCAGGGCCGCGACATTGCGTCGCCGTTCTTGGGGGGCACCGCGATGGGCGTCGAGATCGAGCGCGGCCCAGCGCAGGCCCCGGGGGCGCGCATCGGCACTGCGCGCAGACCGGCCGGTCCCTGTGACCGCCATCCGACTGGTCATGATCTGGCTGACGCGAAGACCCACATCGCCACAGCCTAAAATCAAGAGCCTTGCCTGCCTGAAGGCCTGCGGCAAGGCACGGCGCGCGCTCAGCCTGCGCCGCGGCGCCGCCAGAACCCCTCGCTCCTCCCAGAACCCGATCTGCGCTTTTCTCATGAGCTTCAACGTCACGGTCCGTCCATCGAACAAGACCTTCGCCTGCCAACCCGGCCAGAGCGTACTTGAGGCCGCACTGGCCGCCGGCATCGTGCTGCCCTATGGCTGCAAGAACGGCGCCTGCGGCTCCTGCAAGGGCAAGGTACTCGCAGGCCACGTCACGCATGGCCCACACCAGCAAAGCGCTCTACCCCCGCACGAGCAGGCCGCCGGGAGCGCGTTGTTCTGCTGCGCCAAGCCCGACGGCGATCTGGAGATCGAAGCACGCGTCGTGGCCGCGGCGGGCGACATCCTGCCCAAGAAGATGCCCAGCCGCGTCAATGCCATCGAGCGCCTGAGTGATGACGTGATCCTACTCAAGCTGCAGCTGCCGGCCAACGAGAAGCTGCAGTTCTTTGCCGGCCAGTACCTGGAATTCATCCTGCGCGACGGCAGCCGCCGCAGCTACAGCATGGCCAACGCACCGCATGCCGAAGGCCCGGTGGAACTGCACATCCGCCACATGCCCGGCGGCAAGTTCACCGACGCGCTCTTTGGCGCTGCTGAGCCGCCGGTGAAGGAAAAGGACATCATGCGCATCGAGGTGCCGCTGGGCACCTTCTTCCTGCGCGAGGACACCACCAAGCCGATCGTGCTGCTGGCCAGCGGCACGGGCTTTGCGCCCATCAAGGCGATTGCCGAGCACATCTTCTTCAAGAACCTGCACACCAAGCGCGCCGTGCGCCTGTACTGGGGCGGCCGCCGCCCCAAGGACCTCTACATGGACACGCTGGTGCAGAGCTGGGTGCGGGACTACGCCATCGACTACGTGCCGGTGGTTTCGGATGCCCTGCCCGAAGACGGCTGGACCGGCCGCACCGGCTTTGTGCACCAGGCCGTGATGGCTGACCTGCCCGATCTGTCGGGCCACGAAGTCTATGCCTGCGGCGCGCCGATCATGGTGGACAGTGCCAAGCGGGACTTCACTGCAAAGTGCTTCCTGCCCGAAGACGCCTTCTACGCCGACAGCTTCACCAGCGCGGCGGATCTGGCCGGCGCGGTCAGCGGCTGAATCCGGCCTGTACGGGTCGATCCGGGCAAGCCAGCTCGCCCAACACCCGGCATGGGGCATCATGCGCCCCATGCGCTACAACCCTGCTTCCTTTGCCCACGGCGACCTTGCGGCCTGCCGGGAGATCATTGCCGCCCACCCCTTTGGCACCCTGATCACCAGCCGCGGCGCCGAGCCCTTGGTGACGCACTGCCCGATGGTCTGGGTGCAGGACGAACACGATCCGGCTAGCGCATGGATCGACGGCCACATCGCACGCCCGAACACGCATCACGAGCACTTTGACGGCGGCCCTGCCCTGGCCTGCTTCGTGGGCGCGCACAGCTACGTGTCACCCACCTGGTACAGCGAGCGCAAGAACGTGCCGACCTGGAACTACATCGCTGTCCATGTGACCGGCACGATCGAGCGCGTGGACGAACTGCCCGCGCGCGACGCCGTGCTCAAGCGCCTGATCGGCCACATGGAGCCGAGCTACATCGAGCACTGGCAGGGCCTGCCCGAGGACTACCAGCAGCGCATGCTGGGCGGGATTGTCGGCTTTCGGCTGCGCGTGCAGCGGGTGGAAGGCAAGTTCAAGCTCTCGCAGAACCGCCAGCCGGCGGATCGGGACGGCGTGCTCGCCGCCATGGATCGCCATGCCGAACAGGGCGACGGCGATGCTCGCGAACTCGCCGCCTGGATGCGGCGTCTTTCGGGCTGAGCAGGGCGCTGCCGCCTGCTCGCCCGCGGTGCTCAGCCCAGCGCCGCGATGCCCGCACGCGCGATCTGCGCGTCTTCCGGGCTCTTGACGCCGGACACGCCCACCGCACCCACGCACTGACCATCGACCATGATGGGCACGCCGCCTTCGAGCATCCCTTCGATGGTGGGCGCGCTCAGGAAGCTGTAGCGACCCTGATTGATGATGTCCTCGTAGATCTTGCTTTCGCGGCGGCCCAGGGCAGCTGTGTGTGCCTTGGCCGGTGCGATGTGCGCCGAGATCGGCGGCGCACCGTCCCGGCGCACCAGACCCAGCAGGTGCCCGCCGTCGTCCACCACGGCGATGGTGACGGCCCAGTTGTTGGCGGCGGCTTCCTTGTCGGCCGCGGCGATGATCTTGGCCACGTCGGCGGCTTGCAGAACAGACTTCGTGATCATGAATGGAGCTCCAGTGCTCGCTTGAATGCTTGATCCGGTGCTGCGCCGGCTTTGCTGCCGCGCCGCCCGGATGGAGCAGCGATAATAGGCAGCCCTGGCCGGCGCGGTGCTGACACCGCGCGGCAAGCAGCTTCAACCGCCATCTGTGGAATCCCGCGTTACATGTCCATGCGCCCCAACCGCACCACCAGCCGCCTGCCCCGCTCCTCGAATGCCGAGACGCTGATCAAGCTGGCCCAATCCCTCGCCCAGGCGGGTAGCCGCCTGGAAGACGAGTTCTGGTTTGCGCGCCTGACGGCCGAGATCGAGCGCCAGCTCGTGCACGGCAGCGACAACGCCATCCACGCCTCACTCGAATTCCTCTTCGGTAGCGAAGACCCGGCCCAGATCGGCGCCTACGAGGCCCTGGCCGATGCCGTGGAAACCAGCACCGAATCCATGCAGGTCACCATCGACGGCCAGCCGCATGACGTGCTGCTGATCGTCTGCCCGCTGATGGCCTGGTCGCGCGCGCAGATTGCGTCGGGCAAGGTGGCCCGGCCGACGCTGGAAGCGGTGCGCAACCAGCTGGCCGCCCACATCCTGGCGCACGGTGTGCGCCTGACCCTGGTGGAAGCCCTGTTCAGCCCGGACCAGATGCCGGAGGGTTATGTGTCCATCTACCGCCTGCTCAAGAAGTGTGCGCAGGCGCTGATGAATGGCGAGGAAGCGGTCAAGCGCCCGGACGACTGGCCCGAGGCGCAGGGCTTCCTCGCGGACTCGCGCTTTCTGATCGGGGCGATCGCCGCCCCGGCGGGCACAGCTTTGTTCAACTGGCAGGCCGAGGCCAAGCGCGCGGACTGCATCGAGCACTGGAAGCGCCAAGGCGGCGCGGCACTCGCCGGCATGCTGTCCAACTGCGCCTACGAAATGGTGGCACCCGGCGCCTTCTTCGACAGCACGCGCGGCGCCGAGCGCGAGATCCGCGGATTCTCGGTGCGGGCCAGCGTGAGCTTCTTGCACATGACCCTGGACCTCGCCCCGCCCGCCCAGACCGCCGCCGTGGCGCGTGTGAGCGACCGGGACTTCGAGGAGTACCGAATCGGCTTCATGAACGGCAAGGAGACCGAAGTGCTGCACGGCTGCATCTGGCCGCTGCTCGGCCCGGAGGTTGATTCCACCGAGGTGACGGACGATATCGACGCCACACTGCGCGAGGCCGGCATTACGAACATCGTGCACATCGACACCGTGCTGCCGGCGGAATACTGCGCCGACTGCGGCGCGCCGATGTACCCCAACCAGGACGGCGAACTGCTGCATGCCGAGCTGCCGGACGCCGACAGCGACGAGCACGGCCCGCCGCGGCATCTGCACTGAGCCCGCCCGCACCCGGCCGCCCGCCAAAGCGCTGATTTGCGCTGCCATGCGGCGGCTGATCGACCCATGCCGGCCAGGGCGCGGCGCCGACACTGCGCTGCGTGATCCCGTGGGGCTGGCCTGCGGGTCCGCGCTGCGAGTCCGCCCATGCCCCTGTTTCCCCGCTTCCATTCGCGCTCTGCACCGCTGCTGCTGAGCGCCTCTCTGCTTATGCTGCCTTGGGCGGCCCAGGCGGGACGGCCGCTCGCCACGGATGACGCGGGCACCGCACAACACGGCACCTGCCAGGTCGAGTTCTGGCAGGACCGGCAGCCTGACGCCAAGGACACGGTGCTCGCACCGGCGTGCGGCATGGCCGAGGGCGTCGAATTCGGGTTGGAGTACAGCCGGCCGAGCCCGCGCACCGATATCACGGCTGGCGCCGGTGCCGCCATGAAGTGGGTGCCCTCGGCGCTGAACTGGAAGACCCCTGCTGGCGAGGTGCAGGCCGGGCTCAAGCTGGCCGCCGCCTTCATCAAGCCGCGTGGCAGTGGCCTGAGACAGGCCGACGCTTCAGCGCTGGTGCTGCTGAGCTGGGCACCCGGCGAAGGGGTGGCTGCACACCTGAATCTGGGGCCGGGTTATGACCGCGCCAGTGGCAAGACCGCCGCGCTGGGCAACGTCGCGGTGGTCTACGCGCCCAACGACCGCGGACTGCTCTTTGCCGAGACCCTGCACAACAGTCGCAGTGCTGTGTTTGGCAGCGCCACGCACGTCGTGGGCGGCCGGGTATGGGTCAAGCCGGAGGTCTTCGGCATCGATCTCACTGCGGCGCGCACCCAGGGCAGCCGCCGGACGACCTGGGGCATCGGTCTGGGCTGGTATGGCATCAGCTTCTAAATTGACAATTTCGGCCAGCTCAACGTAGCAAGTAAATTCTGCCGGAACCCTGAACTGACATGCGGAAACCGCTTGAAGATCGATCAAATAAAGATTATTTTCGGCCAAATATCTAAGTTGCGAGACAATCGCGTACCTGCTGCAGCGCGCTCTGGTCCTCGATGGTGGTGAGGTCGCCGGGGTCGCGGCCTTCGCAGAGGGCCTGGATGGCGCGGCGCAGCACCTTGCCCGAGCGGGTCTTGGGCAGCAGCGTGACGAAATGCACGCGTGCCGGCCGCGCGACGGCACCGAGCTGCGCGTCCACGAGCTTCATCACCTCGGCCTCGTGTGCCTTGCGCAGCTCCGGTGAGGCAATCCGTGAGGCGTCTTTCACCACTGCAAAGGCCACTGCCACCTGGCCCTTGAGCTGGTCGGCCACACCCACCACGGCGCATTCGGCCACATTGCTGTGCGAATTGATCGATTCCTCGATCTCGCGCGTGCCCAGACGATGGCCGGCGACGTTGATCACGTCATCGGTACGGCCCAGGATAAAGTAGTAGCCGTCTTCGTCGCAGATGCCCCAGTCGAAGGTGCTGTACATCAGCTTGCCGGGGATGCTCGAGAAATAGGTCTTCACGAAGCGGGCGTCGTCGCCCCACACCGTGCTCATGCAGCCCGGCGGCAGCGGCGGCATGATGGCCACCACGCCCTTCTCGCCGCGTGGCAGCTCCTCGCCCGTGGCCTCGTGCACCACGCGCACGTCGTAGCCATAGCTCGGAAAGCTGGGGCTGCCGAACTTGGTGCGCGTCTTCTCGATGCCCATCTGCGCCGTGAGGATCGGCCAGCCGCTCTCGGTCTGCCAGTAGTTGTCGATCACGGGTACGCCCAGGCCCTCGGCAATCCACTGAGCCGTGGGTTCGTCCAGTGGTTCGCCAGCCAGGAAGAGGTAGCGCAGGCTGGAGAGGTCGTACTTCTTGAGAAACGCCGGGTCCTGCTTCTTGAGCACGCGCACCGCCGTCGGCGCACTGAACATGCTCACCACCTTGTACTGCTCCACCAGCTTCCAGAGGATGCCGGCGTCCGGTCGGATCGGCGTGCCCTCGTACATCAGCGTGGCCATGCCGGCCAGCAAGGGTCCGTAGATGATGTAGCTGTGCCCCACCACCCAGCCGATGTCGCTGGTGGAGAAGTAGGTTTCACCGGGCTTGCCGCAGAAGATGGTCTCCATGCTCGCGGCTAGGGCCACGGCGTAGCCGCCGGTGTCGCGCTGCACACCCTTGGGCTTGCCAGTGGTGCCGCTGGTATAGAGCGTATAGCTGGGGTGGCTGCTCTCCACCCATTCGCAGGGCACGGTGGCGCCGTCGTACTTCACGCAGAGTGCGCCGTAATCCTCGTCACGCCCCGGTGTCATGGGCATCTCGGCCAGGCCGCGGTTGACCATGATGACCTTGGCGGGCTTGTGGGTGGACAGGCTGATGGCTTCATCCAGCAGGCCCTTGTAGGGCACCACCTTGCCGGCGCGGGCACCGCCGTCGGCACTGACAATCAACTTGGGCTGCGCGTCATCAATCCGGCTCGCCAGGCTCACGCTGGCAAAACCGCCGAACACCACGGAATGGATGGCGCCGATGCGCGTGCACGCGAGCATCATGAAGGCCGCCTGCGGGATCATCGGCATGTAGATCAGCACCCGGTCGCCCTTGCCCACGCCCAGCCCCTTGAGCATGGCGGCGCAGCGGTTCACCTCGGCCAGCAGGGTGCGGTAGTCGTACTCGAGTGTTTGATCGACTTCGGTAGAGACCCAGATCAGTGCGCGGGCATCGGGCTGCGTGGCGGCCCAGCGGTCTACCGCGTTGTGGCACAGGTTGGTGGTGCCGCCCACGTACCACTTGGCGAAGGGCGGATTGCTGTAGTCCAGCACCTGCTTGAACGGCTTCTTCCACTCGATGCGGCGGGCCTGTTCGGCCCAGAAGGCATCGCGGTTGTGCAGGGATTCGGCGTGGACGGCGGCAACACTACGCGGCATGGGGGCTGTCTCCTCGTGAAGAGCGCTCCGTTTGTTCTGGAGTCTGCCTCGGATTGTGGACTGCGCAGGCTTACTCGGCTCTTACCCGCAGTGCAGCAATCCGCTCGGTGCTTTCCCCAGATCAAGCCCGGGTTGCAGCGCGATCAGCCTTCGGACAACCAGCTCAACAGCGGCGCAATGCGTTGCGCGATGCTGGAGCGATAGACCTCCAGCTCGGCAATGTCGCCGCGCTCAAGCAGGGCCACCGCGTCGTCCAGAGAAATCTCGGCTGCCTCGTGGCGCGCCGGTGCAGACAGCATCGGTTCCTCGTCTGGGTGCACGGCCCGGCTGCCGCGCAGCTCGAGATGCGCACCCATGTCGAAGGGCCCCAGACGGGACACAGCCGACTCGATCAGGGTGTCGTCATCGACGGGTTCGCTGGCCTGTACCCAGCCGGCCAGCAGCATCGGCGGCGCCTGACGCCGATCCAGCGCCACCTCTGCCAGCATGGCCTGTACGCGCTCCACCACACTCGGGATCACGGCCAGATCAGCGCCCATCATGGTCAGGGCGTAGGTGTCGTCGTCAATTTTGCCCGCCACGTCTTCCACACGCAGCAGCGAGGCCAGATTTGCGGCCAGCGCCGCCTCCAGCAGGGGACCGGCACCGCTCAGGCGCAGCGCCACGACGGCCAGAGGCGTCTCACTGCGGAAGGCAAAGCTCGCCATGCGGCGGGTGTGCTCGCGCAGCACGTCCATGCTCACCAGCTGGCTGGCCGCCGGCGCACTGGGCTTGGGCAGTTCCGGCGCCTCGCCGGCATCAAGCGCACCAGCGCCACGCACCAGCCCGGTGAGCTGGGCGATCGTCTCGGCCGCCTTCGCGTTCTTGGCCACAAAGCCGCTGGCGCCGAGTTCAGTGGCGCGCGCCATCTGCTCCTTGGCGTCTGCGCTGGCCAGCACCAGCACCGGTAGGCTGCGCACGCGCGGCACGCGCGAGGCCCGCACGCGCTGGATCAGCTCGAAGCCGTCGATCTTTTCCATCGCCAGACCAGTCACGACAGCGGCGATCGTCGGGTCCGTGAGCAGCGCAGACCACGCGGCCTCGCCGTCACTCACCTCCCGCACGGTGAACGCTTCCGACAAGGGTTTGGCAATCGCTGCGCGCACCATGCGCGACGCGTCCGCGACCAGCAACCTGGGTCGATCGGCCATAGGTGTTCCTGTCCCCGACGAGTGTTCTTATTGGTATTCGCGCGCGATTCACAGCCCGACTGAGAGCCCGACTGCGGCGCATCGATCCTGCCGCCGGGATTCTCCACCGAAACGGGGTGCCCTGCGAGTTCGCGATTTCGGCTGCTCGCGCTGCGCTGTACACGCATGGCAACGGCGCCTTGTTCATGCTTTCGCGAAGTCCGTAAAATCAACGGGTTACGTTCGCCGGAGGCCCGGATTGCGCCCCATCCCCTGTTTGCCGAAGCCCGCGCTCAAGCCGCTCGCTGCCGCCCTGCTGTTGGGCAGCAGCTTGCTGGGCAGCGCCGTGCCTCCCGCACAGGCGCAAACCAGCGCCCCCGCAAGCGCCAGCGCGAGCAAGCCCGCCTCACCCGCGTCCGACTCCGCACTGGATCACTTCATCCACAAGCTGGAAACGGGTGCCAAGGATGTGGCGACCGGTGCAGCCGGCTTGGCCAGCGATCTCGTCATGAACGCCATGGGCCTGCTCGGCGTGCGCTACCGCATGGGCGGCAATGACGCCGACAGCGGCCTGGACTGCTCGGGCCTGGTGCGCCTGGTGTTCCAGCAGACCTTCGGCCTCGTGCTGCCGCGCCGCTCGGCCGAGATCAGCCAGCTGGGCGAAAAGGTGGACCGCAAGGAACTGCGCCCGGGCGATCTCGTCTTCTTCAACACCCTGCGCCGCGCCTACTCTCATGTCGGCATCTATGTGGGCGACGGCAAGTTTCTGCACGCGCCCTCCAGCGGTGGCGAGGTGCGTGTGGAAAGCATGAATATCCCCTACTGGAACAAGCGCTTCAACGGCGCGCGACGCATCGAACCGACCGAGCAGACAGCGAGTGCCGCAGAGGGCGCTACGCCCGGCACTGCGGCTACCCAAGCCCAGGACGCAGCCCGAGCCGCCGCGATCCTGAACGGCGTGATGGGCATTAATGCCGCCAACGCCGCGGCAAACGCTGCCGCAGCTAATCAAACCGCTGCACCTGCAGGTGCCGCAGTCGGTGGCCCCATGATCGTCCCAGCTACGGATCGCCGCTGAAGCGAGCGCGCCGCCCCCAAGTCACGAACACAGGCGGCATACTCTCCGCATGACGCAGAGCACTGAACCGGGGCGCGCCCAGACGCTGCCCGAACCCCGCGGCAAACTCAACTGGCGCGACCTGCTCAGCTGGATGCGCGAGGACCATCTCATCACCAAGGAAGAAGCCCAGCGCATCTTCCAGCGCTGCGCTGCCACGACCAGCAGCCAGCATCCGCTGGTGCGGCTGGCCAGCGTGGGCGTGCACCATCGAGGTGACGGCCGGCTGATGGACATGGACTTCTTTGCCGGCTGGCTGGCCAAGCGTGCGAAGCTGCCGTATCTGAAGATCGACCCGCTCAAGGTGGACGTAGGCCGCGTAGCCGATGTGATGAGCATCACCTACGCCGAGCGCAACCTCGCCTTACCGATCAGCATCGGCACCAGCGAGGTGACCATCGCCACCTGCGAGCCCTTCGATACCTTCTGGATTCCGGAGATCGAACGGCACACCAGCAAGCGCGTGAGCCTGGTGGTGTCCAGCCCGGCGGACATCCTCAAGTACACGACCGAGTTCTACGCCCTGGCCAAGAGCGTGAAGGCCGCGCAGCGCGCCGGCGTGGCCAACGCGACCAGCAGCTTCGAGCAGCTGGTGGAGTTGGGCCGCAACAACCGCCAGCTCGACGCCAACGACCAGGGCATCGTGCAGGTGGTGGACTGGCTGTGGCAGTACGCCTTCGATCAGCGCGCCAGCGACATCCACCTGGAGCCGCGGCGCGAGCTGGGCATCATCCGCTTCCGCATTGACGGCGTGCTGCACACGGTCTACCAGCTGCCCATGGGCGTGATGAACGCCATGACCAGCCGCATCAAGCTGCTGGGCCGCATGGATGTGGTGGAAAAGCGCCGCCCGCAGGACGGCCGCATCAAGACCAAGAATCCGGGCGGGGATGAGGTGGAAATGCGCCTGTCCACCCTGCCCACCGCGTTTGGCGAAAAGCTCGTGATGCGCATCTTTGACCCCGAGGTCGCCGTCCAGGGGCTGGATGAGCTGGGTTTTTCACCGCGCGATGCCGAGCGCTGGACCACACTCACGCGCAATCCGCACGGGATCATTCTCGTGACTGGCCCCACCGGCAGCGGCAAGACCACCACGCTGTATTCCACGCTGCGGCGCCTCGCCACGGATGAAGTGAACGTCTGCACCATCGAAGACCCCATCGAGATGATCGAGCCGGCCTTCAACCAGATGCAGGTGCAGCCGGGGCTGGACGTCACCTTTGCCTCCGGCCTGCGCAGCCTGATGCGCCAGGACCCGGACATCATCATGGTCGGCGAAATCCGCGACCTGGAAACCGCCGAAATGGCAGTGCAGGCCGCCCTGACCGGCCATCTGGTCTTCAGCACCCTGCACACGAACGATGCCCCCAGCGCGATCTACCGCCTGATGGAACTCGGTGTGCCAAGCTACCTGATCAACGCCACCGTGCTGGGCGTGCTCGCGCAGCGCCTGGTGCGCAGCCTGTGCCCGCACTGCAAACAGCCCGACGAACGGCTGGATGCCGAGGGCGTGAACGACATGATCAAGCCCTGGAAGGTCAAGGGCGGCTTTCAGCCCTACAAGCCTGTGGGCTGCCTGGAGTGCCGCAACACCGGCTACAAGGGCCGCAGCGGCCTGTTCGAACTCATCAGCATGAGCGAGGCGATGAAAACCCGTGTCACCGAATCGCCAGACCTCACAGCCCTGCGCCAGCAGGCCGTGGAAGACGGCATGACCCCGCTGCGCCTGGCCGGGGTGACCAAGGTGGCCGCGGGGCTGACCTCAATTGCCGAGGTGCTGCAAGTCACGCCGCAAGTGAGTGGCTAGGGAGCAAGCGAATGACAGACCAAACTCAAGGGACCAAAGCGTTCGGCGCAAGTATCTGGCCGTGGCTCTTTGCCGCGCTCGGCATCGTCTACTTGGTTGCGGCAGTGCGCGGAGGCGAGGAAGTGACCTACAGCGCACTTAAGGGCATCGGGATTCTTCTTGCCGCGCCGCAGGTATGGCTGGACCATGTCGGTCGGGGCCGCGTTTCGGAAAGAGCCTTGAAGCTGCTCAACGGGGTTGGCTACCTGGGGATCGCCTTGCTCGCGACCGGCCTGATCATGGATGTCTTCAACCTGTGAGCCCGGGCTCGCGCGCGACGAGTTCGTCGCAACACGGCCTTACAGGTCAGCGCACCAGCCTCGGGTAATCCACCGGGCTGCACGCCCCCCGCACACGCAGGGCGCAGCCAGAATGCGGCCATGCGTGTTTCGTCCACTCCCCCGTCTCCATTGCACCGTCTCGCACGGGCGCTCGCCGCAACCGGCTGCGCGGCCGTGCTGCCCGCACTCGCACAGACCGACACGACCTCTGCAGAGCCGCGCAGCGTTGAACCTGTGGTGGTCAGCGCCAGCCGCCTGCCCGAACCTGCGTTTGCCTCGCCCTCGGCCATCAGCCTGATCGATGAGCGCACCCTGCGCGAAGCCGGGCCGGGCATCAATCTGAGCGAGGCGCTGAACCGCGCGCCCGGCGTGGTGGCCCTGAACCGCCAGAACTATGCGCAGGATCTGCAGATCTCCATCCGCGGCTTTGGTAGCCGCGCCACCTTCGGCATCCGCGGCGTCCGGCTGATGGTGGACGGCATTCCGGCCAGCATGCCGGACGGCCAGGGACAGGTGTCGAATGTGGTGCTGAGCAGCGCCGGGCGCATCGAAGTGCTGCGCGGGCCCATGGCGCAGCTGTATGGCAATGCGGCCGGCGGTGTGATCCAGGTGTTCTCCGCCACGCCGCCGGAAGGCCACTGGGCGGGCGGCAACCTCACGCTGGGGCAGGATGGGCTGTGGAAGGCAGGCTTCAGTGCCAGCACCCGCAATGAGCGCAACGCCTTTCTGCTGGATGTCTCCCGCTTCAACACGGACGGCTGGCGGCCGCGCAGCGCGGCCCAGCGCGATCAGCTCAACCTCAAGTGGGATCACCAAACCGAGGGCGGCAGCCGCGTAGGCTTTGTGCTCAACGCGCTGGACCAGCCGGACAATCAGGACCCGCTGGGCCTGACGCGCGCCGCATTCGATGCCAACCCGCGGCAAGCCGCCGCCATCGGTGCGCAGCAGAAGACCGGCAAGACCGTGCGCCAGCAGCAAGGCGGCGCCACCCTCACTCACAGCTTCACGGACTCAACGAGCCTGAACCTGCGCGCCCACTTCGGCCTGCGCAGCCTGGACAACACGCTGTCCATCCCGCTGGCCGCGCAGCAGGCGCCGACGTCGGCGGGCGGCATCGTGGACTTCTCTCGCAACTACGGCGGCTTTTCTGTGCAGCTGGCGCACGAGGGCACGACACCCTGGGGTGCGCCGGTGCGTGGCGTGGCGGGTATCGAGAACGAGTACGTGGACGAAGACCGGCAGGGCTACATCAATGACACCGGGCAACGCGGGCTGCTCAAGCGCAACGAAATCAACCGCGTGCAAAGCACCGCCGCCTTCGCCCAGGGCACCCTCGGCCTGACGCGGACGGTCGACGCCACCCTTGGCGTGCGGAGCAACCGCGTGAGCTTCAACACGCAGGACCTCTTCATTGCCCCCGGCAACCCCGACGACTCCGGCAGCCTGAGCTACGCCGCCACCCTGCCCGTGCTGGGTCTGGCTTGGCGCGCCGCACCCACGCTCAACCTGTACGCCAATGCCGGCCGCGGCTTCGAAACCCCCACGCTCACGGAGCTGGCCTACCGCACCGGCGGCACCGGCTTCAATACCGCCCTGCGCGCCTCGACCAGCCGCCACGCCGAGCTGGGTGCCAAGTGGCGCGGCGCGGGCGGCCTGCGGGTGGACATGGCCGCCTTTCGCATCGAAACACGCGACGAGATCGTGGTCGAGACCAACAGCGGCGGCCGCTCCACCTTCCGCAACGCCGCCCAGACCACGCGCGAAGGTCTGGAACTGGCCGTGCTCGCGCCGCTGGGCCGCTTCGTGGCGGGTGAATGGCAGCTGCAACTGAGCGCCAGCCCCCTGCGCGCCCGCTACAGCGCGCCGTTCGTGAGCGGCAGCGGTGCCACCGTCGTGCAGATTCCGGCCGGCAACCGCCTGCCCGGCACACCCGAACTCACGGCCTTTGCCGAACTGACGTGGCGCGGCACCGGCCTTGCCACCGGCTGGAGCGCCGCGCTGGAAGCCCAGCACACCAGCAAACTGTTTGTGAATGACGCGAATACCGACGCCGCGGCCGCCGTGAACCTGCTGAATGCGCGGGCAGGCTGGAGCAAGGCGCTGGGCAACTGGCGGATCGACACCCTGCTGCGCGTCGATAACCTGACGGACCGGCGGTATGCGGGCTCAGTCATCGTGAACGAGGCGAATGGGCGGTTCTTCGAGCCGGGGTTGCCGCGGCGGGTGAGCGGCGCAGTACGCCTGAGTCAGCGCTTTTAGGGCCCAGAGAGACCGCATTCACTGAAATTTGGCCGATATTCATTGTATTTACGACCAAAAAACACTTCGAATCGGCCCGGAAAGCGCATGAATCAAGCGGAAACCCATCCTGGTCTGGACCTCGCACTGTGCGTCCGAAAATGAAACAGGGCAGCTCGCGCTGCCCTGTTCACCTTCGAACTGCACCCAGAATCAGGCCGCCTGCGCCTGATACCCCCGCGGGATCGCGCCCAGCAGGCGCTTGGTGTAGTCCTGCTGCGGGCGCTCGAGGATGGTGGCGGCGTCGGCCTGTTCGACCACTTCGCCGTCCTTCATCACGAGCACTTCGTCGCTGATAAAGCGCACCACGGCCAGGTCGTGGCTGATGAAGACGTAGGAGAGGCCCAGTTCGTCCTGGAGGTCCTTGAGCAGATTGAGTACCTGGGCCTGCACGGAGACGTCCAGCGCAGACACGGCTTCATCGAGCACCAGCACCTCGGGTTCGAGCACCAGGCAGCGCGCAATCGCGATGCGCTGGCGCTGGCCACCTGAGAATTCGTGTGGATACTTGCCGAAGGCGCTGGCGTCCAGGCCGACCTTGGACAGCACGGACAGCGCCTTCTTCTGGCGCTCGGTGTCATTCGCCAGCAGGTTGTGCACCTGCATCGGCTCCATGAGCGTCTGCCCGACGGTGAAGCGCGGGTTCAGCGAGGCGTAGGGGTTCTGGAACACGATCTGGATGCGGCGGCGCATCTTGTCGCGCTCAGGACCGGTCATCTTGAGCAGATTCTTGCCGTCGAAGATGACTTCGCCGCTCGTGGGCTCATGCAGACGCAGCAAGGTCAGGCCCATGGTGGTCTTGCCGGAGCCGGACTCGCCCACCACGCCAATGGTGTGACCCTTGCGCAGCTTGAAGTTGGCGTCCTTGACGGCCTTGAACTCACGCTTGCCGAAGAGACCTTCCTTGATCCAGAAACTCTTCTTCAGACCGCGCACTTCCAGCACCACGGGGGCGTCCGGGTTCTTGGCGGCGGCCGGCTTGTCGTTCACGCGGCCGGCGATGAAGTCATCAATCACGGTCAGGCGGCCGGGCACGCGGTCCATGGCCGGGCGGCAGGCCAGCAGGGCCTTGGTGTAGTTGTCCTGCGGGTTGGCAAAGATGCCGGCCACCGGGCTGCTCTCGCGCACCTGGCCATGGCGCATGACCACCACATGGTCGGCAATCTCGCCCACCACACCGAGATCATGGCTGATGAACAGCATGCTCATCTTGTGCTTGTCCTTGAGCTTGGCCATCAGCTCGAGGATCTGGCGCTGGATGGTCACGTCCAGGGCCGTGGTCGGCTCGTCGGCGATCAGCAGCTTGGGCTCGCAGGCCAGGGCCATGGCGATCATGACGCGCTGCTGCTGGCCGCCGGACATCTCGTGCGGGTAGGCGTTCAGGCGGCGCTTGGGCTCGGGCATGCCCACTTCGACCAACAGCTCCTCGGCCCGCTTGATGGCTTGGCGCGGGCTCATGCCCATGTGGCGGATCAGCACTTCGCTGATCTGGTTGCCCACGGTGTAGACCGGGTTCAGCGAGGTCATCGGCTCCTGGAACACGCAGGCGATGTCCTTGCCGCGAATGCCCTGCAGCACCGACAGCGGCGCGGCCAGCATCTCGCGGCCCATGAACTGGATGGAGCCCGAGCGCTCGGCGTTGTCCGGCAGCAGGTTCAGAATCGACATGGCCGAGACGCTCTTGCCCGAGCCGGATTCACCCACGAGGGCAACCGTGCTGTTCTCTGGCACGTCAAAGCTCACGCCGCGGACGGCTTCAATGCGCTGGCCCTTTTCCATGCGGAAGGACACGCGCAGATCTCTTACAGACAGCAGCATGGTGGCTTACTCCAGTCCGCGCAGTTTGGGGTCCAGCGCATCGCGCAGGGCGTCGGTCAGCAGCGCAAAGGCCGTGACGAAGGTGGCCATGAACACCGTGGCGGCGGCCAGCTGCCACCATTTGCCCAGGATCAGCTCCACCTGGGCTTCGGCCAGCATGGTGCCCCACGACACAGCCGTGATGGGCACACCCAGACCTAGGTAGGACAGGATCACCTCGGCCTTGATGAAGGCCACCACCAGAATGCTCATCTGCACCAGCACCACGTGCGAGACGTTGGGCAGGATGTGGCGGAACATGCGCGCCGGCGCCGACACGCCGATGGACTCGGCCGCACGGACGTACTCGCGCGAGCCGTGCTTCATGTACTCGGCCCGGATCAGGCGGTAGATGCCCGGCCAGCCGGTCAGGCCCAGGATGATGATCACGGTATCGATGCCGCGGCCAAGCACCGCTGCGAATGACAGGATGAGCAGGATGTTCGGAATCGAGGTGAAGACGTTGTAGAGCCACTCCAGGAAGTCGCCCACCTTGCCGCCGAAGAAGCCGGAGATGGCGCCCAGGATGGTGCCGATGGCCGTGGCCAACAGCGCCGCAAACACGCCGACGAAGATCGAGGTCTCTGCGCCCTTGATGGCCTTGGTCAGCACATCGCGGCCCACGCGGTCGCCGCCCAGCGGCAGGGTGTCTGCACGCGTGGTTTCGGCCACGTTGATCTTGCTGGCCCGCTCGTCCCATTCCTTGTAGCGCGGGGCCAGCGGATCGACCTCGGAGAGATCAGACTTCGGGGTGTCGATCTGCTCGATCACCATCTTGTCGACCTGCTCAGCCTTGCCCAGCAGCGTGGGGTTGGCGTAGGGCACGCCGACTTCGCGCGTCCAGTCCTTGGCGATCAGCTTGGTGAAGGACAGCGCGATGAGCACGAAAAAGGCCAGCACGATGGCCAGGCACACCATGCCCACGCGGTTGGTCTTGAAGCGTTTCCATGCGGCGGACCACACGCCTTCGGAGCGCGTGCTGACCGCCGAGGTGCGCGGGTCCACGCCCGGCAGATTGCTTGTTGCTGCGTTCATTTGAGGACCACCCGCGGGTCGACGAGCTTGTAGGCGATATCAACCAGCAGGTTGATGATCATGGTGAGCGCGGCCAGGTAGACCGTGACCGCCTGGATGACGGGATAGTCGGAGCGGTTCACCGCCACGACGATCTCGCGGCCCAGACCCGGGATCGAGAAGAACACTTCAAGCAGGAAGGAACCCACGAAGATGCCCGGCAAAAGCACGCCGATGTTCGTGAGGATGGGGATGGTGGCATTGCGGAACACGTGCTTGAACAGGATCACGCGCTCGCTCAGCCCCTTGGCGCGCGCGGTGCGCACGTAGTCCTGGCCGATCTCGTCCAGGAAGAAGCTGCGGTACAGACGAGTCTGTGGCGCCAGCGCAACCAGCACGGCCACCAGCACGGGCAGCGGCGTGTAGACCAGCAGGTTGGTCCAGAAGCTGCCAGTCCAGCCCTGCACCGGGAACCAGCCCAGCTGAAAGGCGAAGAGCCACTGGAAGACGATCACATACACCAGCAGCGAGATCGACAGCGCCACGGTGGTGATGATCATTACCGTACGGTCGGCCAGCGAGCCGCGGCGATACGCCACCCACATGGCAATCGGGATCGCCAGCACCACTTCAAGGATGAGCAGCGGCACCATGACCGTGAGCGTGGCGGGTACGCGCTCGATCATGAGCTTGGACACGGATTGACCCGTCGCCCAGCTGTTTCCCCAGTCAAAGGTGAAAACGCTCTTCACGAACAGCCAGAGCTGGTACCAGACGGGCTGGTTCAGGCCGAGTTGGTCGCGGATCGATTCGATCTGCTCAGGGGTGGCGTTGAGACCGCCAAGGATTTCGGCAGGATCACCGCCGAACTGCTTGAACAAGAAGAAGACCAGCAGGATGACACCCAATAGTGTCGGGATCATCTGCCACAGTCGCCGGACAATGTATGCAAACACGGCGCGTCGAGCCCCCTGAAAATTTGGCGAAGGCGCGATTACACCAGAGCGAACGCTATGCTTGCGAGCTTTGCGTCATGCGGTGTTGATCGGGTTTGTCCGTAGTTACCGCGATGCGCTGGCGCCTCCGCCGGCGTTACTGTGCGCGCCTCCGTTCAGTGGAACTTCGTCCATGCTCCGTGCATTTGTCGCCCGTGCAACAGCCGCCATCCTGGTTGCTGCATCCTTCGCGGCGGTGTCCGCTCCTGTCCAGGCACAAGCTGCGGCAGGCAACGGCCCCAAGAAGATCTTCCGTTATGCATTTCCGATCGCCGAGACCGGCTTCGACCCGGCGCAGATCTCCGATCTGTACTCGCGCACGGTCACGGAAGGCATCTTCGACTCGTTGCTGACCTACAGCTACCTGGAGCGCCCGGTTCGCATCGTGCCCCGCGCCGCCGCGGCAATGCCCGAGATCTCGCCCGACTTCAAGACCTTCACCTTCAAGGTCCGCCCGGGCATCTACTTCGCCGATGACCCGGCCTTCAAGGGCCAGAAGCGCGAGCTCACGGCGCAAGACTTCGTCTTCGCCATCAAGCGCCACTACGACCCGCGCTGGAAGAGTGCCCAGCTGTATCTGCTTGAGGCCGACAAGCTGCTCGACCTCTCGGAGCTGCGCCAGGAGTCCATCAAGAACAAGACGCCCTTCGACTACGACCGCGAAGTGCGCGGCGTGCGCGCCCTGGACCGCTACACAGTGCAGTTCAACCTGGGCAGCGCCAACCCCCGCTTCCACTACCTGATGACTGACAGCTCCGTGTTCGGCGCGGTGGCGCGTGAAGTGGTGGAAGCCTACGGCGACAAGATCATGGAGCACCCCGTGGGCACAGGCCCGTGGCGGCTTAAGGAGTGGCGTCGCTCTTCGCGCATCGTGCTCGAGCGCAACCCGAACTACCGCGACGAGGTGTATGCCGAAGTCGCTCCTGCCGACAACCCCGCCGCACAGGCCAGCGCCGCACGTCTGAAGGGCCGCAAGCTGCCCATGCTCGACGAGGTGCACATCTCCATCATCGAAGAAGCCCAGCCGCGCTGGCTCGCCTTCCAGAATGCCGAAATGGACCTGATGGAGCGTCTTCCCAACGAATTCGCCAACATCGCCATTCCGAATAACCAGCTTGCCCCCTTCCTCAAGGCCAAGGGCGTGCAGATGGAACGCGGGCCGTTGGTGGATGTGACGGTGTCCTACTTTGGCATGGAGAACCCCATCGTCGGCGGCTACACCCCCGAGAAGGTGGCGCTGCGCCGAGCGATTGCGCTGGCCTACAACTCGCCCGAGGAGATCCGGCTGGTGCGCCGCAATCAAGCCGTACCCGCCAATGGGCCCATTGCACCGCTGACCTTCGGCTTCGACCCCAAGTTGCGCACGGAGATGAGCGAGTTCAACGTAGCTCGCGCCAAGGCCCTGCTCGACATGTACGGCTACGTCGACAAGAACGGCGACGGCTGGCGCGACTTGCCAGATGGCAAGCCACTGGTGCTTGAGTACTCCAGCCAGCCGGACCAGACCAGCCGCCAGCTGCAGGAGCAGTGGCAGAAGGACATGAAGCGCATCGGCATCAAGATCGAGTTCAAGCTCGCCAAGTGGCCGGAGCAGCTCAAGCAGAGCCGCGCCGGCAAGTTGATGATGTGGGGCGTCGGCTGGAGTGCCGGCAGTCCGGATGGCGACACCTTCCTTGCGCTGGGCTTCGGCCCCAACCGCGGACAGGCCAATCACGCCCGCTTCGACCACCCGGAGTTCAACAAGCTCTATGCCGCCCAGCGCAATCTGCCTGACGGCCCCGAGCGCTTCGAGCTGATGCAGCGCGCCCAGAAGATCATGGTGACCTACATGCCCTACAAGATCACGAGCCACCGCATCGTGACCGACCTCACCCACCCGTGGGTCGTCGGCTATCACCGCAACCCCTTCGTGCGTGCGCCCTGGCACTACCTCGATATCGACACGACGAAGCTCCCCAAGAACTGAACGGGTTCTTCATGCGATCCATGCTCATGGCCAGCGCCTCGCTGGCCATTTTTCTGTGTGCAGCGTCGCCCACGGCGCTCGCGCAAACCCCCTCCGGCACCGCACCTGCAGCGGCGAGTGCAGAGGCGCGTGTGCTGCGCTACGCCTTCCCCGTGGCGGAGACCGGCTTTGATCCGGTGCAGCTGCAGGACCTGTATTCGCGCATGATTGCGGGGCACATCTTCGATGCCCCACTGACCTTCGACTATCTGGCCCGGCCTGCAAAGATCGTCCCGAACACCCTCAAGGAACTGCCGGAGATCTCGGCGGACTTCACGCGCTTCACCTTCCGCCTGAAGCCGGGCATCTTCTTCACCGATCACCCCGCGTTCAAGGGCAAGAAGCGCGAGCTGGTCGCGGCCGACTACGTGTACGCCTTCAAGCGTATCTATGACCCTCGCTGGAAGAGCCCGCTGCTGTCCACCTTCGAGACGGCGAAGGTGCTGGGCTTAAGCGAACTGCGCAAGCGCAGCCTCGATCGCAAGCAGCCCTTCCCGTATGACGAGCCGGTAGACGGCATCCGCGTGATCGACCGCTACACCTGGGAGATCCGCCTGGCCCAGCCGAATCCGCGCTTTCACCTGCAGTTCACCGACGGCTCGACCATGGGCGCGGTGGCACGCGAAGTGGTGGAGGCCGAGGGCGACAACATCATGTCCGTGCCGGTAGGGACGGGCCCCTTCGTACTGACGAGCTGGCGGCGCGGCTCGCAGATCGTGCTGTCCCGCAACCCGGGCTACCGAGAGCGTTTCTTCGATGCGCTGCCTGCGCCAGACGATGCCGCGGCACAGGCGATTGCGCAACAGATGCGCGGCCGCCGCCTGCCGATGCTGGACCGCGTGGAGATTTCGATCATCGAGGAGCAGCAGCCGCGCTGGCTGTCCTTCCTGAACGGCGAGCATGACTTCCTGGATCGCCTGCCGCCGCAGTTTGCGCCGCTTGCCATCCCGAACAACCAGCTCGCACCGAACCTTCAGCGGCGCGGCCTGCGCATGGACCGGCGCCTGCAGCCCGAAGTGGTGCTGACCTACTTCAACATGGACGACCCGGTGGTCGGCGGCTACACGCCGGAGAAGGTGGCCCTGCGCCGCGCGATTTCGCTCGCCTACAACATCGACGAGGAAATCCGCCTCACGCGCGGCAACCAGGCTCGCGCCGCGCAGGGGCCGATCGCCTATGGCACCTATGGCTACGACGCCAGGTTCCGCAGCGAGATGAGCGAGTACAGCCCGGCGCGGGCCAAGGCGCTGCTGGACATGTACGGCTACGTGGACAAGGACGGCGACGGCTGGCGCGACCGGCCGGACGGCTCGCCGCTGACCATCGAACTCGCCAGTCAACCCGACCAGCTGAGCAGAAACCTGAATGACACGTGGTTCAAGAGCCTGAAGGCTGTGGGCGTGCGCATGCGCTTCAAGATCCAGCAGTGGCCGGAAAACATGAAGGCAGCGCGTGCCGGCAGTCTCATGATGTGGGGCAGCGCCTGGGCTGCTGGCGGCCCGGACAGTGATTTCTTCCTGTCGCTCGCCTACGGCCCGGCGGCCAGTGAAGCCAACGACGCGCGCTTCGATCTGCCGGAATACAACCGCCTGTACGAAGCGCAGCAGCGCCTGCCCGACGGGCCGGAGCGCCTGGCCATGCTGCAGCGCCTGCAGCTGATGATGATCGCCTGGGCGCCCTATCGCTTCCACGTCACGCGCTACAGCACCGATCTGATGCACCCCGCGCTGCAGGGCTACCTGGGCCACCCGTTTCTGCGGCACTTCTGGCCCTATGTGGACATCGATCCCGCGGCGCAGCGTGCCAGCAAGCGTTGAGTTTCCGGGCGTGTACGGAGCCGCACTCTGAACGCCTTCCTGCAGCTCCTGCTGCTGTCTGCCCCGCTGTTTGCACTCGTGGCTGTGGGCTATGCCGCCACGCGGCTGGCTGGTGTGCCGGAGGCCGTGACCGAATGGCTCAACCGACTCTGCTTCGTGGTGCTGCTGCCGGCCACGCTGTTCCGTCTGATGGCGCAGGCCCACGAGCTGCCGCCCGTGGATATCCGCCTGCTGGGCGTGTACTTCGGCAGCTGTCTGGCGGTGTTTGCGCTGGGACGGCTCATCGGCGCACGCATGTTTCAGCTCGACAGCACCGCGGGTTCGGTCTTTGCGCTGGGCGGGGTGTTCTCCAACATCGTGCTGCTGGGTTTGCCGCTGACCAAGGTGCTGCTGGGTGAAGCGGCGGTCCCGTCCGTGGCGCTGATCATCGTCTTCAACGCGCTGATCCTCTGGACACTGGTCACGGTATCGATCGAATGGGGCAAGCACGGCGCCCTGTCGGTGGCCGGCATCGGCAAGACCACACGCGGCGTGCTGACCAACCCGATCGTGGCAGGCATTCTGCTCGGCACACTGTATGGCGCGACCCTGGGCAAACTGCCGGCTTGGCTGGACGTCCCCCTGAGCTGGGTGGGCAAGGCCGCGGCGCCCGTGGCGCTGCTCGTGCTCGGCATGGGACTGGCGCGCTACGCCATCGGCGACGCCTGGCGCCAAAGCCTGAGCATCGCGCTGATCAAGACCGTGGCGCAGCCCCTGCTGGTCTGGCTGCTGGCGGTGCTGATCGGCCTGCCGCGCACCGAGACCCTGGCCGTCATCCTCACCGCCGCCATGGCCACCGGGGTGAACGTCTACATCATGGCGCGGCAGTTCAACACCCAGCAGCCGGTGATTGCCGGTGCGATGGTGATCTCGACAGCCATCGCGGCCGTCAGCACACCCTTGCTGCTGGCGCTGGCGGGTTGAGCGCGGGCCCCGTTGCGGTCTGACCTGGGCTTTCCGCTGGAGCTGGGGCTTCGTCGGGCACCGCCCAGCGCCAGGGGCGAGGCCTGCAAGCCTTGCCTCCGTGCGGTCTTGGAAAGGCTTTCCGCTTGTCTGCGGGTTTCGCGGCGCATGCGCCGTGCGCAGACAAGAGCTCGCGCCTGCCAGCGCGAGCCCCGTTGCGGTCTGACCTGGGTTTTCCGCTTGTCTGGTGCGGCTTTCCAGCCATTTTGGCCTGAAGATCCTTGCCCAGAGCGAATCTAGCTTTACGAATCCAGGCCAGATCGACCGAACTTGATCCTGCGCAAGCAGGGCTGCGGCACACTCCTTGCAAGCTTGCGGTTTGCGCTTGGGAGGGCGCCCCGATTGCCAGACACCCCTGAACGCGGCGCGCGTCGCCTGCTGGCCCGTCTTCAGTTTCGGCCCTATCTGCTCGACGCGCTGCGCGGCTACGACCGCGCTCTGCTCGCGCGCGATGTGGCAGCCGGCGTCACGGTGGGCGTGGTGGCGCTGCCACTGGCCATGGCCTTTGCGATTGCCAGCGGCCTGCCGCCCCAGGCGGGCATCTTCACGGCGATCATCGCGGGACTGCTGATCAGCGCCCTCGGCGGCTGCCGGCTGCAGATCGGCGGGCCGGCGGGCGCCTACATCGTGATCGTGTTCGGCATCGTCGAGCGCTACGGCGTGGCCAACCTGATCATTGCCACCGCGCTGGCTGGCGTACTGCTGTTTGCACTGGGAGCGCTGAGGCTCGGCGGGCTGGTGCGCTTCATTCCAGTGTCGGTGGTGATCGGATTCACGAACGGCATCGCAGTCCTGATCGCGCTGTCGCAGTTCAAGGACTTTCTCGGCCTGCGAATCGAGCGCATGCCCGCAGACTTCTTCGCGCAGATCCGCGCACTGGCCGAGCACATCGGCAGCATCAATCCATACGCATTGACCGTGGCGGGCGGGTCACTCGCGCTGGTGGTGCTGTGGAGCTTCGCGCTGCCCGGCTGGAAGGTCGCTGGTGTGCAGCGTGCGAAGCTCAATCGCGTGCCTGGCACCATCGTGGCGCTCATCCTGGCTACGGCACTCGTGGCGTGGCTGCAATGGCCGGTGGAGACCATCGGCAGCAAGTTCGGCGACATTCCGCGCGCCCTGCCGGCGTTTGCCCTGCCGGAGTTCAGCTGGGCCAGTGTCAAGCAGTTGTTCATCCCCACGCTGACGATCGCGATGCTGGGCGCAATTGAAAGCCTGCTCTGCGCCCGCGTGGCAGACAGCATGACTGGCGACCGGCACAACCCCAACCAGGAGCTGATGGCACAGGGCATTGCCAACTTCGTCACGCCCTTCTTTGGTGGCATGCCGGCCACGGGCACGATCGCCCGCACCGTCACCAACGTGAAGAGCGGCGGCGCCACGCCCGTCTCCGGGATCGTGCACGCGCTCACCCTGCTGGTGGTGGTGCTGGTGGCCGCGCCGCTGGCCAGCAAGGTGCCGCTGGCGGCGCTGGCCGGCATCCTGATGTTCGTGGCCTGGAACATGGGCGAGTGGCGCGAGTTCGCCCGCCTGCCGCAGTTCCGCTGGCCCTACCGCGCGAGCCTGCTGGGCACCTTCTTGCTGACCGTCATCGTGGACCTGACTGTGGCAGTGGAAGTCGGCCTGGTGATCGCCTGCATCACCTTCATCTACCGGATTTCGAGCCTCACGCACCTCGAGGCCGCATCTGCCAGGACCTACCCGGTGCTTGGCGACAAGCACTCCGGGATCGCCGCCTGGCGGCTCTATGGCGCCCTGTTCTTCGGCGCGGTCCATCACCTTGAGCGACTGACCGACGCACTGCCCGCCCGCGTGCTGGTGCTGGACCTGAAGAACGTGCTCTACATGGACACCAGCGGCCTGGAAGCGCTGCAGACCCTGCACGCCACCTGCGCCAAGGCTGGCGTGCGCCTGCTGCTTGCGGGGGCGATCGACCAGCCGGGCAATCTGATCGACCGCAGCGGCTTTGGCGCCCTGCTCGGGCCCGACGACCGTCACCCTACCCTCGAGGCCGCGCTGATTGCTGCCGCTGCATCTCCCGCACCTACGTAAAATGCTTCGCTTCGGGGCGCAGATCGCATCTGAGCCCGGCCACAAAGACATTCGCCATGTACGAATCTGAAATCACCCAGTTCATCAAGAAGCTGCGCGACGAGCGCCCCGGCCTGGAAGAGCGGCAACGCCAAGGCCGCGCCCTGCTCTGGGACAAGGAGATCGACCGCGACTTTGCCCGCGCTGCCGGCGACGCCCGCGTGCCGCAGAAGGCCTACGTCTACGGCACCAACAACGATCTGGCTGACAAGAAGTAATTCGCTTGTCCACCGATCAAGTCATCATCGACGAGCCGCAGCCGCCCTCCCCGCCGGAGGTGGTGGACACACTCGCCGTGGCGCGCCTGTACGGCGAGCCCCTGTTCAACCTTCCCACGGACCTCTACATCCCGCCCGAGGCGCTGGAGGTCTTTCTAGAAGCCTTTGAAGGCCCGCTGGATCTGCTGCTGTATCTAATCCGCAAGCAGAACTTCAATGTGCTCGACATCCCGATGGCTCAGGTCACGGCGCAGTACCTGAAGTACGTGGACGAGATCCGCGTGCGCAATCTGGAGCTGGCCGCCGAATACCTGCTGATGGCCGCGATGCTCATCGAGATCAAGAGCCGCATGCTGCTGCCGGTACAGAAGAAGGACGATGGCACCGAGGCAGAGGACCCACGCGCCGAACTCGTGCGCCGCCTGCTGGAGTACGAGCGCATCAAGACCGGCGCCAGCCTGCTCGATGCCATGCCGCAGAAGGGCCGCGACTTCTTTGCCACCACAGTGTTCGTGGAAGAGCGCCTCACGCCGCGCCACCCCGAGGTGGGCCTGGTCGACATCGTCGGTGCCTGGGCCGAGATCGTGAAGCGCGCCCGCCTGAACCAGCACCACAAGATCACGCGCGAAGAGCTCTCGGTACGCGAGCACATGAGCCAGATCCTCAAGCGCCTGCAGAGCGTGAAGTTCGTGGAATTCACGGACCTCTTCGAGGCCAATCAGGTGGTCGCCAAGGGCCTTCAGGTGGTGGTGGTGCACTTCATTGCGCTTCTGGAGCTTGCCAAGGAAAACCTGATCGAGCTCACACAGGCGGAGCCTTACGCGCCCGTCTATGTGCGACTTTCGTATTCACCCGTTTGAATCTCGCCGTGCGAGCACCTTCAGCTTCGTTTGAGGGCGCGTAAGGCTCCGCCTTTGGCGCTGTGTGACCCCTCCCCCCTTGCGTCCCCCCTCCTGAAGGGGGGATATGGAGCCTCGGCACTTGGTCCGGGTCGCTCTTTCGAGATTGCAGAACCGGGCTTCATGACTCGCCAGAGTCGAGCCGGCTCTCGGGAAACCACTCCCCCCGCTTGACGCGCTACGCCGAACCACCGACTACGCTTGCGGTCATTCCGTCATGAGGCGCGCAGCGCCGAGATCGTTTCGTCATCGAGCCCACGAAGAACATGAGCGCACAAAACTCTCCTGCCCAAGCCGCCACGCCCACCGCGCGCAAGCCGGTCACGCTCCTGAAGCTGCGCGAGATGCATGCCTCGGGCGAGAAGATCGCCATGCTCACCGGCTACGACGCCACCTTCGGCAAGGTGCTGGACGACTGCGGGGTGGACTGTATTCTGGTCGGCGATTCGCTCGGCATGGTGCTGCAAGGCCATACGTCCACGCTGCCGGTCACACTCGAGCACATGGCCTATCACGTGCAGTGCGTGGCCCGCGCCAACCGCACGGCCTGGCTGATCGGTGACCTGCCCTACGGCAGCTACCACGAGGACGTCCAGCAGGCCTACCGTTCTTCCTGCGCACTGATGCAGGCCGGCGCCCAGATGGTCAAGCTCGAGGGCGGTGGCTGGACGGCGCCCGTGGTGGAGTTTCTGGTGGCGCGCGGCATTCCGGTCTGCGCCCACGTCGGCCTGACGCCGCAGAGCGTGCATGCGCTGGGTGGCTACCGTGTGCAGGGACGTGATGACGCGGGTGCATCCCGGTTGCGTCAGGAATGCAAGGACTTGCAAAACGCCGGCGCCACGCTCTGCGTCTTTGAGATGGTGCCCGCGGCACTGGCCACCGAGCTGACAGCCGAGCTCAAGCACATGGCCACCATCGGTATCGGCGCCGGCCGAAATTGCGCCGGCCAAGTGCTGGTGCTGCATGACATGCTGGGCATCACGCCCTTCAAGCTGCCTCGCTTCGTGCGCAACTTCATGGATGGTGCGCCATCCGTGCAGGAGGCCATCCGGCGCTATGTCGCTGCGGTCAAGGACGGCAGCTTTCCGGATGACGCCGTTCACGCCTACTGACCGGCGCCGGCTGGGGCGAGGGTGCCGCTACATCCCGTAACGCTCCGGATCAGCGCCTACCCCCAATTGGAGCGAGCACGGTCGGCCGCGGCGCTGCTACGCTTGTCGAGTCAGCGTAAGCCTCTGGAGCGCAGCAGCAATGGACGCAAGAACCGGCAAGATTCTGGCCGCCGTCGTGGCGGCATCGATCGTGGTGGGCGGTCTGGCAGCCTGTGGTGGCGGAGGCGGCAGTTCGCCCCCCCCGCCTCCGACCAGTCCTCCCCCTCCACCCCCGCCGCCTCCACCTCCCCCACCACCGCCGCCTCCTCCGCCACCTCCTCCGCCGCCGGCAGGCAACGTCACGTTGTCTGGAACAGCCACCTATGACTCGGTGAGAAGCTCACCCGCTGGCGCACTGGACTACAGCAGCATCACCCAGAAGCCGATTCGCGGCGCGTTGGTGCAGGCCATCAATCCAGCCACGAACGGCGTCTATGCGAGTACCAGCACGGACGAAAACGGCTTCTATTCTGTCGCTGTGCCGGCGAGCGTGAATGTGCAGGTGATCGTGAATGCTCAGCTGCTGCGCGATCCAACCGGCCCGGCGCCACGCTGGTCGATCGCGGTGCGCGACAACACGCAATCCGATGCCATCTACGCACTCGGACAGACTTGCAACAGCGGCGCCGCAGGCAACACGGCCTGCAACCTGCGTGCTGCGTCCGGCTGGAACGGCACCAGCTACGCAACAACGCGCGCGGCGGGGCCGTTCTCGATTCTCGACACGGCGTACGCCGCCGTACAGCGCGTGCTGCAGGCCAACTCGACAGCGACCTTCCCGTCACTGAACATGTTCTGGAGCGTCAACAACCGGCCGGCCGCACAGACGCAGACCTGCGGTCTCGCGCAGGGCTGCATCGGCACCTCGTTCTATGGCGGGAGCTCGGGCGGCGTGCATCGCCTGTTCATCCTCGGCGCGGCCAATACGGACACTGACGAATACGACGTGCACGTGGTGGCCCACGAATGGGGCCACTACTTCCAGGGCGCCTTCTCACGCGATGACTCGCCGGGCGGCTCGCACACCGGCAATGAGCTGCAGGACTTCCGCCTGGCCTTTTCCGAGGGCTGGGGCAATGCGTGGTCCGGCATGGTCTGGAACGACCCGATCTACCGCGATTCGCTGGGCGCCAATCAAGGCGGCGGCTTCGCCGTCAACGTGAGCCGGCGCACCGGCACAGGCGCGGCAGGCGACACGCGGCCGGCTGGCTGGTTCCGTGAGGACACTGTGCAGTACGTCCTGTGGAGTTTGTATGACCAGCTTGGCCGAAACGGCGCTGGCTTCTCGCCGATCTTCACTGCCATGACCAACACGGCCTTCGTGAACGGCACACCGCTCACCGGAATCCACAACTTTGCCAAGACGCTGCGCGATGCCGTGGGCGCTGGCAGCGCGGCCGCCACAACGCTGGCCCCGATCCTGACGGATCAGGGCATCGCCACGGCCGCCGATGCGCTGGGCGTCGGTGAGACCAACAGCGCCGGTCAGACCGGTGTCCTGCCGATCTACACGAGCTACACCACACTGAACACCAACGTTCAGGTCTGCGTGAACAACGCCAACGGAACGGGCAACAAGCTGCGCAACTTTGCGTACGTGAACATCACCGTCCCGGCCACTCGCAACTACACGATCACCGTGACAGACGTCGCGCCCACGCCGGCCTCGGACCCGGACTTCTCGGTTTTTCAGGGTCGGCGCGTCGCAGACGCGCTTTCCGCGGTCGCAGGCTCCGAGACGCTGTCCGGCGTTGCACTGCAAGCCGGCAACGCGGTCGTGGTGCTCGATGACTACAACCTGGACAGCTCCGCGCCGGCCAGTACGCAGCGCTGCTTCAACATCAACGTGAACTGAGTGAGGACACGCAACATGACCCACACCGCACTCACCGCCCTGGCCTGCGCGCTGCTCACGGCGAGCGCACTGGCCAGCACCGGCCCGCAGTCTTCGGCAGGCCCTGCCCGTGCAAGCAGTCACGCAAATGCGCAGAAGCCCGGCACCTGGATTCAGGCACCGATGAAGAAAGGTGGATCCGGCGTCAGCGTGCGCTGGCGCATGGCGGCCGCACCCAAGGTCGGCGAACCCGTCGCTCTCACCATCGAACTGGGCGGTCTGCGTTCGCCGGAAGGCGCACGCGTCGAGGTCAAGGGCGAGAACGTCAAGCTCGCCCGCGCCACCGGCATGCAGGCCCTGAAGGCCGGCCCGCCGCAACAGCAGCAGGTCAGCTTCACGCCCACTGCCGAGGGTGTGTACTTCATCAACGTCTTCACTGAACAGGCTGGCCGCGTGAGCGCGGTGTCCTTGCCAGTGCAGGTGGGTAAAGCGGGTGTGAAGCTCGAGAAGCCCGGCCAGACCACGACCCTGCCCAACGGCGAGCGGGCAGTCATCATGCAGTCGAGCTGATTGCGTGGGCGGCCCCGGCTGGTCCGGGGCAATGCGCAGGCCGCGACGGGGCGCACCTCCACCAGGGAGTGCGCCCCGTTGTTTTGCGCACGCACTGTGCGCACCGCGCCTTGCCTGCCACCGGAACCGGCAAGCCGCGAACCGTTGTATCTGCGCATGTGCCGCATTCAAGCGCGGCCGATTGCTTGTTGTGGGCCCTGCGGCGCCGCAACAATCGACCGAGCATCACCTGGACCGCACGCCCCGGGGGACGGCATTGCCCGGGGGCGTTCGGGCATTCGTCAGACTATCGGGAGGACACCCATGGATATTCGCAAGGCGGCCCTGTTGGGCCTGTTCGGCGTGGTTTCGAGCACCGTGGCACCGGCTCTGCTCGCGCAGACCGCGCCTGCACCAGCCACTCCCGCAAAAGATGAAGCCACCACCGTGGATACAGTGACCGTGGTGGGTTCGCGCCGTGCGCGCGCCTCGGTCACCGACTCTCCGGTGCCCATCGACGTTATCCCGATGACCAAGGCCGCCGAACAGGGCGGCAACTTCGATCTGGCGCAGAGCCTGCAGTACAGCTCGCCCTCCTTCAACTCCACACGGCAGACCGGTGCGGACGGTGCCGACCTGATCGACTCTGCTGCCCTGCGCGGGCTGGGCTCGGACCAGACACTGGTGCTCGTGAACGGCAAGCGCCGCCATACAGTGGCCCTGGTGAACCTGTTCGGTGCGCGCAACCGCGGCAATACCGGCACGGATATGAACGCGATCCCGCTGCTGGCCATCGATCAGGTGCAAGTGCTGCGCGACGGTGCCGCTGCCCAATACGGCTCGGACGCCATTGCCGGCGTGATCAACATCACGATGAAGAGCCGCCAGGGCTGCGAGGGCGTGCTGGGTTACGGTCAGTACTCGGAAGGCGACGGCAAGAACTACCTGGGCAGCGCCTATTGCGGCCTGAAGCTCGGCGACCGCGGCAGCCTGGGCATCACCGGCGAGTACCTTGACCGCGGCCGCTCCAACCGCGCCGAGCCGGGCAACCCGCGCATCATCGGCGACACCGCCACCAAGAACGGCACCATCTACCTGAACGGCACGGTGCCCACGAGTGGCGACGCGCAGTTCTACTTCACGCTCGGCGGCCAGAAGCGTGATGCATCGTCCGGCGCCTTTGCCCGCGGCGGCGTCGGCTCAGGCGACATTCCCTCGCGCAACTCGGCGGCCATGTACCCGAACGGCTTCGTGCCCTTCATCAACGGCGACGTGGACGACCGCTATGTGATTGCGGGCTACAAGAGCCAGTGGGGCGACTGGACGACGGATGTGTCCCAGACCTACGGCTTCAACAAGCTGAAGTACCGCATCACCAACACCCTGAACGCATCGATCGCCAACCTCGACCTGACCAACGGCGGCCGCGGCATCAGCGCCACGGCCTTCGACGCCGGCGGCTTCTCCTTCCAGCAGCTCACGACCAACTTCGACATGAGCCGCTATTTCCCGAACCTGCTGGGCGGCACCAACGTGGCCTTCGGCGCCGAGTACCGCCGCGAGACCTACAAGATCTTCGCCGGCGAGCGCGGCTCCTACATCGATGCCGACGGCGTCGGGGCCGGCGGCAACGCCGGCAGCCAGGGCTTCCCGGGCTTCCAGCCGGTAGATGCCACCAACAAGAGCCGCGACAGCTACGCCGCCTACGTGGACGTCGAAGCCGACCTCTCCAAGCAGCTCAAGCTGGCCGCCGCGCTGCGCGCCGAGAACTACAGCGACTTCGGCAGCACGCTCACCGGCAAGCTGGCTGCCAGCTACAAGGCTACCGACACCCTGCTGCTGCGCGGCTCGGCCAGCACCGGCTTCCGTGCGCCCTCGCTGCAGCAGGTGTATTTCTCGTCCACCTTCACGGACTTCATCAGCGGCCAGGCGCTCGACGTGGTGCTCGCCCCGAACGGGAGCACGATCGCCAATGCGGCGGGCATTCCCAAGCTCAAGGAAGAGAAGTCGCAGAGCAGCACCCTGGGCTTCACGCTCACGCCCAGCAAGGCCGTTGCAATCACGGCGGACCTCTACAACATCGACATCAAGGACCGCATCGTGCTGTCCGGGCGCTTCGATGCCTCCAACTATCCGGCGCTGGGCACCATTCTGGCCAATCTGGGCGTGGGCCAGGCGCAGTTCTTCGTCAACAGTGTCAAGACCAACACGCGCGGTATTGACCTGACCGCATCGCACCGCACTGACTTGATGGGCGCCAAGTTCGGCACCTTCCTGGCCTACAACTACAGCAAGACGCGCGTGAAGAAGATCAACACGCCACCCTCACTCGTAGGCTTCGAGGATGTGCTGCTCTCCGAGCGCGAGCGCCTGTTCCTCGAACAGGGTGCGCCGCAGCAGAAGGCCATCCTGGGCTTCGACTACACGCGCGGGCCGTGGAACTCGGACCTCAAGATCATCTACTTCGGCAAGCAGACCCTGGGCACCTTCTCGGGCACGGCCAACGGCGTGCCCAACCAGCAGTACGCCGCCAAGACCTCGGCGGATCTGGCCTTCACCTACGCCCTCACCCCCAACACCAAGATCACGGTGGGCGGCACCAATATCTTCAACGTGAAGCCGACTGCCCAGGACGCCAACGAGACCGACAACGGCTTCAAGTACGAGAGCGTGCAGTTCGGGCTGAACGGCGCGGCCTACTTCGTGCGCCTGTGGAGCAAGTTCTGATCGACCATTTGCGGCCATATTTCTATGGACATGTCGATGGACCAATATTGGCTCTAGCCAAGCGGAGAGCAACGTTTTCATAGTGTTTAATCATTGATATTCGGCCATCATTGGGGCGCATCCTTCCGGAATGTGCCCCTTCTTTTTCCGCACCACGCTGACAAAAGTCGCGCGCGCCTCTGGCACGATTCCGCGTGGCGCACTCCCGCCACCCCGGAACCGCCTCATCCGCGCACATGCTTTCCATCTCAATCGGCCCACTCGCCCTGCCGCTGGCACCGGTGCTGCTCATGGCCGCTGCGCTGCTGGCCATCTGGCTCGGGCGGCGTCTGGCGGGCGCGGCACACGCCGGTTCGGCAGAGTCTGCGCTCTGGTGGAGTCTTGGCGCGGCGCTGCTCGGTGCCCGGATCGGTCACATCGCGCTGAACTGGACGGCGTATGCGGCGCAACCGGCCGCGATCATCGACGTGCGTGATGGCGGCTGGTGGTGGCCAGCCGGGCTGCTGGCTGGCGCGCTGGTGTTGATGGCTCTGGTCTGGCGACGCGAGCCCCTGCGCCGCGCGCTGCTCGTCTCCGGTACGGCGGGCCTCGCACTGTGGGGATCAGGGCAGTTCGTCATGGCGCAGTGGGGCAGCGATTCGCGCGCCCAGGCGTTCGCTGTACAGGCCTTCGAGCGGCTCGATGGCCGACCCGCCCAGCCGCTGGCGGCGATCGCCGGGGGCGCACCTATAGTCGTGAATCTCTGGGCGAGCTGGTGCGGCCCTTGCCGAGCAGAACTCCCGTTGCTGGCACAGGCCCAGCAGGCCCACCCGAACGTGCGCTTCGTCTATGTGAATCAGGGGGATTCGCCAGAGACGATCCGCACGTTTCTGGCGGCACAGGGGCTGAGCATTGATCCGGTCCTGCTGGATGCGCGCAGCAGCCTGGGCCCTGCGGTGGGCTCGCGCGGGCTGCCGACCACGCTGTTCATCGACGCGCGCGGCACGATCCGCGACGCGCACATGGGCCTGATCAACGCAGCCGCATTGAACGCCCAGCTCGGGCAGATCCAAAGCGCCACGCGCTGAGTGAAAGCAAAACGGGGCGCACCCGGCGCCCCGCTTCTGCCCGTAACTCGAGCGTCAGCTGAACAGGTCCTTGACCTTGTCCGTCCAGCTCTTTTCCTGCGGGGAGTGCTTGTTGCCGCCCTTGTGCAGGGACTCGTCCAGCTCCTTGAGCAGCTTCTTCTGGTGCTCGGTGAGCTTGACCGGCGTTTCCACCTGGATGTGGCAGTACAGATCACCGGGGTAGCCCGAGCGCACGCCCTTCACACCCTTGCCGCGCAGACGGAAGGTCTTGCCGGACTGCGTGCCCTCCGGAATCGAGATGGCTGCCTTGCCGCCGATGGTGGGCACTTCGATGTCGCTGCCCAGTGCCGCCTGCGCAAAGCTGACCGGCACGTTGCAGTGCAGGTCGTCACCGTCACGCTGGAAGACGCTGTGCTCCTTGACGTGGATCTCCACGTACAGGTCGCCGGGCGGGCCGCCGTTGATCCCGGGCTCGCCATTGCCGCTGGAGCGGATGCGCATGCCGTCGTCGATGCCCGCGGGGATCTTCACCTCGAGCGTCTTCTGGCGCTTGAGCTTGCCCAGGCCATCACACTTCACGCAGGGCTCGGGGATGATCTTGCCCGAGCCGTGGCAGCGCGGACAGGTCTGCTGGATGCTGAAGAAGCCCTGCTGGATGCGCACCGTGCCGTTGCCGCCGCAGGTCGGGCAGGTCGTGGGCTTGGTGCCCGGCTTGGCGCCCGAACCGTGGCAGGCGTCGCACTCATCCCAGCTGGGCACCTTGATCGTCTTCTCCACGCCCATCACGGCCTCTTCAAGCGTGATCTCCATGGCGTACTTGAGGTCCGCGCCGCGATAGACCTGCGGGCCATCGCCGCGCCCGCGGCCGCCGCCGCGACCGCCGCCGAAGATCTCGTCAAAGATGCCGCCAAAGGCATCAGAGAAGCCGCCGAAACCCTCCGCGCCCGGGCCGCCCGGGCGGAAACCGCCGGCGTTCGGGTCCACGCCGGCATGGCCATAGCGGTCATAGGCCGCACGCTTGTCGGCGTCCGAGAGCATCTCGTAGGCCTCCTTGGCCTCCTTGAACTTCTCCTCCGCCGCCTTGGCCGCCTTCTCGTCACCCTCACCCTGATTGCGGTCCGGGTGGTACTTCATGGCGAGCTTGCGGTACGCCTTCTTGATGTCGTCCTCGGAGGCGTTCTTGGCCACTCCGAGCACTTCGTAATAGTCACGTTTTGCCATCAACTACTCGCGATTCCTGGCGGATTCCATAAGTGCGAAAGACACAGCGCCCGGATCTGCGTCCGAACGCTGTGCCTTTTGCGGCGCTTGCGCGTGAAGCTTCAGCCGCGCTTGACTTCCTTGAAGTCGGCGTCGACCACGTCGTCGTCCTTCTTGGCCTCGCCACCGGCCGCACCTGCGCCAGCCGCACCGGCCGCGCCGGCACCGGCTGCGCCCGCGGCCTGCTGGGCCTGCATGTCGGCGTACATCTTCTCGCCCAGTTTTTGGCTGGCGGTGCCCAGAGCAGCGGTCTTGGCTTCGATCTCGGCTTTGTCGCCACCGCGCGATGCGTCTTCGAGTTCCTTGATCGCAGCTTCGATCTTTTCCTTCTCGCCGGCATCAAGCTTGTCGCCGTACTCGGTCAGGGCCTTCCTGGTGCTGTGCACGAGGGCATCGGCCTGGTTGCGGGCATCGGCCAGTTCCTTCATGCGGGCGTCTTCGGCGGCATTGGCCTCGGCGTCCTTCACCATGCGCTGGATTTCCTCCTCGGTCAGACCCGAGTTGGCCTTGATGGTGATCTTGTTTTCTTTGCCGGTGCCCTTGTCCTTGGCCGTGACGTGCAGGATGCCGTTGGCGTCGATGTCGAAGGTGACCTCAATCTGCGGCAGGCCGCGCGGCGCCGGCGGAATGCCTTCGAGATTGAACTCGCCAAGCAGCTTGTTGCCCACGGCCATTTCACGCTCGCCCTGGAAGACCTTGATGGTCACGGCCGGCTGGTTGTCGTCGGCCGTCGAGTACACCTGACTGAACTTGGTCGGGATCGTGGTGTTCTTCTTGATCATCTTGGTCATCACGCCGCCCAGGGTCTCGATGCCCAGGGACAGCGGGGTGACATCCAGCAGCAGCACGTCCTTGCGCTCGCCGGAGAGCACGGAGCCCTGGATGGCGGCACCGACGGCCACCGCTTCATCGGGGTTCACGTCCTTGCGCGGGTCCTGGCCGAAGAACTCCTTGACCTTCTCCTGCACCTTGGGCATGCGGGTCATGCCACCCACGAGGATCACGTCGTGGATGTCGCTGACCTTCACGCCGGCGTCCTTGATGGCGATGCGGCAGGGTTCGATGGTGCGCTCGATGAGCTCCTCGACCAGCGCTTCCAGCTTGGCCCGCGTGAGCTTCATGTTCAGGTGCTTGGGGCCCGAGGCATCAGCCGTGATGTAGGGCAGGTTCAGGTCGGTGCTGGCGCTGGAGGACAGCTCGATCTTGGCCTTCTCGGCGGCTTCCTTCAGACGCTGCAGAGCGAGCACGTCCTTGGAGAGGTCCACGCCCTGCTCCTTTTTGAACTCGCCGATGATGTAGTCGATGATGCGCTGGTCGAAGTCTTCGCCACCGAGGAAGGTGTCGCCATTGGTGGAGAGCACCTCGAACTGCTTCTCGCCATCGACATCGGCGATCTCGATGATCGAGATGTCGAAGGTGCCGCCGCCCAGGTCATACACCGCGATCTTGCGGTCGCCCTTCTCGTTCTTGTCCAGACCGAAGGCCAGCGCAGCGGCCGTGGGCTCGTTGATGATGCGCTTGACTTCCAGGCCGGCAATGCGGCCTGCGTCCTTGGTGGCCTGGCGCTGGGCGTCATTGAAGTAGGCCGGCACGGTGATCACGGCCTCGGTCACCGGCTCGCCGAGATAGTCCTCGGCCGTCTTCTTCATCTTGCGCAGCACTTCGGCAGAGATCTGCGGGGGCGCCATCTTCTTGTCGCGCACGCCGACCCAGGCGTCGCCGTTGTCGGCCTGGACAATGGCGTACGGCATCAGGCTGATGTCCTTCTGGACTTCCTTCTCGGCGAACTTGCGGCCGATCAGGCGCTTGACTGCATACAGCGTGTTCTTTGGATTGGTCACGGCCTGGCGCTTGGCGGGCGCGCCCACGAGCACTTCGCCGTCTTCCATGTAGGCGATGATCGACGGCGTGGTGCGTGCACCCTCGCTGTTCTCGATCACCTTGGGCGCACCGCCCTCCATGATCGCGACACAGGAGTTCGTCGTCCCGAGGTCAATGCCGATGATCTTTCCCATGATGTAGTCCCTTGATAGCTCTGATAAACAAAGATGATTCGAACTTGTGGATAACTTGACCGCTTTCAAGCGGTCTGGACACTGTCCTCGGTCTGCTTTTCACTCGCCAGGCGCGCTCGCAGGTCAGCCACGACGCCGGCAAAGTGCTCAAAACCCTGCCAGCCCGTGATGCGCCCAAGCTTGCGACCGGCCGCAAAGAAATAGAACGCCGGCACGCCATGCAGTCCAAAGCGCCGGCCCAGCGCGGTGTCGGCATACACATTGGCGTGCAACCAGCTCACACCCAGGGCCTGGAGGCGCTGCGGCGCAATCTGAGCCGCGTTCTTGAACTGCTCGCAGTTGAAGCAGTGCTCGCCCCAGAAGTACACGCAGGCCAGATCCGGTGCCGCCGCGAGCGCTGCATCAAACCCGGCGGCATCCACCGGCTGCATGGCAAAGCGCTCGAAGAAGTCGGTGGATTCAGCCATGGGGCACTGCTGCCGTGCCGGCTCAGGCCGGCTTCTGGCCGGAGGACACAGCCACCAGCGCCGGGCGCAGCACGCGGTCCGCGATCATGGCGCCCTTCTGCAGGGTGCTGACCACGGTGTTGGCCGGCAGTTCGCTGGCCACCATGCTGATGCCCTGATGCAAGTGCGGGTCGAACTTGTCGCCCGCGGCCGGGGCCACTTCCTTGAGGTGGTTCTTTTCGAAAGCGCTCTTGAGCTGCTTGAGCGTGGCCTCCACACCCTCTCGAAGCTTGGCGGCGTCGCTGCTGCTGTCGGCCAGTGCCATTTCCAGGCTGTCCTTCACAGGCAGGAGCGAGTCAGCAAAGCTCTCGATACCGAACTTGTGCGCCTTGCTCACTTCATCGGCGCTGCGCCGGCGGATGTTTTCCACCTCGGCCCGGGCGCGCAGCAGCGCGTCCTGTTGCTCTGCAATCTTGGCCTGGGCGTCCTGCAGCAGCTGGTTCAGGTCGGCTTCGACTTCGGAATGCGTTTCAGCGCCGATCGCAGACTCGGCAGCCTGCTCGGACGCGGATTGATGGGCTTCGTTGTTGCTCATTGATCTACAGGTTTTGGAGGGCCACTGACTCGTTGGCCGCGTTTGCGCCAATCAAGCCAGCGCGGATATGGGGTCGGCTGATCGGAACACAAGCCCACCACAGAAAACAAATTGGGCGCTGGATTACGCCAGCGCCCGGGATGCGGCCGTGGTGGTCTATCTGCGTCTTGCGGATTCGGCTGGCGCGGAAATCTGGCCTGGGCAAAACCGCCCTCGAACCGCTGGCAGATCGGCTCAACGCATGCTCTTCAAGTTTACAAGGCTGACATGCAAGAGGCAGGCCGTTACCAGCACCTGCTGCGGGCACGCACAGGTGACGTCACAATCCACCTCGCGCACTGACCGTCCGACCTGCGCGCCCTTGGACCCACCGCTTTGCTTCCGAACCCCCATGACACACCAGACCCGTCGCCAACACCTGCAATGGATCGCCAGCGCTCTGGCCCTTGGCGCCCTGCCGGGCGTCAAGGCGCAGGCCGCGGTTGCACCTCGTGATCTCGTCTGGACGGACCGCGAGCGAAATCGCGAAGTCCCTGTCCGTCTGCGGATGCCGCAGCAAGCCGCCGGCCCTGTGATCCTGTTCTCGCATGGTTTAGGCGGAAACCTCGACGCAGGCACCGCCTGGGGTGAAGCCTGGGCAGCTGCGGGCTACGTCGTCCTGCACATGCAGCATGCAGGCAGCGATACGCCGTCGGTGCGCGCCGGCGGTGCACGCAAGGCCATGTCGGCTGACGCGGCTGCGCAGCGAGTGGGCGATGTGCGCTTCGTCCTTGACGAGCTTGCTCGCCAGCAGGCTGCAGGCGAGTTGCGCGGCGCAGACCTCAAGCGCATCGGGATGTCCGGTCACTCCTTTGGCGCATGGACCACGCAGGCCATGGCCGGACAACAACTCAACCCGCGCATCGCCGCGCTCAACGAACCGCGGCTGTCGGCGTTCATCGCTTTCTCCCCCTCGGCAGGCCGCGGACCGACGGAGATCTCGGCGCGCTTTGCCGGCGTACGCGCTCCGTTCTTTGCGCTCACCGGCACGCTGGACGGCGACGTGGCCGGCACCGGCGCCACCCCGGAGAACCGGCAGGCCGTGTTTGACGCGCTACCCACAGGAGACAAGTACGAGCTGCTGCTCGCCGATGCCGATCACATGACGTTCGGGGGCCAGCGCATGTCCAGGGGCGTGCGCCGTGCGCTCGGCCGAGATCGCAAGGCCGTTACCGATGAGCTCGAACCGACCCATCACGCCTTGATCGCGCTGCTGACAACCCGATTCTGGGACGCATACCTGCGCGAGCAGCCCGCGGCCAAGCGCGCCCTGCTGCCTCCGGTTGAAGTCAAGGCACCCGATCGCTGGCGGGCCAAGTAGGCGTCGCACATCTGCGCAATGCGACAGCGCAGGGCGTTGCGGCACGATCCTTGCAGCACTTGCGCTGTCACTGCCGGTTCGGCACCGAAGCAGTGCATCTCGATGGAGGATTCGGCATGAAGAAGCCCTCTGCCAGTGTGCTGGTCGCAATTGCGCTCATCGCCTGCACAGCAGGCGCGCTCTGGGTGCTGACCTTCAGCCCCTACGCACAACGCACCGAGCCCCTGCTCAAGGTAGCCACGTCCTTGGCTGGCCTTTAGCCCGGCGTTCTAGCCAGGCGTAGTCCGCGCTGCACCAGTCAGGGGCAGCTCAACGCTGGCGACAAAGCGTTCACCACGCCGAGCCAGCGTCAAGCGGCCGCCATGCCGCCGCACGACGCGATCCACAATCGCCAGACCCAGCCCGCTGCCCGCGCCTTCTCGGTGAGTCGGCAGGCGAACGAACGGCTTGAGTGCGTCCTGGACCTCATCGGCGCTCATGCCCGGACCGCCGTCACTGACCTCGATGAAGATCGAGTCTGCCTGCCTGAACGCCTGCAGCTCCACTGGCGCAGATCCGTAGCGCAGGGCGTTGTCCAGCAGGTTCTGGATCGCGCGCTGCAGCAACAGGGCGTGACCGCAAAGCTCAATCCGGCCTGGAATGTCGATCTTCACCTGCTCAACGGTCATCGCGTTCGCCGCGCCCAGCTCATCGAGAAGATCGGCGAGATGGATCGGGTCCGACAGCGGAGCGTGATCCAGTCGCACGAAGTCGAGAAAGCTCGCCAGCACCTGATCGGCCTGCTCCACATTGCGTGCGATGCGCTCCCGCGCCGCGGCATCGGGCAGCATTTCGGCCGCCATGCGAATCCTCGTCAGCGGCGAGCGCAGATCGTGGGACACCCCGGCGAGCATGATGTCGCGCTCACGCTCCGCAGCAGCCACCGCGTCCATCATCTGATTGAACCCCTGGGCAAGGGCACGGTGCTCGGCGGTACCCGCCTCAGGCGCGCGGATGCCCCGGTCGCCCTGCTGTACCCGGCGCATGACCTGCGCCAGATCCCGCATCGGTGCCGTCAGCCAGCGCGACAGCGCCCAGGCGAGCGACGCGATGATGCACAGACAGACCAGGATCCAGACCAGCACCCGCGCAGGAATCTCGGCGCCTTCCACGGGCGTCGCCACGCCGAGCCAGCGTGCAGGCTCGTCCGGGTAACTCAGCGCCAACCAGATGACGGCACGGCCCGATCGTCCGCTCACGCGCAGCTCGGTCAACGGCACGCCACGCGCACGCAGCTCGTCGGCAAGCGCATTGAAACGCATTGAAAAACGCGGCACGCGAGAGCGCGGGGCCGGCGGCGGCTGCAGGCCCACAATCACGCGATCACCGAGCGCGTCCTCCAGCGCCAAGCGCACGGCGAGCGCGTCACCTGAAGGCCATTGCATCAAAGCGGGTGCCCAGCGATCGGCGTAGCCATCAGCAAAGGTGCGCGACAAGCCGTAGCTGATCAGCAGGGCGAACACGAGTATGGCGGCCAGCACAGCCAGCAGCTGCGCAATGAAGACACGCGCCATCAGGCTTGAAAACATACGCCTCATGCTTTGGCGGCTTCGCGCTCAGGCACGAGGCGGCGTGAACACATAGCCCTCGCCGCGCACGGTGGCGATCAGGTCGTGCTCCGGCGCCGCCGCCAGCAGCTTCTTGCGCAGACGCGCGATCTGCACATCCACGGCCCGCGCCAGCGGCTCGTAGTTGCCAGGCTGGACCGCGCGCGTGAGCTCCTCGCGGCTCAAAGTCTGTCGAGGATTCTGCGCAAACGCCATCAGCAGCTTGAACTCGGCACTGGTGAGATCGATCGGCTCCTGATCCGCCTGGCCCGCGCGCACGAAGTTCAGGGTCCGCGCCACAGCGTCCAGCGTGAAGGGGCCGAAGCGATAGCTCGCCAACGGCGTGGCGTCGCGCTGCGCAACGGTTCGCCGCAAGACCGCCCTGATGCGTGCCAGCAGTTCGCGCGGATCAAAGGGCTTGGCCACATAGTCGTCCGCACCGAGTTCCAGTCCGAGCACCCGGTCAATCGGATCGCCGCGCGCGGTCAACATCACCACCGGCGCCTCAATGCCCTGCTGGCGCATGCGCTTGAGAAACTGCATGCCCGTTTCACCAGGCAGCATGTAGTCCAGCAGCACCAGATCGATGCCCCCGCGCTTGAGCAGAGGCTCGGCCAGCGCAGGAGAGCCGGCAGTCCGAACCGTGAGCGCATGGCCGGCCAGAAAACCCGAGAGCATCTCGACCAGCTCGCGGTCATCGTCCACGAGCAGCACAGTAGGCTGGTTGGCGTCTGGGTTCATGCGGGACGAGTGTAGACAGGCATCCCTCTCGATTGCTTCAGCGCTGCAACAGCCGCAAAGGGTCCTCACAGACTGCGGTCGGACAGCAGAGGCGCCTGGAGAACTCAAACTCGCCTGCTTGTAAGCGGATCTTGCGGCAATTGCGATGGCGCCGGGTACATGTTTCAAGCATGAAGCGTTCGCAGCCAAACGACATGGCCGTGCCTGCGCTGCGGCGCGTTGTGCAACCTAAGCTTGGTCCCTGAACAACGCAGAAGCGCCCCGGGACCCAGCCCCCGAGCAGCCGTCCGGCTGTTCCACGGCCAATACAACGCTTCGCGAAAGGAACTCCACATGTCCAGCAGCTCACAACCCACCGTCGCCATCTCGCGCATTGCTCTGGCGATCACCATGGCATGGATCGCCATAGGCGGCGTCAGCGCCGCACCCGATGCTCAGGCCCGCGAGCGCGGCGCCCACGCTGCGAACGCGGCCAAGCCGCAGGCAGGCACGCGGACCACCACACGGGCACGCGGCAGCGACGGCCTGGTGGACAGCACCACCGTCGGCCCCAAGGGCGGCACCACCCAGGTCAACCGCTTCCGCGATGCGCAAGGCAACCGCGATGCCACCATCACCGGGCCCAAGGGCGGCGTGAGCGCAGTGGATCGAACGCGCGGTGCGGATGGCCTCACCGACAGCACCGTCACCGGACCGAAGGGCCAGACCACCAGTGTGGACCGCTATCGAGACGCGCAGGGCAATCGGGACGCCACGGTCACCGGCCCCAAGGGTGGCGTAAGTACCGTGGATCGCTCGCGAGGCGCGGACGGCCTGACGGATCGCTCGGTCACCGGCCCCAATGGTCAGACCAGCAGCCTGGACCGCAGCCGCGGCAGCGACGGGCTGGTCGACAAGAACTACACCCACCGCGACGGCAGCACCAGCAGCGTGGACCGCTCCCGCGGCACGGACGGCGTGGTGGACACCACGGTCACCCACCGCAACGGCACGACCACCACCTACGACCGCAGCCGCGGTGCGGACGGCGCGATTGACAGCAGCGTGACCGGCCCGAAGGGTGGCGTGACGAATGTGGATCGCTCGCGCGGTGCGGATGGCCTGACCGACCGTACCGTCACTGGCCCCAAGGGTGGCGTGACCACGACCGACCGCAGCCGCGGCGCGGACGGTGCGGTTGACAGCACCACCACCGGCCCGCGTGGCGGCCAGCGCCTCGTGGACCGGAGCCGCAATCCGGACGGCACGCAGAACACGACTGTCACGCACACCCCCGCCTCCAAGCCCTGAGTGCAGCACCCGGACTGCGACATCCAGATCCAGCATTCATGCGGGTCTTCAGCCCAAAGTGGCTGGAGACCCGCATGAGACAAGCGGAAAGGCCTGTTTTGGCCAACCGGTCTAGACGGGCGAGACAAACCCGATTCGCCCGAGCGGCAACGGGCCTAAGTCACGCTCGGCGGGCAGAGGATGCGCTGCGAGCCATGCACCGGCTTCGGCCCGCGCCCGTGCTTCCAGCTCGGCCATGGCGTCGTCGGCCTGCTGCACATCGGCCAGATCGGCCAGCGCGTAGCCGAGATAGAGCAGCGAACCCAGTTGCAGCCGATCCTTCAGCCTCACCGGTGCGAGGGGGTTCGCGTCCAGATCGTCCAGATGGCGGAGGACACCGATGAGTACGGCGGCGACATCGACACTCTCGTCCAGGGCCGCCAGACCGCGGCAAGCCAGCCAGTGCCCGATCACCTGTGGCTCGGGCCGCGCCGTTCCCGTCAAGGTCGCAAGCTGTGTCAACCAGCGTCCCAGCTCGTCGGGCGCCCAGGGCGCATCGCGGTACAGGTCCAGACTGTCCGGCACCAGCCGCCCGGACTGCAACACGGACTCCACAGCCGCACGCAGATCGTCCACCATCAGCAGGCCCAGCGCATCCAGCGCCAGGCAGCGGCGGACGCCGTGCTGCGCTGCCGCACTGGCAGCGCTCAAGCCGCCTTCTCGCTGATGTTGCTCGCACCCACGCGCTGCGCCTCGCTGGCGGTGGTCTTGAGCTGCGCAAGGTCTGCCTTGCCATCGCCCCAGCCCTGCATGTGGCTGCGCACGATGCCGGTGAGGGCGTGGATCCAGGGGTCGCTGTCGTTCAGGCAGGGGATGTAGTCGAAGCGCTTGCCACCCGCGGCGAGAAACTCGTGGCGCACTTCGTCATTGATTTCCTCGAGCGTCTCGAGACAGTCCGACACGAAGGCCGGGCACATCACGGCTACATGCTCGGTACCGCTTTTGGCCAGCTCGACGAGCGTCTCCTGTGTGTAGGGCTTGAGCCATTCGGCCTTGCCGAAGCGCGACTGGAAGCTCACCACCAGCTTGTCGCGCGGCCAGCCCAGACGCTCGGCCACCAGACGCGCGGTCTTGTAGCACTCGCAGTGATAGGGGTCGCCCAGCAGCAGGGTGCGCTTGGGCACACCATGAAAGCTCATCACCAGCTTCTCGGGCACGCCTTCACGCTCGAAGTGCCGGCGGACAGACGCCACCAGCGCATCGATGTAGGCGGGGTTGTCGTGCCAGTGCTTCACGAAGCGCAGCTCCGGCATGTTGCGCACTTTGAACAGCGCACGATTGACCTCGTCGATCACGCTGGCCGTGGTGGTGGCTGAGTACTGTGGATACATGGGCACCACCAGCAGGCGGTCCACGTTCTTCTCGAGCAGGCTGTTCAGCACGCTCTCCACGCTGGGGTTGCCGTAGCGCATGGCGAGCGCCACCTCGGCATCGATTCCGGCGTCGCCCAGATAGCCGCGCAGCAGCTTGGCCTGCTTCTCGCTGTAGACGCGCAGCGGGCTTCCTTTATCCGGGCCGTCGTTCATCCAGATGCTGGCGTACTTGCGCGCGCTCTTGGCGGGCCGCACGTTCAGGATGATGCCGTGCAGGATCGGCAGCCACACAAGACGGGGAATCTCGACCACCCGCGGGTCGCTCAGGAATTGCGCCAGATAACGCCGCAGGGCTGGGGCCGTGGGCTCATCCGGCGTGCCCAGCTGCACCAGAAGAACCCCGATGCGCGGCGCCTGTCCATGTTTGTACCCAGCTGGAGGATTGAATTTCATATTCGAGTGAACTAGGGTTGCCGGATTGTAGGCAGAGGGTCCGCACGCGCCGTGCGATTCCTGCGGGGTTTGCACGGGGCCTCGCGCCGCACCGGCCGTGCAAACCCTGACACCCCACCTTCACCGCAGCCCATTGGGCACAGCAACGATCCCCATGAAGCCTCGCTTGACTGAAAGGACGCCGGCTTGACCCCCAGGTGGATGCGCGCACTGCCTTGCGCCGTGGCCGCACTGCTGCTCGTACTGAGTTCGGGCTGCGCCAACCAGCGACGCATCGACGCGCTGGCCGCCAGCACGCCTGACCCGCTGGTGCGCGCCGTGCTCACCAACTATGACCGCGTGGGCACGCCTCCGGATGAGGCCCGAGCCCTGCGCGACGCCATGCTGCGCGGGCTGGGCGAGCGCCACAACGGCGATGCCGACCTGCTGGCCTACCTGAATACCTACTGCAGCGCCGAACCCGGCTGTTTCTCCGTGCGCTGGGCACAACTCTGGACCGAACTGGAACCCGACAACGGCGCCGCCTGGCTCAGCCTAGCCGATGCGGTGTCGCGCGCCCCAAATCCTGCAGCGACGCAAGCCAAGCTGGGCGCCATGCCCATGCTGCTGGCAAAGGCGGCAGCGAGCACACGCTTTGATCTGCGCCAGACCAGCATGCTGCGCCGGCTTGAACAGGCGCTCGCCGTGCGGCACGGCAGTCGCCTGAACAGCGCCATCGAAGCCTATGGCTGGGCCGCCGCCATCAACCCGCCGGCGATCAATCTCTGCCTGAGCGGCGAGCCGGGGGTCCGCCCGAGCTGCGGCCGTCTGGGTGAACTGATGGCCACGACTGCGACAACCGTGATCGACCGCAGCGTGGGCCTTGCGCTCTGGGAGCGCAACACGCCGGCCGGCGGACTGGATGCCGACACGCCCGCCGGGCAGGCCTTCGTGCTGGCGCGTGAACGGATCGAGGCCTGGTCCTGGGCGCTGGCGCGCGACCTGCCGGATCTCCCGCCCCTTAGCCCCGACGAGCGCAAGCGCCTTCTGACGTGGATCGACAACGTGATGAGCGACGGCGAAATTGCCGCGGCCGATGCGCTGCTCGATGCCACCGGCGTGTCCCGCAGCCAAGCGGCGGCGCACTACCGCGGCACGGTGCGGCAAGTATTGGCGCCGGGGCCCATGCCGCGCCTGCCCGTGCCAGACAGCAGTGCTAGGCCGGAGCGGTCGGGCCAGGTGGAGGCGCGCCAGCCTCGCCCGAAGAATATGTAAGCGCGTTGGACAGCAGGCGCGCAGTGATGTCCACCAGCGGCACCACGCGGTCGTAGGCCATGCGCGTGGGACCAACCACGCCGAGCGTGCCGACTACCTGGCCGTTCACCTTGTAGGGTGCCGCCACCACCGACACTTCCTCCACCGGCACGAGCTGGGACTCGCCGCCGATGAAGATCTGCACGCCCTCGGCATTGCCGCCGGTTTCCAGCAGGCGCAGCAGGCTGGTCTTGCTCTCGAACACGTCGAACAACTGGCGCAGGCGCGCCATGTTGGTGGAGAAGTCCGCCACATCCAGCAGGCGCCGCTCACCACTGATGAGCACCTGCTCCTGATCGTCGCTCATGGCCTGGGAGCCGGCGGCCATCGCGGCCTGCATCAGCGTCTGCACCTCGTCGCGCAGGCTGCCCAGCTCCTGCTTCAGGCGGCTGGCGGCTTCGTCGAAGCTGCTGCCCGCAAAGTGCGTATTGAGAAAATTGCCCGCCTCCACCAGCTGGGACGCACTCAGATCCTGCTCCAGCAGGATCATGCGGTTCTGTACATCGCCCTCGGGTGTGACGATGATCATCAGCACACGCCGCTCGCCCAGACGCAGAAACTCCACATGCTTGAAGGTCTGGCTGCGCCGCGGGGTAAGCACGACCCCAGCAAACTGGGACAGGCTGGACAGCAGCTGCGCGGCCGCGCTGATGACCTTCTGCGGCGATGCCGGCTGCAGGTTCTGCTGGATGGTCTCGTTCAGCGCCTGCTGCTCCACGCTTTCCAGCGGCTGCACAGTGAGCATGGTGTCCACAAACAGGCGGTAGCCGCGCGGCGTCGGGATACGCCCGGCGGAGGTGTGCGGGCTGACGATCAGCCCGGCCTCTTCGAGGTCGCTCATCACGTTGCGGATGGTGGCTGCCGACAGATCCAGCCCGGACCAGCGCGACAGGGTGCGCGAGCCGACGGGCTGCCCCTCGGCGATATATCGTTCGATCAGCGTCTTGAGCAGCAGATGAGATCGGGGGTCCATGGCAGCTGATTGTATGGATTCAGGCCGCGGCGGTGCGCCATCGATCACACCAGCGATCCACAGGCCAGGGGACAAGGCGCCACAGCCTGTCGATAGAATCGCCGGCATGCAATCGCTCACCCAGTTCGTGCTCGTCGGCCGCGCCAACACACCCGGGCTGGGCGACACCCTCACCGCCATCGGCGAATGGCTCCAGGCCCAGGGCGGGCAGGTCTGCATCGACGCCGACAGCGCCGCCTCGCTGGACGTCTGCCATCTGCCCAAGATTGCGCTGGAAGACGCACCGGGCCGCGCCCGGGCCGCCATCGTGGTCGGTGGCGACGGCACCCTGCTCGGTGCCGCTCGCGTGCTGGCGCCGCTGGGCGTGCCGCTGATCGGCATCAACCACGGACGCCTGGGCTTCATGACCGATGTGCCCTTGCGCGACTGGCAGCCGGCGCTGGGTTCGCTGCTGGGCGGCAACTATTCGCTGGAGGCACGCAGCATGTTCGATTGCCAGGTGCGGCGCGAGAACGCGGGCATCTGGTCGGCACTTGCCCTGAACGACGTGGTGGTGCAGCGCGGCGCGGCCGGCGGCATGCTTGAGTTTGTGGTGCGGATCGACGGCGACCTGGTCTACCAGCAGCGCGCCGATGCGCTGATCGTCTCCACCCCCACTGGCAGCACGGCCTACGCCATGAGCGCTGGCGGGCCGATGCTGCATCCGTCCCTGGCCGGCATCACCCTGGTGCCGGTGGCACCCCAGAGCTTGAGTAACCGGCCGATCGTGCTGCCCGCGGACGTGACCCTCGACATCGAGGTGGTCGCCGGCAAGGAAATGGCCGCGCACTGCGACATGCAGACCTTCTCCACGCTCGAATTGGGCGATGTGGTGCGCGTCACGCCCTCCAGGCACCGGCTGCAGCTGCTGCACCCGCCCGGCTACGACTACTTCGCCACCCTGCGGCGCAAGCTGCACTGGAACCTCATGCCCAGCTAGGGCGTTTCACTCTAAGCCATGCTGCGCAGTCTGCACCTCACCGACTTTGTGCTCGTCACCGAGGCCGAGATCGACTTCTCGGCCGGCTTCTCGGCCCTCACCGGTGAGACCGGCGCGGGCAAGAGCATCCTGATCGACGCGCTGGGTCTCGTGCTAGGCGGCCGGGGCGACGCCGGCGTGATCCGCGAGGGCGCAGCCAAGACCAGCATTGCAGCGGAATTTGATGTGGACGCGAACGTCGCTGCCTTTCTGGCAGAGCACGAATTCGACGCATCAGACACCGTTCTGCTGCGCCGCGTGATCGACCGCGAGGGCCGCAGCAAGGCCTTCATCAATGGCGCCGCCGTGCCCGTGACCCAGCTGCGCGCTTTGGGCGACCTGCTGGTGGATATTCACGGCCAGCACGCCCACCAGTTGCTGCAGAAGCCCGCCGCCCAGCGCAGCCTGCTGGATGCCTTTGGCAAGCTGGAGCCGCAGGTGGCGGATGTGGCCGAGCGCTGGAAGACCCTGCGCGAAGCCCGCGCCCTGCTTACCCGCGCCCAAACCGAGCAGGCCAGCCTCGACGCCGAGCGTGAGCGCCTGGCCTGGCAGCTCGATGAGCTGGACCGCCTGGCGCCGCAGCCCGGCGAATGGGCCGAGGTGGAGAGCGAGCACCGGAGGCTTTCTCATGCCGCCGGGCTGATCGAATCCGCCTCCTCCGCGTTGAACGCACTGGAAGAGTCGGACGAACCCATCATCGGCCGCCTGGAAAGTCTGCACAGCCGCCTGGCCGCCCAGCTGGCGCACGACGCCCGCCTGCAAGGCGCCGTGGACGCGCTTGAAGCCGCTGCCATCCAGGCGCGCGAGGCGGCCTATGCACTGTCCCACTATTTGAATAGCAGCGATCTGGACCCGCAGCGACTCGAGGAGATTGAGCAGCGCCTGTCCGCGCTGCATGGCACCGCACGCAAGCTGCGCGTGGAACCCGCGGCTTTGGCCGACCACTGGCAGGCTGCGCGCGAAAAGATGGGCGCACTGGATGCCGCAAGCAATCTGCCCGCGCTGCAAGCCGCTGTCGATGCGGCGCAAAGAATGTTCGACCAGGCGGCCAAGAAGCTTTCGACTGAGCGCGCGAAAGTCGCCAAGAAGCTCTCCGCTGCCGCCACCGAGGCCATGCAGACGCTCGCGATGCAGGGCGGCCGTCTGGACATTGCGCTCACCGCCGAAGACGCCGGCCCCACCGGCACAGACGCCGTGGAGTTTCTGGTGGCCGGCCATGCCGGCGCCACGCCCCGCGCCTTGGGCAAGGTGGCCTCGGGCGGGGAGCTGTCACGCATTTCGCTGGCGATTGCCGTCATCGCCTCCACGGCCAACGCCACCCCGACCCTGATCTTTGACGAGGTGGACGCCGGCGTCGGCGGCGCGGTGGCCGAAGTCGTCGGCCGCCTGATGCGCCAGCTCGGCGCCGACCGCCAGGTGCTGGCCGTGACCCACCTGCCCCAGGTGGCGGCCCGGGCGCATCAGCAGTTCAAGGTGGAAAAGTTCACCGTGGCCGGCAGCACGCAAAGCGCCATCCGCAGCCTGAGTGCGGCCGACCGCGTGGACGAAATCGCCCGCATGCTGGCCGGCGAAACCATCACCGCCACCAGCAAGAAGCACGCGAAAGAGCTGCTGGCGGCCGATTGAGCACCGTCAGCACGCGGGCTGCCGCGGCTGCAGCGCACCGATCGCGCCCTCGACACAGAATGAGCACCGGCTGGAGAGCCGCATCAGAGCTCATTTGATTCATTTTCGGCCGAATTTCGTCGGCATCCAAAACATGCCGAAATCCGCATCGAACATGCGGAAAGTGCCTTATTGATCCAGCACGAATGGATCAATATCGGACAAAACGATCAGCTCTGCTTGCGGTGCGGGCATTCGGTCCGGGCGCAGTTCGCGTACAGCGACAGCGAATGCTCCACGAGCTTGAAGCCGCGCTCGGCGGCCACGGCGTCCTGGCGCTGCTCGATGCCGGCGTCGTAGAACTCCTCCACATGCCCGCAATCGAGGCAGACGATGTGGTCGTGGTGGCTGCCCTCGTTGAGCTCGAAGACCGCCTTGCCGCTTTCGAAGTGGTTGCGCTTGAGCAGGCCGGCCTGCTCGAACTGCGTGAGCACGCGGTACACGGTGGCCAGGCCCACGTCGCCCTGCTCGGCCAGCAGCAGCTTGTAGACGTCTTCCGCGCTCAGATGGCGCTGCGGGCTCTTGTGAAAGACCTCCAGCACCTTCATGCGCGGCAGGGTGGCCTTCAGGCCCATCTCTTTGAGGTTCTGGCTGGAGTTCGGCATCGGATCGGGCCGCAGCCGCGCAGGGCGCGAATGCGAACGAGGTGCGTTGGAGAAGTGCCCCGGAAGGGTGACCTATGATACGGCCCGACCCGCCGCGGCGGCTGAGGCAGAAACCCTGCCCGGCGCGCGGCCCCTCACCCAGCCGCCTGTGCCCGCCCGCTCGGGGCACGCAACAGGCGGCACGCACGGTGCAATTCCGCTTGATGGTCCCCTTCATGTCTTCTGCTCTGCGCTTCCTGTCGTTCATCGCCGCCGGTTTCGTATTGGTGCTTGCCACCGGCTGCAGCGTCTACCGCCCGGACATCCAGCAGGGCAACCTGATCACCAGCGAGCAGGTCGCCCAGCTCAAGGAAGGCATGACCCGCCTGCAGGTACAGGCCCTGCTCGGCTCGCCGCTGCTGCGCTCGGACCTGCATGCCAACCGCTGGGACTACGGCTTTGCCATGCGCAAGCGCGGTGAGGTCACCGAGATGCGCCGCTTCACCCTGTTCTTTGACGGCGACAGGCTCATCAAGTGGCAGGGCGACCCCCAGCCCACCGCCACCGAGGCGCTCAAGATTTCCGCTCTGTCGGCTGCCGCCGGAGCCTGAGCATGGCGGGCGTTGCAACGCGGATCGCCATCGCCGGCGCCAGCGGCCGCATGGGCCGCATGCTGATCGACGCCGCACTGGCGGATCCGCAGGTCGCCATCACCGCCCTGCTCGACCGCGCCGACAGCCCGGCCTTGGGCACGACTTTGGGCACCACACCCGCCGGGACCTCGATTGCGATCACCTCGGACGTGGCTGCGGCACTTGCCGTAAGCAGCGTGCTGATCGACTTCACCCGCCCCGAAGGCACCCTGGCCCACCTGGCCGCCTGCGTGGCCGCACGCAAGGCCATCGTGATCGGCACCACGGGCTTTGATACGGCCGGCAAGGCGGCGATTGCGAAAGCCGCCGAGACCATCCCGGTCGTCTTCGCACCCAACATGAGCGTGGGCGTGAACGTGGTCTTCAAGCTGCTCGAACTCGCCACCCAGGCCCTGGGCGATCAATACGACGTCGAAATCTTCGAAGCCCACCACAGCAAGAAGGTCGACGCCCCCTCCGGCACCGCCCTGGGCATGGGCGAAGCCGTCGCCCGCGCCCGCGGCGTCAAGCTCGAAGACGTGGCCGACTGGGCCCGCCACGGCCACACCGGTGAGCGCGAGGCGGGGAGAATCGGCTTCTCAGTCGTGCGCGGCGGCGACGTGATCGGCGACCACACCGCCTTCTTCCTGGGTACCGGAGAGCGCGTCGAAATCAGCCACCGCAGCAGCAGCCGCAACGGCTACGCGCAGGGCGCAGTGCGCGCGGCCAAATGGCTCGGTGGGAAGGCAGCGGGGCTGTTTGATATGCAGGATGTGTTGGGGTTGCGGGGCTGATCATCGCCCTTTAGGCGGCTCTATCAATAGGCCTGCCCACGTTATGTATCCAGGCCCACCGACTCGGTCGCCATGTTCACTTATGGGCCAGCGAAGTAACTCGCTGACGCACTTGCGATCACATAGACGAATGGGATCGACAAAACCCACCAAGTGATCGTCGCGACAATCGCCCTACCGGTCGAAACGCCCGGCGAACGGAAAAATGGAACGACTGACGTCACCATGCCTACTATCCAAAGAATCGCGACGAGGGGCGTGATGATCGGAACGGTCGAAGCGAGCCAAATACTGGCGAACGTGCCCCATAAAGGGAACAGAAGCAAAACGGCGAAGAGCGCGGACTCTTTACCCGTTCGACCAGTCACAAGCGGTGGCGGCGATTTGAAAAGCTTCGGTTCTTCCATTTCGATTCCGTCCTGCTTCGGGACTCAACGGTCTAGTCGACCGAGGAATATCTCCTCCACCACCAGCGGCGCCCCCTGCCGAATGAACAGGGACCGCCGCGAAGGCAGGCCGCCGACACCGTTGTAGCGCTCCACCCGGAACACACGTGGGGATCGGGCCACGATCGGGTCGGCGAACAGCACCTCGCCCATCGGCCGGCGCTGCAGGCGCGGCAGATAGCGCCAGGGGCCCTTGAGGTGCCGGGCGGCGGTGGCAGAGCGGGCGGCGATCATCGGCACGCCGTCCACATGCAGCTCGATGCGCCGCACCCACACACGGCGCCGCGCGCCCAGGGTGCGCCGCTCCTGCGCGGTAGCGTTGGCCACGCCCACCTCGATCAACTTGACCGTGAGCTTGCCGCGCTTGCGCAGGTGGGCCGTGAGCGATTCGATGCGCGCCACCTCCGGGTGCAGGGTGTGCCGCCGCCAGCCATCGGCCAGCAGCCGCGCCATGGCCTCACGTCGCGTGAACAGATGCCGCAGCTTGCCCGTGGGCTTCAGGGACCGTAGCCGGACGGGATGGTTGGCAAAGCGCATCAGGCCCGCCCGTCCCAGGACAAAAAGGGCTTCTCGCAGTATCCATGCGGGTTTCCAGCCCAAAATGGCTGGAGAACCGCATGGGACAAGCGGAAAGCCGTTCCCGGCATCAAACTTTCAGCACCGCATCGCCGCCCAGGTAGGGCCGCAGCACCTCGGGCACGACCACGCTGCCGTCGGCCTGCTGGTAGTTCTCCAGCACCGCCACTAGCGTGCGGCCCACGGCCAGGCCCGAGCCGTTGAGGGTGTGGACGAACTCGGTCTTGCCCTGGGCATTCTTGAAGCGGGCCTGCATGCGGCGGGCCTGGAAGGCTTCGCAGTTGCTGCAACTGCTGATCTCGCGGTAGGTGTTTTGCGCGGGCAGCCAGACTTCGAGGTCGTAGGTCTTGCTGCTGCCAAAGCCCATGTCACCCGTGCAGAGCAGCATGACGCGATAGGGCAGGCCCAGCTTCTTGAGGATGTTCTCGGCGTGGCCGGTCATCTCCTCTAGGGCCGCAAAGCTGTCTTCGGGCCGCTCGATGCGCACCATCTCGACCTTGTCGAACTGGTGCTGGCGGATCATGCCGCGCGTGTCGCGGCCGTAGCTGCCGGCCTCGCTGCGAAAGCAGGGGCTGTGCGCGGTGAGCTTGATGGGCAGGTCGGCGGCATTGAGCATGTCGCCGCGCACCAGGTTCGTGAGGCTGATCTCGCTGGTGCTGATGAGGTAGAGATCACCCTCTTCGCCTTCGGCGCCACCCTTCTTGACGCTGAACATGTCGTCCTTGAACTTGGGCAGCTGGCCCGTGCCTAGCAGCGTGGCGCTGTTGACGATGTAGGGCGTGTAGCACTCGGTGTAGCCGTGCTCGCCGGTCTGGGTGTCCAGCATGAACTGGGCGAGCGCGCGGTGCAGGCGCGCCACCGGGCCCTTGAGGAAGGTGAAGCGCGCGCCGGCGAGCTTGGCGCCGGTTTCGGCGTCCAGGCCCAGCGGCAGACCGATGTCCACGTGATCTTTGACAGCGAAGTCGAAGGCGCGCGGCGTGCCCCAGCGGCGCACTTCCAGGTTGCCGGTCTCGTCCTTGCCCACGGGCACGCTCTCGTGCGGTACGTTGGGTACGGCCATCAGGAAGGCATTGAAGCGCTCCTGCAGCTCGGCCAGCGCGCTTTCGTTGGCCTTCAGCTCGTCGCCGATGCCCGCCACTTCGGCCAGCACGGCGCTGGCGTCTTCGCCCTTGCGCTTAAGTTCGCCCACCTGCTTGCTCAGGGCATTGCGCTTGGCTTGCAGCTCCTCGGTGCGGATCTGCAGGCCCTTGCGTTCGCCTTCGAGTTCGTTGAAACGGGCCACATCGAGCGGTTGGCCGCCGCGCGTGGCGAGGCGCTCGGCGACGGCAGTCACGTCCTTACGCAGTTGATGGATGTCGAGCATGGGATGTCCTTGTTCTTTCGGTCAGACCACGCGGCGCGGGCGCGGCGTCAAGGCTGCGCAGCTGGGCTGCGGGTGGTCTGGGTAATCACGTTTGCGGCTGCCAGAGCGAACCTGCCCTGAATGTGCGAGCAGGCTACGGCACCGCGTTCGGCGAGTAGCTTCGCTTTTGGCGCGGATTTTAGGCGCGCCGAGATCGCCAGCCGGCGCGCAGCGAGCCCCGCCGCGCGAGGAAGGCGGCAGTGCGGTGCGGGGGGCGATGAAGCAGGTGCATGGGCTGAAGTATGCCGCAGGGTCTGCGCGGCGCGCTTCACGTGTCGCTTACAGGCGGGTCACTTGTGCGAGGCCGGCTTGAAGCTCTCGCACTGCGCCATGGGCCAGTAGTACTCGAACACCGCGCCCTGTGCCGTGCCATTGAGCAGGTCGCCTGGCTTGAGGAAGGTATAGAGGTTGGAGAGCAGCTGCACCTGGTTGTGCGAAACGCGGCGCACGATGTGGTGCGGGCGCAGATCGTCCGGATGATCCAGGCCAGCAGCCGCAAGCAGCTCGCCCAGGGCCTTGAGCGTGTTGTGCTGGAAGTTGTAGACGCGCTCGGCCTTGTCCGGCACCACCAGTGCCTGCTGGCGCTTGGGGTCCTGCGTGGTGACGCCGGTTGGGCACTTGCCCGTATGGCAGCTCTGCGCCTGGATACAGCCCAGCGCAAACATGAAGCCGCGCGCGCTGTTGCACCAGTCTGCACCCAGGGCGATGGTGCGGGCGATGTCGAAGGCCGTGACGATCTTGCCCGAGGCGCCGAGCTTGATCTGGCTGCGCAGATTCGCACCCACCAGCGTGTTGTGCACCAGCAGGAGCGCCTCCTGCAGCGGTGTACCCACATGGTCCGTGAACTCCACGGGCGCGGCGCCCGTGCCGCCCTCCCCGCCGTCCACGACGATGAAGTCCGGCGTGATGCCCGTGGCCAGCATGGCCTTGACCATGGCAAAGAACTCCCACGGGTGGCCGATCGCGAGCTTGAAGCCGGTCGGCTTGCCGCCAGAGAGCTCGCGCAGGCGCGCGATGAAGTGCATGAACTCCACCGGCGTGGAAAACGCGCTGTGCGAGGCCGGCGAGACACAGTCGGTCCAAGGCTCCACCCCGCGCGCGGCTGCAATCTCGGGCGTGACCTTGGGACCGGGCAGCACGCCGCCGTGCCCGGGCTTGGCGCCCTGCGAGAGCTTGACCTCGATGAGCTTGACCTGCGGGTCGCGCGCGTTCCTGATGAAGTTCTCTTCGGAGAAGCTGCCGTCCTTGTTGCGGCAGCCGAAGTAGCCGCTGCCGATCTCCCAGATCAAATCGCCACCGTGTTCGCGGTGGTACTGGCTGATGGAGCCTTCTCCGGTGTCATGCGCAAATCCACCCTTCTTGGCACCCTGGTTGAGCGAGCGGATGGCATTGGCCGACAGCGCCCCAAAGCTCATGGCCGAGATGTTGAAGACCGATGCGCTGTAGGGCTGGATCACGCCCGGCTTGCCCGCGCCGATGGTGATTCGAAAGTCACAGGACTCCACCTTGGCCGGCACCACGGCATGGTTGATCCACTCGTAGCCGGCCTCGTAGACATCCTTCTGCGTGCCGAAGGGGCGCTTGTCAACCTCCTGCTTGGCACGCTGGTAGACCACGCTGCGCTGGTTGCGCGAAAACGGCTTGGCCTCGGTGTCGTCTTCCAGGAAATACTGACGGATCTCCGGGCGGATGAACTCCAGGAAGTAGCGCAGATTGGCCAGGATGGGGTAGTTGCGCCGCACGCTCTGGCGCACCTGCGCCATGTCGCGTACGCCTACGGCCGCCAGGAAGCCGGTCGTCAGTGCGAGCAGTGCGATCCAGGCGTGGAAGCCGGAGGCAATCATCCAGCCCACGCTCGCCACAGCGACGAGTGCGCAAAGCCAGAAGGTCAGATAGCGAAGCTGGAACATGCGGCCGCCTGCGTGAAGGGATGGCCGATTAGACGCAAAAGCCCCGCAAACGCCAAGGTTTGCGGGGCTTTGGGTTCTGTAGAACAGCATGGCGGATGCCCTGCTGTTCGCAGCTTGCAACTTACTTGCTGAGCGCTGCCTTGACCTTGGCCGAAACCATTCCCATATCGGCCTTGCCCGCCAAAGCTGGCTTCACGATGGCCATGACCTTGCCCATGTCCTGCGGGCCGGCGGCACCGACCTGCGCCACGGCAGCGGCCACGGCGGCTTCCACCTCGGCCTCACTCATCTGCGCAGGCAGGTACACCGCGAGCAGATCGAGCTCGAACTTCTCCTTGGCAGCCAGATCCGGCCGGCCGCCCTGCTCGTAGGCCGTGATGGAATCCTTGCGCTGCTTGATGAGCTTCTCAACCAGGGCCAGTACATGCGCATCAGTCAGTTCGATGCGCTCGTCCACTTCCTTTTGCTTGAGCGCGGCAGTGAGCATGCGCAGCGCGGTGAGCTTGTCGCTCTCCTTGTTGCGCATGGCAGTCTTCACGTCGTCATTGATGCGGTCTCTCAGGCTCATGGCGTGTCCTCGGCTTGATTCACATATTTGGGGGCCAGAAACGACAAACCCGCGCAGAACAAGCTTGCGCGGGTTTGGCGGCGATGACCGAGAAGAATCAGTACATCTTCTTCGGCAGCATCTGGCTGCGAATACGCTTGTAGTGGCGCTTGACGGCAGCAGCCTTCTTGCGCTTGCGCTCCGCAGTTGGCTTTTCATAGAACTCGCGAGCGCGCAGTTCAGTCAAAAGACCCAGCTTTTCAATGCCCCGCTTGAAACGGCGCAGTGCGGTCTCAAACGGCTCATTTTCTTTAACGCGAACGATCGGCAAAACAATCACCCCCTTAGAGCCCAAGACTATAGCACGTTTCGGTAGAACCTGTCGGCGCAAGGCTTGGCGCGCCGGGATTGGGCCTGCCCGACGCCCCTTGCAAGCCCGAGGTCAGGCGCCCGGCGCAGGCAAGGTGGGTTCGCGGCGCCGGAAGTCTCTCAGCCTGAACCCCAGCACCGCCAGCATCACGAAGTAGGTCGCGGCGCCCGCCGCCACCATGGCCAGCACCCGCCCCGCCCGCTCCCACTTGGCCGCCTTCAGCGCTGCCCAGTCCACGCCCTGCCCCATGAACCAGAGCACCGCGCCCATGACGGCGAGGGCAATCATCAGTTTGATCAGGAAGACCAGCCAGCCTGCCTCGGGCCGATAGGCGCCACCGCGGCGCAGTCCCACATAGAGCAGGCCTGCATTGAGCATTGCGCCCAGGCTGATCGAAAGCGCAAGAGCCACATGCGACAGATAAGGGACCAGCAAGAGGTTCATGAGCTGCGTGGCGATCAGCACGATGACCGCCACCTTCACGGGTGAGCGCATGTCCTGGCGCGCGTAGAAGCCGGGCGCCAGGATCTTGACCAGCGTGAATCCAACCACGCCGATCGAATAGGCCTGCACGGCCAGCGCGGTCTGGATCATGTCGGTGTCGCTGAACTTGCCGTTGTGAAACAACAGCGCCGTGAGCGGCTGGGCCATCAGCGCCAAGGCCAGCGCCGCGGGCAAACCGAGCAGCAGGGTCAGGCGCAGGCCCCAGTCGATCAGCCCGTTGTAGCCCGCCTGGTCGTTGGAAGACGCCGCGCGCGTCAGGCTGGGCGTGAGTACAACACCCAGTGCGACACCAAGCAGCGCGTTCGGAAATTCCAGCAACCGGTCGGCGAGCGTGATCCAGGTGACACGGCCCTCGCCCAGGTGGGTGGCGATCTGCGTGTTGATGATGAGGCTCAGTTGCGCTACGGACACCCCAAGTAGTGCAGGAGCCATCTGTGAGAGCACGCGCTTCACGCCGGCGTAGCCGAATGCCCTGCGCGGAGACTTCAAAACGTCCGGGCGCAGCTTGAGCCGTCGCAACCCCCACCACACCGCGCCCATTTGCAGCAGTCCGCCGATCATCACGGCAATCGCCACGCCGTAGATCGGCCGCGCCATGAATTGCGGCGCCAGCCAGATGCCCGCGATCACGGCCACATTGAGCAATACCGGCGTGGCTGCTGCGAGCATGAACTTGCGCCAGGTGTTGAGCACCGCCGCGCCCAGGGCCACCATAGCCATGCAGCCGATATACGGGAACATGATTCGCGTCATCACGGTGGCATCGTCGAACGCCGATCCGGACAGGCCAGAGCCGATGGCGTAGACCAGCAAGGGCGCCCCGATGACGCCAACGAGGCTGGTCAGCCCCACCGCCCATAGCAAGGCCGCAGCCACGTGATCGATGAGCGCCTTGGCTGCCGCGTCCCCCTCGCGCGTACGGATGTCGCCCAGCACCGGCACGAAGGCCTGGGAGAACGCCCCCTCGGCAAACAGGCGGCGCAGCAAATTGGGCAGGCGGAAGGCGACGTTGAACGCGTCGGTAATGGCGCTGGCGCCGAATGCGCTGGCAAGAAGCATTTCCCGCAACAGGCCCGTGATGCGGGAAGCGAAGGTCCAGGAGCTGACAGAAAAGGCGGCGCGGAGCAGGTTCACACGGTGTTTCTTTAGTTGCAACCGCTCGCATTCTGCGCTGCGGTACGGGCTCAAGATGCAAAGCGCGGAACGGAGCACTGAGCACCGGCTCCAATCGCCGCTCGCAACTCATTCTGGCGGGGCGGATTTCCTTGCGTCAGAGCCAGAAAAGGCTTATAGTCTAGGGCTTCACAGAATTTCCTTTCCCGCCCGGCGCATGACTCTGACGAGCCGCCCGGACCGGTTCATGGTGAACCTGCAACCAGCGGCGGATGCGTGGCGAGGAAAGTTACTTGGAAACCTGAACACATGGCCAATACCGCCCAAGCTCGCAAGCGTGCCCGTCAAGCCACCGTCGCGAACGCCCACAACTCCGCCCTGCGCTCCATGATGCGTACCGCCATCAAGGCCGTTCGCAAGGCTGTGGCCGCCGGTGACAAGAAGGCAGCTGCTGAAGTGTTCCAGAAGTCCCAGTCGGTGATCGACAGCGTCGCTGACAAGAAGATCGTCCACAAGAACAAGGCCGCCCGTGACAAGAGCCGCCTGGCCGCTGCCATCAAGGCGATGGGCGCCTGATCCAGAACCGGATCAAGCATCAAGCACAAGGGGCGCCGCGGCGCCCCTTGTTGTTTTTGTCGGTGGAAAGAGCGGTAGCTGTGCTGCCAAATGCGGCAGTCAGCGTGCAGGGCGCTCCGGAATCACGCAGGCTTCCGAAGTTTGAAGATCATTGTCCTTGGCGAAGGACAGCACGAAGTTCCAGGCCATGGGCTCGAGCTCGCGCAGGCTCTCGTCCACGACAACACATTTGACATCGTTGATCATGACCGGGCGCACGAGCGGTGAGTAACCGAGATGGGCTTGCGGCCCGGCACCCGGTGGCTGAAAGCAGGCCATGACCCCGGCCAGGCGCTCAGCCCAGTCGGACGGTCGAAAGGTCTTTCCGGCATGCGTCATGCCGATGATGAAGATCTGTTTGGCCATGGAAATCCCGTCCGGTACGGGACACTAAGAATTCTATCTTATATAAGAGTTGACGCCGTCTTGCGTGCAGAACCTGCACGAGCGGCAGCGCAGGACTGGCGCGAATTGCCCAGCAGGCGATCGCAGCGTAGTCCGAGTGCATGACAGGGAAGCAAGAATGAAACCCGCGATCACCTCCGGATTCGGCGGATTCTTCGGCCGGATCACCCCGCCGCTGCTGCGAGAGCGCACGTTTGCGTTGCTCTGGCTCGCCGAGGTGATCGCCATGGGCGCGGGGCACATCTCGCACCTTGCCCTGCCGATCATTGGCACCACGGTGCTGCACGCCTCGCCCACGCAGATGGGCCTTCTGGTGGCCTTCCAGGCCCTGCCCTTTGCGCTGCTCAGCTTGCCCAGCGGCGTGTGGATCGACCAGACCAGCAAACAACGCATTCTGGTGGGCTGCTTCATAGTGCTCGCGGCTTCCTTGGCCCTGTTGCCAGCCGCGTGGTTCATGGGCTGGCTCAACATGCCGCTGCTCTACCTCGTGGGCTTTCTGGTCGGCGCGGTGATGACCGTGTTCGGCACGGCGCACCAGGTGCTGGTCACGCACGTGGTTGGTCGGCCACGGCTCGTGGATGCCTATCGCATCATCCAAACCTCGGAGTCCTTGATCCGCCTGGCGGCGCCGGGGCTGGCCGGGCTGCTCATCCAGGCCTTCGGTGCGCCCAAAGCGATCGCCATCGAGGTGATCGCGCTGGCATTCACGCTTGCGCTGTTTGTAAAGCTCGATGAGCCCGCGAGCGCACGCCAACCGAGCGCGCCGTCCAAAGGCCTGCTGCCCGACATGCTCGAAGGCCTTCGCTATTGCTGGAATGACCCCGCGCTGCGCGCCATGGCCTTTGCAGCAGCGGCGTGGCAGTTCCTGTTCCATGGCTTTCTGGCGATGCAGATTCTCTTTGCGACCCGCGAGCTCCACATGAACGCAGGCCAGATTGGCCTCGTGCACATTGCTGGGGGTGTAGGTGCTTTGGTCAGCGCTGTGCTCGTCAAGCGCCTGAACCATCGCGTTGGCCCGGGCAACGTGATGGTCTGGGGCCTGGCCTTGACGACGGTCGTCTGGGCGGCATTTGCCCTGCTGCCCGCAGACAAGCCCTGGAACATGGCAACGATGGCGCTCGCCCTGTTCCTGTTCGACATCGGCACGGTGGCCTTCTTCATCAACTACATCAGCATGCGCCAGATCGTGACTCCGGACGCCTTGCTGGGCCGCGTTACGGCCACCATGCGATTCGCGTCCGTGGCACTTGCGCCACTGGGGGCGATCGCCACCGGCATCACCGCCGACGCGATCGGGTTGCGGCCCACGTTTGCCTTGCTCGGCGGACTGGGCATGCTGGCGGTGCTGGGCTTGGCAAGCTACAAGCCGTTTCGCGCCGCGTCGGCCGAGGCGTTGGCACACCCGCCGGGTCAGACACCGCAGCCCGCGCCCGGACACGCACCGCAGGCCAATGTGCAATAATTTCGATACGTCACATCGTTAATATCGATATAACAGGGTGAGGTTCAAACCGGATCCCACCCGACGTCAGGCCGCGTTCTGCATGCCCTGCCCGGCGTCACGACGGACGTGTACCCTCGCGTCGATTCACCCTTGCCAGTCCCGCCTTCAGGAGGCCAGAGATGTCCCACATCATGAACACGTATGCACGCCAACCGATCTCGCTGTCGCATGGCGAAGGCGCATGGGTCTGGGACACCGAGGGGCGACGCTACCTCGACGGCCTCTCCGGGATCGCCGTCAACACCCTGGGGCACAAGCATCCCAAGCTGGTCGCGGCGCTGCAGGATCAGGTCACCAAGCTCATACACACCAGCAACATCTATGGCATTCCGCTGGGCGAGCAGTTGGCCACGAAGCTGTGCGAGTTGTCCGGCATGGACAACGTGTTTTTCTGCAACAGCGGTCTGGAGGCCAATGAGGCTGCGATCAAGATTGCCCGCAAGTACGGGCATGACAAGGGCATTGCCGAGCCCCAGATCATCGTCTACGAGAAGGCCTTCCATGGCCGCTCGCTGGCCACGCTCTCCGCCACTGGAAACGCCAAGGTACAGAAAGGCTTCGAGCCGCTGGTGCCCGGCTTTGTGCGCGTGCCGCTCAATGACATCGCCGCAATCGAAGCTGCAGCCGCCGCGAATCCGAGCATCACAGCCGTGTTTCTTGAGGCCATCCAGGGCGAAGGTGGCATCAACCCCGCGCGCGCGGAGTACCTGCAGGCGCTGCGCAGGATCTGTGACGAGCGCGGCTGGCTGCTGATGATCGACGAGGTGCAGTGCGGAATCGGTCGCACCGGCAAGTGGTTTGCTCACCAGTGGGCCGACATCCTGCCGGACGTGATGCCGCTGGCCAAGGGGCTGGGCTCGGGTGTGCCGATTGGCGCGGTGGTGGCGCGGGGCGTGGCGGCGCACGTGTTTGGCCCCGGCAACCATGGCACCACCTTCGGTGGCAACCCCCTGGCCATGCGTGCGGGTCTCACGACACTGCAGGTCATGCAGGAAGACGGCCTCATGGCCAATGCTGCGCACTGCGGTCAGATCATTGTTGACGGGATCCGCAAGCAGCTGACGGGAACCCCGGGCATTGCCGAGATCCGCGGCCAGGGTCTGATGATCGGCATCGAACTCGACCGCCCCTGCACCGAGATCGTGGGCCGAGCGCGCGAAGCCGGGTTGCTGATCAACGTGACTGCAGACAGGGTCATCCGCCTGCTGCCGCCACTGATCTTTACGTCGGCGCAGGCACAGCAATTGGTGGACATCCTTGCGCCGATCATTCACAGCTTCCTGACTCAGCCCCAATCGGCCGCAGCATGACCAGCACGATTCGCCACTATCTCCAGTTCAAGGACTTCACGGCCAGCGAATACGCCTACCTGTTCGCCCGCGCGGCCAACATCAAGGCGATGTTTAAGCAGTACGTGAAGTACCAGCCGCTGGTGGATCGAACCCTGGCCATGATCTTCGAGAAAGCCAGCACGCGCACGCGTGTGAGCTTCGAGGCGGGCATGTACCAGATGGGCGGCAGCGTGCTGAACATCACCACCGGCGACAGCCAACTCGGTCGTGCCGAACCGATCGAGGACAGCGCGCGCGTGATCAGCCGCATGGTGGACCTGGTCATGATCCGAACCTTCGAGCAGGCCAAGCTCGAACGCTTCGCCCAGCACTCCCGCGTGCCGGTCATCAACGGTCTGACCAACGAGTTCCACCCCTGCCAGATCCTGGCGGACATCTTCACCTTCATCGAGCACCGCGGTTCGATCGCAGGCAAGGTGGTGGCCTGGGTGGGAGACGGCAACAACATGGCCGCGAGTTGGCTGCAGGCGGCCGAAATCCTCGGCTTCACGGTGCATGTCTCCACACCCTCCGGTTACGAGATCGATGCAGCTGGCGTCGGGATCTCCAATCCCGAGTGCTTTCGCGTCTTCAAGGATCCAATCGAAGCCTGCCGCGGCGCCCACCTGGTCACTACGGATGTCTGGACCAGCATGGGCTTCGAGGCCGAGAACGAAACCCGCAAGCAGGCATTTGCCGACTGGTGCGTGGACAACGAAATGATGGCGGCGGCACAGCCCGACGCGCTCTTCATGCATTGCCTGCCCGCACATCGAGGTGAGGAAGTCACCGCCGAAGTCATCGACGGTCCGCAGTCTGTGGTCTGGGATGAAGCTGAAAACCGGATGCACGTGCAAAAGGCACTCATGGAGTACCTTTTGCTCGGCCGGATCGGCTGAAATCGCACACAGCCCGCGTCCGAAACGCAGGGTTACAAGCTGGTTCCTGATGCAAAACGGCTCCGACCTCGGGGCCGTTATCGTTTCTGCATCCGACCTCATTCCCAGCCTTGCGCATGGTTCTGCCACCGCTACATCGTTTTCCTGCTGCCAGCGCCGCGCTCGCCCTCGTGGTGCTGCTTGCGGCGTGCGGTACCACCGGCCCCAAGCCCACCGTACCGCTGCCCGAAGGCGGCACTCGGGTAGAAACGCCAGCCGAGCGCGCGATCCAACCCGCCGCGGCTGTCGAGCTTCGAGACCTCGTACGAAGCATGAAGTCCCTGCTCAACCTGTCACCCGACATAGCGCGCAGCCAATGGGCACGAAAGCTGCCAGCCACCGACGCGGCGCAGGACCGTCGCTGGCTGGCAATGGCGGCGCAACTGTCGAGCTTCAATGCGCTGTCGCCTACCACGGCCCGCACCGCGATGCAGGCGCAGATCGACGCCAGCAACTTCGCCAAGAAGGCCTTCTACGAGCAGTGGGCCTCCAGCCCCAGCACCCTGCCCACCAAGCCGGGGCTGGACGCGCGCGTGGACACAGCCATCGGCGCCTTCATCAAGGCTCTGGGCGAGGCGCAGGTGGCCCTCAAGCAGCCGGGCAGCCGCGCCGCGCTGGAAGCCATCGCCCAGGCCGAAATGCCCAACCGCACTGCGATGTCTGCGCAGACGCGCAGCATTGCCTTGGCCCCGCTTCTGGCGCTCGCGCAGCCCTGAGTGCATGGCAGTACGCGCCGCGAACTGCGCAGGCTGCTGCCTATAATCAAAGCGCTTGACGAGCCGGCGTCGAGCGAGCTGGATCCCACCCTGCAACCAGCGGCTTTACGTGTGCAGGTGGTGACCTACCGGATGATCCGACGAACGACCTGAAAAGCGCACGGGCTGGGTGCGACGGCGTTCTCACCCGCACGCTTTCTCGATCGAGGCTCCTGGCCCCATGGCTGCCAACATTCTCCAATCGCTTCCGCGCGGCGAACGCGTGGGTATCGCCTTCTCCGGCGGACTGGACACCAGCGCCGCCGTGCTCTGGATGCGCAAGAAGGGCGCCGTGCCCTGCGCCTACACCGCCCACCTGGGCCAGCCCGATGAGACGGATTACGACGACATCCCGCGCCGCGCCAAGCAGTACGGCGCCGAGATCGCCCGCCTGATCGACTGCCGCGCGCAGCTGGTGGCCGAGGGCATTGCCGCCATCCAGACCGGCGCCTTCCACATCACGACCGCCGGGGCCACCTACTTCAACACCACGCCACTGGGCCGCGCCGTGACGGGCACCGCACTGGTGGTGGCCATGCGTGAAGATGGTGTGAACATCTGGGGCGATGGCAGCACCTACAAGGGCAATGACATCGAGCGCTTCTACCGCTACGGGCTGCTGGCCAACCCGGGCCTGCGCATTTACAAGCCCTGGCTGGACGAGACCTTCATCACCGAACTCGGCGGCCGCAAGGAGATGAGCGAGTTCCTCATCGCCAACGGCTTCGACTACAAGATGAGCGTGGAGAAGGCCTACTCCACCGACAGCAACCTGCTCGGTGCCACACACGAGGCCAAGGACCTTGAGTTCCTGAACAAGGGCATCAACATCGTCAACCCGATCATGGGCGTGGCCTTCTGGAAGGACGATGTGGCCGTGAAGGCCGAGACCGTGAGCGTGACGTTCGAGGAAGGCCGCCCTGTGGCCCTGAACGGCCAGCGCTTTGCCGACGAGGTGGCGCTGTTCATGGAAGCCAACGCGATTGGCGGGCGCCACGGATTGGGCATGAGCGACCAGATCGAGAACCGCATCATCGAGGCCAAGAGCCGCGGCGTGTACGAGGCACCGGGCATGGCGCTGCTGCACATTGCCTACGAGCGTCTCGTCACCGGCATCCACAACGAAGACACCATCGAGCAGTACCGCGCGAACGGCCGCAAGCTGGGCAAGCTGCTGTATCACGGTCGCTGGTTCGACCCGCAGGCGCTCATGCTGCGTGAATCCGCCCAGCGCTGGGTAGCCAAGGCTGTGACCGGTACCGTGACGCTCGAGCTGCGCCGAGGAAACGACTACTCGATCCTCGACACCGAGAGCGCCAACCTCACCTACAAGCCCGAGCGCCTGTCGATGGAAAAGGTCGAAGGCGCTTTCACGCCTACCGACCGCATCGGCCAGCTGACCATGCGCCGGCTTGATCTGGATGACACGCGCGACAAGCTCTCGATCTACGTCAAGACTGGCCTGCTCGGCCAGGGCGGCGACGATGGTCTGGGGCTGATCACCGGACCCAAGGACTGAGGCGCGCCGCGCGCCCTGGCGCCGTCAGCCCGCTTGCACAGGCACGGGGTGCTGGGCGCGCAAGCGTTCAGAGATCGAGGCTCGAAAGGCGTCCAGCGCCGCCTGAGCATCGAGCCACTCGATCCGCGCTAGCTCAGCCTCCGAATGAGCAGCCAGACGCAATACCTCGGCCACGCTGCGCAGCACAGTCAGGCGCATCTCAGGGTCACGAGACGCGGCCTGCATGATCGAGGCACGTGCCTGCTGCGCGAGTGGCAGCGCCTCGGCCACACGCCCAAGACGCGCAAGACAGTAAGCATTCAAGCTGATGGCATCGGCAAGTTCTGACGCACCCTGGTCCTGCACATGTGCGATACCTTGCGCGAGGCACTGCTGCGCTTCAGCGAAGCGGCCCTGCGCGAGCAGTGCCTCGCCTTCCGCAATCAGACCGCGACCATGATTCGTCCTCGTACCGAGCACGGCATTGAGCTGCGTGCCGGACACCACGCTCACATGCGCATGCGTGGCCGCGTCGGCTTCCAGCGTCTGCATCCACCAGCGCTCCAAGGCAAAGCGCGCCTGGGCGGCACCCGCGACCAGCAGCAGGCTGCTGCGTACCGCATCATGCTTGGCCGCCGCGTCGATCCCCTGGCGCAGCAAGCTGAAGCAGAGTTCTTCCTCGCCGGCACGTTGCGCCACATGTGCAAGAGCTGCGAATGCGCGCGCTCGCGCGAGTCCGTCCTCGCGGTCCGCTGACGCGAGCGCGAGCGTGGCGTCCGACAAGGCGCCTTCAATGTCACCAGCCATATCGCGCACATTGGCAAGCAGCGCCCGAGCACGGGCCTCATGGCCAGGTGTCAGGGTCAACTGGGCGTGCTCAATGGCTCGCTGGCCCCACTCGATCGCTGCGGCCGTCTCGGGCTGGTAGTAGTGCCAGATGCAGCGCGTCATCAGGACTTCGAAGTGCAATTCGGGCAGGTGCGCAGTATCTGGCAGCAGATCACGCAACAGCTGCATCGCATCCGCAAAGCGCACCGCCGCAATGGCCTCGCGCGCGGCGCTGAGACGCTGTTCAATCGATGTCGGGAGGGATGAGGATGGCGGCTGCATGACGGACAAGGACGGTATAGCGAAGCTAGCAAAGCTTTGTGTGTCAGGCATTCGGGACAGTCCCAAGCACCCGGCGATGGAGTGCTGACAACCCATACGCCGAACCGCCTGCGCGCGACATCTAACGTGTCACAAACCATTCGCACGGGGCACAGGCACTTCGTGCACACCCGCATGCGGCTGAATACGTACGAAGAATGCGACGGGACCGATCAGCTTTGTGCGTGAAGCGTACGCAAAGCTGTGTGGGCCCAATGAGTCCGAAGCCGCCGCGTCGCCAGTCGGAGCGACACCCGAACCAGCGGTGGCGCAGGCCCAGCTGGACGCGCTGAACGCAAGCTCAGCGCAATCCATCCGCAAATACATTGACACTCAGAACCTGAGCGTCGGTGGGCTGCTGGTGGAATTGGACAGCGCCATCTCCAGCGTGACGGTGAGCGGCGACGCGCCGGATCAGGCTGCCAAGGAATAGGTGCTGCCGTCCTGCGGCAACGTGGATGGCGTGGCGCAGGTCAACGAACTCGTGACCGTAGCGGCACCGGCTGATGAATCCAGCTGGCACACCGTGGTGCGCGGCGACATGCTTTCCAGGATCGCGAAAACCGCGTACGGCAACGCCAACAGCTATATGAAGATCCTCGAGGCCAACGAACCCATGCTCAGCCACCCGGACAAGATCTACCCGGGGCAGGTGCTGCGCATTCCAGCCTGATCGCCCGCACGGATTGCGCAGGAGCGGGGTTCAGGTGGCGGCGGCCAGCGCGCGGATCGCCTCTGCATAGCCGGCCACGCCCTTGCCCATCACCACCACCTTCGCCACGGGCGTGATGTAGCTGTGGTGCCGGAAGGGCTCGCGTTGGTGGATGTCACTGATGTGCACCTCTGCCAGCGGGATGCCCGTGCCCTTGATGGCGTCGTGCAGGGCAATGCTTGTGTGGGTGTAGGCGCCAGCATTGAGCACCACGCCCGCCAGCCGCCCGGCCTTCATCAGTTCCCCCGCTTCGTGGATCCAATCGATCAGCACGCCCTCGTGATTGGACTGGCGGCACTCGCAGGCCCAACCCAGTTCGGATGCCGTCGCGCGGCACAGCGCCTCCACATCGGCCAGGGTGGCGGTGCCGTAGATCTGCGGCTCACGCGTGCCAAGCAGATTCAGATTTGGGCCGTTGACGATGAGCAGGAGCGCTTGCATGGGAAATTTGTCCAAAATCAATGTTTTTTAGTCAGCAATAAACTGGCTTTCCGCTTGTCTGGTGCGCGGAAAGCGGCACACCGAGCATTCTTCGGAACACGACCGAAATTGATATATTTTCAATTCGCAGGGCGCTCAGACCACCACCGGCTCCGGCTCAAGCTGCACGCCGAAGCGCCGCTGCACGGTGCCCATGATCTCCTGCGCAAGCGCCAGCACCTCGCCGCCCCGAGCTCCGCCGTGATTCACCAGCACCAGCGCCTGCCGGTCATGCACACCCACGGCACCACGGCGCTGCCCCTTGAAGCCACAGCGATCGATCAACCAGGCAGCCGCCAGCTTCACTGAACCATCCGCCTGCGGGTAGCCGACGATCTCCGCGTGCTCGCCGGACAGACGCGCCCAGGTGGATGCATCCACCACCGGATTCTTGAAGAAACTCCCCGCGTTGCCCAGCACCGCAGGGTCCGGCAGCTTGGCGCGGCGCGTGGCCACGACCACCTCGAAGATGTCGCGAGGTGTCGCATCGACCACGCCACGCTGCGCGAGGCCTCGTGCCACATCGGCATACCCGACCATCGGCACCCAACGCTTGGGCAGCGCAAAGGTGACCGAGACAATCACGAAGCGCCCGGCGGCAGCGCGCTTGAAGACGCTGTCCCGGTAGCCGAAGGCGCAGTCGGCGTGGCTGAACCGTCGCAGCGCACCCGTCTCGATCTCTACCGCCTGCAGGCTGTGAAACCGGCTGGTCAGCTCCAGCCCGTAGGCGCCAATGTTCTGGATCGGCGCGGCGCCTACGCTGCCCGGAATCAGCGCCAGATTCTCAAGGCCCGGCAGCTGCTCGTCGAGCAGGCGCGCCACCGTGGCATGCCAGCCCTCGCCGGCCCCCACGTCCACCAGCCAGGCATCCGCCGTTTCGCCCACGCGCGCAAAGCCCGCAATCTGCGGGGCGAGCACACAGCCTGCGAAGTCGCCGGTGATGACCAGATTGCTGCCCCCGCCGAGCACAAGGCGGCGAGCAGCCTGCGCAAACACAGGCAAGCGCACGGCTTCCTGCACCGAATCGACACTGTCGCAACGGATGAACTGCGCCGCACGCCCAGGCAGGCCGAAGCTGTTCAACGGCTGTAAATCACGGTCTGTGTCGAGGGGAAGCGGCATGGCGTGGCAGTGTAGTTGGCTACACTTTTCGCCTCTCAAATGCGCCCGGCACCGGCCCCCGCGCGCCACACCCACGAAAGTCCGCCATGCCCTCCTTCGATACCGTCTGCAAGCCCAATCTCGTTGAACTGAAGAACGCCGTCGAGCAGACCAACAAGGAGATCGGCACCCGCTTCGACTTCAAGGGCAGCGATTCGCGGGTCGAGCAGGGCGACAAGGCGCTCACCATCTACGCCGACGACGACTTCAAGATCGGTCAGGTGAAGGAAATCCTCGTCGCCAAGCTGGCCAAGCGCCAGGTGGACGTGCGCTACCTCGAGTTCGACAAGCCCGAGAAGATCGGTGGCGACAAGCTCAAGCAGGCCGTGACGGTGCGCGAGGGCGTGCCCAGCGACAAGGGCAAGGAGATCGTGAAGATCATCAAGGACAGCAAGCTCAAGGTGCAGGGCAGCATCCAGGGCGACACGGTGCGCGTGTCCGGCGCCAAGCGCGACGACCTGCAGGCCGCCATTGCCCTGCTCAAGAAGGAAGTGACCGATCTGCCGCTGTCCTTCGAGAACTTCCGCGATTGAGGTGTCCAGCAAGACTCACCCAATCAGGGGAGTGATTTGTCACCAACGCGTGACCGTGCGGTTCGAGCGGTTTATGGTTGTGAAACAATCTGTTCCAGTCGTACTCTTGATTCGCTTCGCAGAGCCTTCGCTCCAGACCCATGGCTGACCAACAGACCTGCTACCTCGAAGAGAAGTACCCCCGGATCATTCAGCAACTCACCCTGCTGTGGAGCCATCCGGAGCTCGAAACCTTCTTCGAGAAGCTTTGGATCGACGACCGCGGCAACCGCCAGGGCTTCCCGCCGGAAGTCATGAGCGAGCTGATGTTCTGCGCCTCCCTGCACCGCGACGCCTACCCCGGCCTGTACATGAAGCTCGATACGGGCTTTGCCAATCGCGCTTCGGATCAATTCTTCGGCCGCCGCAGCTGATTGCAGAGCTAGAAAAAACCAAAGGGCCGCAATTGCGGCCCTTTTTGCATGCGGCTCACCCGCAGATCAGAGTTCGATCACCGCCCAGGCCGAGTGGTTGTGGATCGACTCGAAGTTCTCGGCCTCGATCCGAACCTTCGACAGCCAGGGCTGGGCACGCAGCGCAATCGCGATGTCCCGCACCAGGTCTTCGACGAACTTGGGATTGTCGTAGGCGCGTTCGGTCACAAACTTCTCGTCCGGGCGCTTGAGAAGGCCGTACAGCTCACTGGAGGCCTGCGCTTCCACCAGGCGGATCAGCGCTTCGATGGACGCCCCGCTCTGGGTCTGATCCAGATGCGCCGTGACCACGATGTGGCTGCGCTGGTTGTGTGCGCCGTACTCGCTGATCTCCTTGCTGCAGGGGCACAGACTGGTCACAGGGATCGTGACCTGAACCGTGACCTCGGCCATGTCTGGCCAGGCCGTGCAACGCATCAGCACCTCGTAGTCCAGCAGACTCTGTACGCCGGAGATGGGCGCTGTTTTCTTGATGAAGAGCGGGAACTTGAGTTCGAACTCCGCCTCGCCCGCCTCCAGACGCTCGCACAGAGCCTTGCCCACTGCAGGCGCGTCGGCAAGGCTCCAGGCGGCCGTGTGGCCTTCCAGCATGGCCACGAAGCGTGACATGTGGGTGCCCTTCTTCTCGGCCGGCAAATGCACGGACAACGAAAATTCGGCCACCGTGGGCTGTGGGCCGGTCTCGGCGGCCCAGAGGATCGGGTAGCGCAAACGGCGCACACCCACGCGCTGGATGGCTAGGTGGCGTTCATCACGCGCACCCTGAACATCAGCCAGCATCTGCATGTCGACAGGTTTCATAATGAATCGGAGGAGTGCTTCTGTTCCTGCGTTTTCGGCGACGACTCAGGCCACCCGCAGTTTGTCCTGAGCAGCACCAGGCTGCGCAAGCTGCGCGGCAAAGCGGTCCCGCACGGACTTCTCGATGCCCGCAGCATCCAGCCCGGCAAGGGCGAGAAGCTTGGCGGGATCACCATGGTCGATAAATCGGTCTGGCAGGCCCAGTTGCAAGACCGGGGTGCTCACGCCGTGGCCATGCAGGCACTCCAGTACGGCGCTGCCGGCACCACCCATGAGGCAGCCCTCTTCGACCGTGACGATCGCCGCATGCCGCTTGGCCGTCTCGACAGTCAGCGTGTCGTCCAGCGGCTTGATGAAGCGCATGTCCACGACCGTGGCACCGAGCTTCTCGGCCGCAGCCAGCGCCGGCGTCACCATGCTGCCAAATGCAAGGATGGCCACGCCGCTGCCTTCGCGCCGCACCACGCCCTTGCCCCAGGGCACTTCGGTCAGTGCCTCCTGGATCGCCGTGCCTGGCCCAGTGCCGCGCGGATAGCGCACCGCGGCACTGCCCTTGTGGCGATAAGCCGTGGTCAGCAGCATGCGGCACTCGTTTTCGTCACTGGGCGCAAGCACCGCCACGTTCGGGATGCAGCGCAGGTAGGCAATGTCATAGTTGCCGGCATGTGTTGCGCCATCCGCACCCACCAGACCGGCACGGTCCATCGCAAAGGTGACATCCAGATCCTGCAGAGCCACATCATGGATCAGCTGGTCGTAGCCGCGCTGCAGAAAGGTGGAGTAGATCGCCACCACAGGCTTCTTGCCCTCGCAGGCCAGACCGGCCGCAAAGGTCACGGCGTGCTGCTCGGCGATGCCGACGTCGAAATAGCGCGCTGGGAAGCGCTTCTCGAACTCCACCATGCCGGAGCCCTCGCGCATGGCAGGCGTGATGCCGACCAGGCGCTCGTCCGCCGCAGCCATGTCGCAGAGCCAGTCGCCAAAGATCTGTGTGTAGGCCTTCTTGGGCGGCTGCGCCGGTGCCTCGATGCCCTTGCTCGGGTCGAACTTGCCCGGGCCGTGGTATTTCACCGGATCGGCCTCGGCCAGCTTGTAGCCCTGGCCCTTCCTGGTCACCACGTGCAGGAATTGCGGGTGGCCGGTTTCCTCGGAAAGCTTCTTGATGTTCTCCAGCGTTGGAATCAGCGAATCCAGATCGTGCCCATCGATCGGGCCGATGTAGTTGAAGCCGAACTCCTCGAAGATCGTGGCGGGCACCACCATGCCCTTGGCGTGACCCTCAAGCCGCTTGGCCAGCTCGAATAGCGGCGGCACATGCTCCAGCACTTTCTTCGCCTGCGCCTTGGCTGTGGTGTAGAAGCGGCCGCTCATGAGGCGGGCCAGGTAGCGGTTGAGCGCGCCCACGGCAGGGCTGATGCTCATGTCGTTGTCGTTGAGGATGACGGTCAGGTGGATGTTGTCCGTCACGCCGACGTTGTTCATCGCCTCGAAGGCCATGCCGCCCGTCATTGCACTGTCGCCGATCACGGCCAGCGCATGGCGCTTGGAGCCCTGCAGCTTGGCCGCCACCGCCATGCCCAGCGCAGCGGAAATCGAGGTGCTGGAGTGCGCGGTGCCAAAGGCGTCGTATTCGCTCTCGAAGCGGCGCGGAAAGCCGGAGATGCCGCCGAACTGCCGCAGCGTCGGCATCTGGTCACGCCGGCCCGTCAGGATCTTGTGCGGATACGTCTGATGGCCGACGTCCCAGACGATGCGATCGTCCGGCGTGTTGAACACCGTGTGCAGCGCGATGGTGAGCTCGACCGTGCCCAGGTTGGAGGACAGATGACCCCCGGTCTTGGAGACGGAGTCCAGCACGAAGGCGCGCAGTTCGTCGGCCAGTACCTTGAGCTGATCGCGCGACAGCGCTCGCAGCTGGGCCGGGGAATCGATGGTTTTGAGGAGCGAGTAGTCCATGTCGTTCTTCTTCGCGAGGTGCGTGATTCGTGCGCGGTTGGTCGACGAAAACGTCAGTGCGAGCGTCGCACGATGAGATCGGCCAGCGCGGCGAGTGCGTCCAGTCCGCCAGCGCCATCGCGCGGGCCGAGGCTGTCCAGATGGGCGTGGGCCTGCAGACGCAGCGCTTCCGCCCTGCGGCGCGCGTCGTCCAGACCAAGCAGCGACACATAGGTGGCCTTACCCTGCTCAGCATCCTTGCCGGCGGTCTTGCCGAGCGTGGCGGAATCCGCGGTGGCGTCCAACACGTCATCGGCGATCTGGAAGGCCAGACCCACGGTGCGTGCGAACTGCTCAAGCGCTTCGTGCTGGGCGCGGGGCAAGCGCATTGCCACGGCCGGCATCATGACGCTGGCCACCAGCAGTGCGCCGGTCTTCATGCGGTGCAGCTGTTCGACCTCCGGCAAGGCGAGCGCCTTGTCTTCACTCGCCAGGTCTATCGCCTGTCCGCCACACATGCCCTGGCTGCCGGATGCGTGCGCGAGCAGACGGATCACGGCAAGGCCATCGGACGTCGGCTGTGCGGCGCAGGCCTGCGCCAGCACCTCAAAAGCGCTGGACTGCAGGGCATCACCCACGAGCACGGCCTGCGCCTCTCCAAACTGCTTCCACACCGTGGGCTTGCCGCGGCGCAGCTCGTCGTTGTCCATCGCCGGCAGATCGTCGTGCACCAGCGAATAGGCGTGGATGAGTTCGATCGCAACTGCCATGGCGTCCGCCAGCGGCGCCGGGCATCGGGCGAACTCGGCGCTTGCGGCCACAAGCAGTGCACGCACGCGCTTGCCGCCGCCCATGACGGCGTAGCGCATGGCCTCGTGGAGGTGATGCGGCACGGTGTCGGCCTGCGGCAGGGCTGCATCGAGGGCCGACTCGGCCCGACCAAGCGCGGCCTGCGACCACGCGGCGAAGTCGAAGGCCGTACCGCGCCGTGCGCTGAGCTCGGGATCGGCGAATGCCTGCGCGCCGTTCAACGCCGCGACTCCAGCTTCAAGGGCTGCTCGTTGCCCTGTGCATCGATGAGCTTGAGTTGATCTTCAACGATCTGCAGCTGTTCCTGGCAGAAGCGCTCCAGGCGCTTGCCACGCTCGTAGGCGGCGAGACTCTCCGCAAGGCTCATCGAACCGGCTTCCATGTCGCTGACCAGCCGGGTCAGCTCGGCCATGGCGGCTTCGAATGTCTCGGGCAGGGGCGCTTCGGGCGAAGGGCTGACTGGCACGGATACGCCCTGGGGCGTTGCTTTGGGTGGCATAGGGGCTTGATTTTAGTCAGGCAACCCGAACATGTGGCGTCGTAAATGCGCGCAAACCCTTGTTTCTGCAAGGATTTTGAGCAGAGTGTCGGTTTTCCCTGAATGGACCCGACGGGTACACTCCTGCTCCCCTTCAGGAGTCTGAACCACCCAGGAATTTTGTCCACGTTCAAGGAGCCCGCACGTCATCATGTCCGACATCTCCACCGCGCGCAAACTGCTGCCTGCGAATAGCCAGCTTCCGGTCGATGTGTATTTCGACCAGGCGACCTATGAAAAGGAGATGCGACTCATCTTTCATGACTTGCCGCGCTACGTGGGTCATGAGCTTGCCGTGCCCAACGTGGGTGACTTCTACGCCCTGCCCCAGGAAGCCGAGGGGCGCATCCTGGTGCGCAACGGGCAAGGCATCGAACTGCTCTCAAACGTCTGCCGGCATCGCCAGGCGGTCATGCTCAATGGCCGCGGCAATACGCAGAACATCGTCTGCCCGCTTCACCGCTGGACCTACGACATGCAGGGCCAGTTGCTGGGTGCACCGCACTTCGAGCAGCAGCCCTGCCTGAACCTGAACAAGTACGGTCTGCAGCGCTGGAACGGCCTGCTGTTCGAAGGCGGTGCCAGCAAGGTGGGCGAGGATCTCAAGCATCTCGGTCCCTTGTCGGAGTTCAACTTCGACGGCTACGTGCTCGACCATGTCGAAGTGCATGAGTGCAACTACAACTGGAAGACCTTCATCGAGGTCTATCTGGAGGACTACCACGTCGGCCCGTTCCACCCGGGGCTCGGGCAGTTCGTGAGCTGCGACGACCTGCGCTGGGAGTTCGGCAGCAAGTACTCCGTGCAGACCGTGGGCGTGAACGACGCGCTCGCCACGGCCGGTTCGCCCACCTACAAGAAGTGGCACGAGCAGCTCATGCGCTTCCGCGAAGGCAAGCCGCCCGCGCATGGTGCGATCTGGCTGACCTACTACCCCACGCTGATGCTGGAGTGGTACCCGCACGTGCTGACCGTATCGGCGCTCTATCCCAAGGGACCGAACAAGACCGTCAATGTGGTCGAGTTCTACTACCCCGAGGAAATCGCCCTGTTCGAGCGCGAGTTCTGCGATGCGCAGCGAGCGGCCTACATGGAGACCTGTGCCGAGGACGACGAGATCGCCGAGCGCATGGACGCCGGCCGCAAGGCGTTGATGGAGCGCGGCGTCAATGAAGTCGGCCCCTACCAGAGCCCGATGGAAGACGGCATGCAGCACTTCCATGAGTGGTATCGCCGGGTCATGCAGCAACCGGCCGCCTGAGGGCGATCGGGGTTCACTCGAACGGGGAGGCCGCGGCCTCCCCGTTTTTCATCTGGCACAAGGCAGCTCGATGCGGGGAACAAGACCGGTTTCATCGCACTTTTCATGCGCTGCCTGGCAAACCCTGAAGCGCACACTCAGTGCATGAACCCGAAATCCGAGATCAAGACGCCGGACAGCACGGCCCCGCCGACGCGCGAGATGCCTCCGCCGGCCTCCATGGCCGCGCCGATCCGCCTGGACACCGAGACCCTGGAGACGCTGCGCAACAGCAAGCTGTTCAAGGGCATCGACCTGCCGCAGTTCGCGAAGGTCGTGGCCATGGGCCAAGTGCACAAGCTGGGCTTTGGCGACCGCGTGATCGAGCCGGGCGAGCCCAACCGGCGCATCTTTGTCGTGCTGGAGGGACAACTGGGCGTGTTTCTGGACCACGCCATGCAGAACAACGTGGCGCGCCTCGCGCCCGGGCAGGTCGTGGGCGAGCACGCCATCCTGTCGGATGAAAGCGGCTCGGTCTATGTCGCTGCGCAGTGGCCGGCCCTGGTCATGAGCTTCGAGGCGAACGCATTCCGTGAATTCATGGCAGGCGCGCCGGTCATCGCGCTCAACCTGATCGAACTGCTCTCGGAGCGTCTGCGTGCGAGCAACCAGTGGCGGATGAAGGCCGACATGGGCGAGGCGCACGCCGAGTTTCAGGCGACCCACGACCCGCTGACCGGCCTGCACAACCGGCGTTGGATGCAGGAGGCCTTCGAGCGCGAGATCAACCGACACCGCATCGACGGCACACCCATCACGCTGCTCTCGGTGGACGTGGACCATCTGCAGAAGATCAACGAGTCCGCCGGCCGCAGTGCCGCGGACAACGTGCTCAAGCACGTGGCCGACACGATCAAGCAGGTGCTGCGCCCCAGCGACATCGCCGCCCGCGAGAGCGGTGACCGCTTTGCCGTGCTGCTGCCGGGCGCTTCAATGAGCGCAGCCGTTCAGGTGGCCGAACGGCTGCGCAAGGCAGTGAACCAGCGTCAGGTGCATCTGGGCGGACGCATGGCAACGAGCACCAGCGTCTCTATCGGCTGTGCCGAGGACGCGACGCTTGCACTGGATGCGCTGGGTGAACTTGCCCTTGAACGCATGAAGCAGGCCAAGGCGCAGGGCCGCAACCGGGTCGAGCCCGCGCCTTCGCATCTGCACTGAATTTGGCTGAAATCAGACTATTTTGTCAGATTCAAATTCGGCTTTCCGCATACTCATAGCCACTCTCCGGCAATCTGAGCATGCGTGAAATGCTGGCCGATTTTGTAACTATCTAGAGATGCGCAGAATCTCGCCGTTGGCTGCGTCGGTCAGCAGGTAGACCCAGCCGTCCGGGCCCTGGCGCACATCGCGGATGCGCTTGCCGATCTTGGCGTTGTTGAACAGCACCTCTCCGCAGTTCTGCGCCGGCTGGCCGCCGCGCACGGTGCAGCGGATCGCGCCAGCCTGATCAATGTCCACGCGCCAGAGCGTGCCGCCGTACTGCATGCCGCCCACAAGCGCCTTGTTGCGCCACTCTGGAATGCCGTTGCCCGAGTAGATCAGCATGCCGCTGGGCGCGGTGGATGTTGGCGTCCAGGTGGTCACCGGCTCCACGTAGGTCGGCGCGTGCGTGCCGCCACCGATCCAGCAGGCCTCGCCCTGGGTCGCTCCGTACTCACAGCCGTAGCTGCGGATCGGCCAGCCGTAGTTGGCGCCGCGCGTGATGCGATTGACTTCGTCACCGCCCTGCGGCCCGTGCTCGTTGATCCAGAGATCACCGGTTGTGGGGTGAATCGCCGCGCCCTGGGGGTTGCGAATGCCCAGCGCCCAGATGGCCGCCTGCGCGCCGCTCTGGCCGGTGAACGGATTGTCCGCGGGTGCGGTTCCGTCGGTGTTGATGCGTGCGATCTTTCCGTTGCCGCGACTCAAGTCCTGCGAGAAGCCGCGCTGGTCGCCGTTCTGTCTGTCGCCCATCATCACGAACAGCTTGCCGTCCGGCGCGAACAGGATGCGCCCGCCAAAGTGGCCACTGGACCCGCTGACCTTGGGCGTCTGGCGGTAGATGACCTGCACGCCGGATAGCGCCAGCGTGGTCTCGTTCAATGTCGCGGTGGCCACGGCCAAGCCATTGGCACCGCTGCCATCGCGCTCTGCATAGCTCCAGTAGATGCGCTGGCTCGTGGCGTAGTCCGGCGCCAGCGCAACATCCAGCAGACCACCCTGCCCCACACTGTCCACTGAGGGCACACCGGTGATGGCGGCCGAACGCGAGCCATTGGACTGCACGATACGCATCGTGCCGCCCTTCTCCGTCACCAGAAAGCGCCCGCCGGGCAGGAAAGCCAGGCCCCATGGGTTCACCAACCCGGATGCCACCGAAGTGATCTGCAGCGGACCCGACGAAGACGGTGGCGGCGGGGGCGGAGGAGGTGGCGCCGGCGCAGGGGGGGGTGGCGCAGGCGGAGGCGGCGGGGGTGCCGGCGTTGCAGCCTGCGGTGATGCGGATCCGCCTCCGCAGGCAGACAGACCCGCCACGGCCATTGAGCCGAGCGAGACAGCTAGCGCGACATGCAGGAAGCGACGCGAAGGATGGGGCATAACGACCTCAATCAGGCTACTCACAATCGCGCCAGTCTATGGACGGGTAAGCCGACCTGCTGTAACCGCGTGCAACGGTTGTTCAGCGGTCACTCGCACTCGCGCTGGACGATCAGGGTTGTCCCGTAGAGGACGGCGTGATGGCCAACCGTTCGGCCTAGAGGGCCTGCGCAAGCGGTGTGGCGCGCAGGGTAGCCAGTTGTGCGCTCAGTTGACGCAGCTGCGGGTGCTGATCGGCCAGCACCGTGGCATCGAGCAGCGGCGACAGCGTCACTGCGTTTGGGTCCACCGCCAGTACGTAGGTGAGCTCGCGCTCCTCGCTCGCTTCGACGCGACGCACCCAACCCAACTTCTCGAGCGCATCCAGCGCGCTCTGCGCGTCCTCGCGGGGCATGTCGGCCCGGGTCGCGATCCCCTCGAAGTCAAGGGCATAGGGCGCTTCGCCACGCGCAGCCTGCAGCAGTCTGACTGCAGCAAGGCAATCCGCCAGCCGGTCGCCCACCCTGGCTTCGCGCTTGCACTCGATGACCCCCCACTCCGGCGCCAGCGCAGTAATCACGGCGCCGCCCAGCGTGATGAGCCAGCACACATAGATCCAGAGCAGAAAGATTGGCACCACCGACAAGGCGCCGTAGAGCTGGCGGAAGTTGGCGTAGGTGCTCAGGTAGCTCGCAAAGCCACGCTTGACCAGCTCGAAGCAGATCGCTGCGAGCAAGGCGCCGATCAGTGCATGCTTCCAGCGCACGGTGGCGTGCGGCACGGTCTTGTAGACGATCGCCCAGCCCAGTGCAGCCAGCAGCACGGGTACCAGCAGCAGCGTGAAGTTGGTGAACCAGGACAGCGCCTTGATACCCGACACCTGTGCCGCCGCAAGGCCCGTCAGATACAGGCTGAAGCCCAGCAGCACAGGCCCGAGGGTCAGCGCACCCCACCAGCTCAGCAGCCGCGTGGCCCAGCTGCCCTTGCGCCGCTGAGTGCGCCAGATCTTGTTGAGCGCGTTCTCGATCGTGACCAGCACCAGCAGCGCGGACACGAACAGGAACAGCAGGCCGAACACCGTCAGACTGCGCGCCTTCTGCGCCACGCCGTTGAAGAAGCCGATGATCGGGTCGCTCACGGTGGGCGGCATCAGGGACTCGATGAAGTACTCCTGCAAGGCCTCACGCAGCGCGGCAAATAGAGGGAAGGCCGTGAAGATGGCCAGCGTGACCGCGGCCAGCGGCACCAGCGCCAGCAGCGTGGAAAAGGTGAGACTGGCCGCGGCGGTCGGCAGCTCTTCCTCGCGCATGCGCTGCAGCACGCGCCGGCCGTATTCCACGGCGTGACGACCCGCGGCAAACCAGGTCAGCGGGTTCAATGTCCTCTCGCTCATGCCGCCTATGATAGGTGCCATGTCTGCAAGCAGCGCCCACGAGATCCTGGTCCTCTACTACTCACGCAACGGCCATGTACGCACCCTGGCCGAACACATCGCCGACGGCATTGAGCGCGTGCCTGGTGCCCGAGCCCGCCTGCGGACGGTGCCACCGGTCTCACCCGTCACGGAAGTGGCCGCACCGCCCGTGCCCACGAGCGGCAGCCCTTACTGCGAGCTGAAGGATCTGGAGGAGTGCATCGGACTGGCGCTGGGCTCACCCACCCGCTTCGGCAACATGGCAGCGCCCATGAAGCACTTTCTGGACGGCACCGTGGCGCAGTGGCTGTCCGGCGCACTGATCGGCAAGCCAGCCTGTGTCTTCACCAGCACGGGCAGCCTGCACGGCGGGCAGGAGAGCACGCTGCTGTCCATGATGCTGCCGCTGATGCACCACGGCATGGTCATGGTCGGCATTCCCTACAGCGAGACCGATCTGCTCGCCACCGCAGGCGGTGGTACGCCCTACGGCGCGAGCACGGTGGCGGGCGTGGACAACACCCGTGCCGTGTCGACTGAACAGGCACGGCTGGCCGTGGCCCTGGGCAAGCGGCTTGCCCAGACCGCCCTCAAGCTCCAACGCCCTCTCTGAACCTTCGCATGAACACGCCTGCCTCCCGCCCTGGCTTCATCCGCAGCCTGCCTCACTTCGTGGCGCTGCTTGGTCTGGCCCATCTGATCGCCATCTCGGTGCTGTGGGAGCTGGTGCTCGACCCGCACCAGAACACTGCGATTGCCTGGATATATGCCTCGCTCAAGACCATCCCGCTGCTGCTGATGCTGCCTGGCGTGATGCGCGGCAGCGTCTACACCATGCAGTGGGCCAGCATGTTCATCCTGCTCTACATGGCCGAAGGGTGCGTGCGCGGCATGACCAGTACCGGCCCGTCGCAATTGCTGGGGTGGGCTGCGTTCACCTTTGCCTGGGCGACCTTCTTCGGACTGATCCTGCATGTCCGACCGTTCAAGAAGGCGGCCAAGGCTGCGAAGGCCGAGCAACCCCCCGCCAATGGTTGAGCCTGTGGATGCGGCAGCCGTGCTTGCCGCGCTGGCAGAGATTGCCGGCACGGCCAACGTGATCACGGGCACCGATGCCGCCCCCTATCTGACGGACTGGCGCAAGCGCTTCTCGGGTGCGGCACTGGCCGTCGTGCGCCCCGCAAGCACCGAGGAAGTCGCCCGGGTGGTGCGCTTGGCCGCGCTTCATGGCCTGGCCGTCGTGCCCCAAGGCGGCAATACTGGCCTATGCGGTGGCGCAACGCCCGATGCGGGTCGCCGGAACATCGTGCTGTCCACCAGCCGCCTGAACCGTGTGCGCAGCGTTGATGCCCTGAACAACACCATGATCCTGGAAGCTGGCGTGCCGCTGGCACGCGCCCAGGAGGCAGCACGTGAAGCCGGGCGCCTGTTCCCCCTTTCGCTTGCGGCCGAGGGCAGCGCCACGATCGGCGGCAACCTGTCCACCAACGCCGGCGGCACCCAGGTGCTGCGCTACGGTAACGCGCGAGATCTGTGCCTCGGGCTGGAAGTGGTCACAGCCGAGGGCGAGATCTGGAGCGGGCTGAATGCCCTGCGCAAGAACAACACGGGCTACGACCTGCGCGATCTGTTCATCGGCGCAGAAGGCACGCTGGGTGTCATCACTGCTGCCTGCGTCAAGCTCTTTCCGCTGCCGCAAAGCACGGGCACCGCGATGGTCGCTCTACGCAGCGTCGAAGACGCGCTCGCCCTGCTCGACCTGGCACAGCACCACGCCGCCAGCACACTCACCGGCTTCGAGCTGTTCAGCGACTTCTGTCTGAGCCTGGTCGAAAAGCACTTTTCCGACCATCGCTCGCCCTTTGCAGCACGTCACGATTGGCATGTGCTCATCGAGATCAGCAATCACCAGGCGGCCGAAGCGACCAGCACCCTGCTTGAGCATCTGCTGGAGCGCGCGCTTGCCTCTGGCCTGATCGAAGACGCCGTCATCGCACACAGCGGCACACAGGCTGCCGAGCTTTGGGAGCTGCGCGAACACATCAGCGAAGCGCAGGCGGCCGAGGGCAAGAACATCAAGCACGACATCTCGGTGCCGATCTCGCGCATCGCCGAGTTCGTCCGCGAGACGGATGCGCTGGTGGCGCGACGCTTCCCGGGAGTGCGCATGGTGACCTTCGGCCATTTGGGTGATGGCAACCTGCACTACAACGTCTCGGCGCCAGGCTTTGGCGCGGTGCAGGACGACGGCAGTTTCATCGCCATGCAGCCTGCGGTGTACGAGACCGTGCACGATCAGGTGCATCGCTTCGGCGGCAGCATTTCGGCCGAGCACGGCATCGGCCAGCTCAAGCGTGAGGAACTGTTGCGGTACAAAAGCCCGGTCGAGCTGACGATGATGCGCGCAATCAAGCGCGCACTGGATCCACACAACCGGATGAATCCCGGCAAGATCCTCGGCTGATACATCTCGAGAAGACGAATCATCCCCTTGTGCGGGTTGACTTGACCAGGGTGGCGCAGGTTCTGACCAGCTGTAACGACCACGCTGTGCTGACCGCTCACCCGTTGTGCAGACGTCTGACGAATCTTGCAAACAGGGTAGTGACGCCGCGCGCCATCGCCGCCCAAAATGCACCGCGCAGCAATAACACCATCGGCCTGCAGGCACTGGGCTTGCAACACGCCAACGACGCATCGCGCTTCGGGAGGGCGCATGAAAACAAATCTGCAACTGATTGCCGGAGGCCTCTCACTCTTGGGTGCGCTGGCCTCTTCACCGGCGCACGCAGCGCTCACGCGCTGCGAAGACGGCGCAGGCAAGGTGACCTACGTGCAGGGCGAGTGCCCCACCGGCCTGAAGGCGGTGCGGGAGGTCAACACCAGCCCCGCGGCCAGCACCGACGAGCAACGCGCTGCGCAGCAGCGCGCGGCCGCTGAAGCACGCTCTGCAAATCAGCTGCAGGCCCAAAGAGAAAGGAAGCAACGCGCCGACGCGGCCGAGCAGCGCAAGGCTCAGCAGGCGGCAGCGCATCGCAGCAAGCACTGCGCCAAGCTCAAGCTGCACGCGCAGCGCACATCTGAACAGGCAGCCAAAGCCACGCCCGCCAAGCAGGACGCCGCAAGACGCCGCGCGCAACGCGCTGCCGACGACTACGCGGCGGCGTGCCCGGCAGCACGTTGAACACGCCGCAGCCGGTACAAAATGTGCCGGAAAAGAACAGGTGCATTCATCCAGGGAGGATCACACACCATGCACATTCTCGGACTCGGCCTGCACGTTGTCGTGGCCATCTTCTTCGCGATTCACGCTGTCAAGACGGGCCGCAACACCTACTGGCTCTTCATCCTGTTTGCCTTCCCGCTGCTCGGCTCGATCGTCTACTTCTTTGCCGAGTACATGGGCGACATGCGCAACAACCCGGCCGCGCGCAAGGCCTACCGCGCCATGGAGAAGGTGCTCGACCCGGACCGCGAGCTGCGCGACGCGACGCGTGAATATGAAATCTCGCCCTCGGTGCAGAACCGCATGCGCCTGGCCACAGCGGAGCTCAACAAGGGCCACGCCGCTGCGGCGCGCGACCATTACCGCGCCTGCCTCAATGGCCCATTGGCCGATGACCCGGATCTGCTCATGGGTCTGGCCCGCGCCGAGGTGGAAACCAGCGAGGGCGAGGCTGCGCTGCGCAGCCTGGACGCGCTCATCAAGGCCCGGCCGGACTGGCATCCGGACAGCGTCGCCCTGCTCAAGGCCCGCGCCTGCGCGCTGTCACGCTCGCAGCCAGAAACGCTCGCAGCATTCGAGGCGGCCGCCCAGCTCGGCAGCGGTCTGGAGGCCAAGGCTCGCTTCATTGAGTGGCTGGTGAGCGTCGGTCAGCTGGATGCCGCGCGCCGTATTCAGGCAGAGATCGACCAGAGCACCAAGCACTGGCCCGGCCACGCCCGCGAGCTGAACGCACCGTGGTTCAAGCTTGCGCGCCAGGCACTGGCCGGCGCGGATGCGGCACGCTGAGCACACAGCGCATGTCATTTATGGCCGAAAAAGAATCTTTTCCATAGAGCTAAATCCGGCTTTCCGCTTGTCTGATGCGCGGAAAACCAAACTCAATCGATCTAGCTTTTCCATCCGGAAATGAATTATTTCACACCGAACCGTGTCACGCCGCCAGCCGCTGCGTCACTCTCGGCAGGGGCAGCGCGCGCAGCTCCTCGTCGCTGAGCTTGCCCAGCGTACGCGGGTCCGACAGGGTGCGGCGCCAGACCCGCGCGCCGCTCAGGCCCTGGAACAGCCCGAGCGTGTGGCGTGTGATGGCAAACGGGTGGGTGCCCTCGGCCGCACGACGCCCAATGATGTAGTCCATCAAGCGGCCCCAGGTCTCGATGCGGGCCACGAGGGACGTGTCCAGCGCGCCGGACCGAAGCGCGTCCTCATCCGCTCCATCAGCCGCGTCGCTATCCGGTGCATCCATCGCCTGCGGCGCGAAGAGCGCGTTGTCCATCTCCCGTAGCACCCAGGGGTTGTGATAGGCCTCGCGGCCGATCATCACGCCGTCCAGTGCGGGCAGACCGTCCTGGGCCAGCGTCGCGCCCTGCACATCGCCCACCGTCTTCAGCCCGCCGTTGAGCACGAGGGTCAGCTGCGGGAAGTCCTGCTTCAAACGCCTTGCAAAGTCATAGCGCAGCGGCGGAATCTCGCGGTTCTCCTTGGGGCTGAGGCCCTTGAGCCAGGCATTGCGCGCGTGCACGATGAACACGTTGCAGCCGCCCTCGGCCACCGTGCCCACGAAGTCGCGCACAAAGTCGTAGCTCTCGGCCTTGTCGATGCCGATGCGATGCTTGACCGTCACGGGGACGCTCACCGCATCCACCATGGCCTTCACGCAGTCACGCACCAGCTGTGGCTCGGCCATCAGGCAGGCGCCGAACGCACCACGCTGCACGCGCTCGCTCGGGCAGCCGCAATTCAGGTTGATCTCGTCATAGCCCCACTGGGCGCCCAGCCGAGCGCACTGCGCCAGATCGGCCGGCTCGCTGCCACCCAGCTGCAGCGCCACCGGATGCTCGCTGGCATTGAAATCCAGATGGCGCGGCACGTCGCCATGCAGCAGCGCGCCGGTGGTCACCATCTCGGTGTACAGGCGTGCGTTGGGCGAGATCAGGCGATGGAAGGCGCGGCAGTGTCGGTCCGTCCAGTCCATCATCGGGGCGACAGTGAGGCGCCAGGGCGACGGCGCGGGGTGCAAAGACTCAGACATGCCGCCATTTTCGCCGATGCGCGCAAAGGCCACGGCTGCAGATGACGTAACTCAAAGTGCACGCGTTCCGCACTGCATATCGTTGATGCAGGAGACATCAACATGCAAAGCTACAAGGACATCGACGCATCAATCGATGCACTCATCGCCACCATCGGCCTGGACCTGCGCGTGGCCCTGCCCCTGGGCATCGGCAAGCCCAATGCCTGGGTCAACGCCTTGTATCGGCGCGCCAAGCAGAATCCAGCGCTCAAGCTGAAGATCTTCACGGCCCTGTCATTGAACAAGCCGGCCGGCAAAAGCAGCCTGGAAAAGCGCTTTCTCTCGCCCTTTGTGGAGCGCGTGTTCGGTGACTATCCCAACCTGGACTACAGCCTGGATGCTCAGGCCGGCAAGCTGCCGCCCAACGTGGAAGTGCACGAGTTCTTCTTCAAGACGGCTGAGTACGTGCACAACGCCCCCATGCAGCGGGCCTTCGTCTACACCAACTACACCTTCGTGGTGCGCGACATGCTCGCCAACGGCATCAATGTGCTGGCTCAGGCCGTGGCGCAGCAAGACACTGCCAGCGGGCCACGCTATTCCCTGTCCTGCAATCCGGATCTCACGCTCGATGCGCTCGATGTCTTCAACGGCGGCGGCCAGGGGACGCAAAGGCAGCGGCTGTTCTTCGTCGGCTGCATCAACCATGCCCTGCCCTTCATGCCGAACGACGCTGACATCGGCCCCGAGCGCTTCGACATGATCGTGGATACCCCCGCCTGCTCGCACCACCTGTTCGCGCCGCCCAACATGAAGGTGGACGACCAGGACTACGCCATCTCCTTCTGGACCAGCAGCCTGGTGAAGGACGGCGGCACGGTGCAGGTGGGCATCGGCTCGCTGGGCGATGGCATTGCCCACGCACTCATCCTGCGCGACCGGGACAACCGAACCTATCGGGACCTCCTGGCCGCCCTGCCCGGCCAGGCCTCCGCAGCACCCGAAACCGCGCCCTTCAGGACGGGGCTGTTTGCCTGCAGCGAGATGTTCGTGGGCGGCCTGCTGGAGCTGCTCGAGGCCGGCCTGATCCGCCGCGAGGTCTTTGATGACGTCCATCTGCAGAGCCTGCTGCATCATGGGCGCATCGGCACCGTGCCCGACGAAGCGATGATTGCTGCCCTGTTCGAGGACGGCGTGATCGACAGCCCGCTCACCGCACGCAATCTGCAGTGGCTCAAGTACTGGGGCGTGTTTCATCCTGCGGTGGGGCTGGACGCGGGCGGACTCGTCATCGAGCGCATGGACGCACAAGGGCAGGAACACACGTTGCGCATCCCCGCCCTGCCCGCAGACCCGCAGGCCCGCTCCGACATGGCCCGCTACGCGTTGGGCAGCCACCTGCGCCACGGCCACGTGCTGCAGGCCGGCTTCTTCCTCGGCCCGGAGCACTTCTACGAGCGCCTGCGCACCATGCCCAAGCCGATGCTCGACAAGATCAACATGTCGCGCATCTCCTACATCAACGGCATGCAGGGCACAGGCCACTACAGCCATGCGCTGGCCGGCCTGCAGCGCAAGGACGCACGCTTCATCAACACCTGCATGATGGTCACGCTGCTGGGCGCGGCGGTGAGCGATGCGCTGGAAGACGGCCAGTTCATCAGCGGCGTGGGCGGGCAATACAACTTTGTCGCGCAAGGCCACGCGCTGGCCGACGCGCGCTCCATCCTCATGCTGCGCTCATGGCGCACCGACAAGGGCAAGCCCGTGTCCAACATCGTCTGGAACTACCCGCACACCACCATCCCGCGCCACCTGCGCGACATCTTCGTCACCGAATACGGCGTGGCCGATCTGCGCGGCGCCACAGATGAGCAGTGCGTGCAGCGGCTGCTGGCCATCACCGACAGCCGCTTCCAGGGCGAACTCATGGCCCGCGCCAAGGCCGCGGGCAAGCTGGAGGCGAGCTATCAGATTCCCGAGGCGCAGCGCCAGAACCTGCCCGAAGTCCTCAAGACCCGCCTCGCGCCCTTCCATGCCGAAGGCCTGCTGCCCGACTTCCCCTTCGGAACCGACTTCACCGAGGCCGAACTCACCGCGGCCCGCGCCCTGCAGAAGCTCAAGGCGCAGCTGTCCGAACCCGCGCAACTGGCCCGCGCCTTTGTACGTGGCATGGGCGCGAGTGAGGTGGAACGGGAGCCGCGGCTGCGCGCGGCGGTGGAGCGGATGGGGCTGATGCGGGGCGATCTGCCGCTGGCGGATCGGGTGGCGCGGACTTTATTTGTGGGGAATCTGGGCTAGGCAAAACCCACTTGCCTGCGCAAACCCGATGATCTTCGCGTGACGAAGAAGCCTGCGATTAGCCATGAGGCGGAGCAAACCATCGGAGCACGCTTGGTCCGAACTTGCGAAGCAGCGGAAAAAGAAGCAATGGAATAAGCATTAGAGCCAGCGCACGCCATAACGGGATCGCATGCGAATGGCGAAGGTAGTCGGCCCACATCTGACCCTCGCTTGGAGTGTGAGTCGAGTAAGCCATACCTTGGCACTGCACAGGTGCTTTCGCCCGGGCGCACCGGTCAAGAATTACTTCTTCCGTGCACCAAAATCCGCTGTCCGTGCAATCGAGCGCTTCGCGCAGACACGTCGCCCGCGTGTCTGCCAACAACTTGAACCAACTCGTCCCATGCCGAACAAGACAGTCCTGAAATGCCAACTGGTTCTTTCGGAAAGCGAGATCAACGTTCGCCACTCGACTTTCGACGTAGCCCGAATGTACGGACTCCGCTGAGAGGATACCGACCGCAAAAACCCAAACAAGACTTGCAACGATCCAAACACGATCCCAGCGAATTCGTCTGACCTTCATCATCGCCCCCTCGGTACGCGCACACTGACCGCAATACGCGAACTCGAACCCTTTCAATCCATCGGCACCGCACCCTGCCCCGCCTGATTGCTGCGCAGGTTGATGAACTCGTTCACGGCCAGCGCGCCCAGCACCATGGCACCACCGACCAGCGTCATCAGCCCCGGCCGCTCGCCGACGAAGACCAGCGCCCACACGATGCCGAAGATCACTTCCAGCAGGCAGAGCAGTGACAGCTCCGGTGCAGGCAGATGGCGCGCGGCCCACACCACCATCACGCAGGGCACGCCCAGCTGAACCACGCCCAGGAGCGTGACCCAGAAGAAGTCCATGCCGCTGGCCTTGAAGGGCATGGCCAGGGGCAGCATGGCCAGTGCCGAGATGGCGCCGCCGATCAGCACGGCGGCCGACAAGTCCACGGACTTGCCGCTCTTTTGCATGGTGACGAAGTTCACGGCCGCCGCCGCCGGGATACCGAGGGCCACCAGCACGCCCAGCAGGTGTTTGCCGCCCATGGCGCCCACATCCGTGATGTACATCAGCGCAATGCCGCTGCAGGCCACCGCGATCACGGCCCACAGTCGCAGGCCCAGCGGCTTGCGAAACACCGCCCAGGTGAGCAGCGCCGTGACCACAGGCGCGAGGCACTGGGTGATGAGGACGTTGGCCACGGTGGTGAGCGACAGGGCCATCATGAAGCAGCTGAACATGACGGCCCAGCACAGCCCGCAGATCCAGACCGTGCGGCCGGCGTCGCGGATCTTGCTGACGAACTCGCGCCCCTGCGTGAGCGGCAGCAGGATGGCCACGGTGACGGCTGCGATCAGGCTGCGCCAGAAGGTGAGCTCGAAGCCCGCTACGGCCGGGGCCTGGCGGGAAGCCACGCCGCCCAGAGACCACATGAGCGTGGCGACGATGACGACAAGGACTGCGGTGCGGTGCTGGCTGGTGCTGGACATGGACGTTGACGTGTTGTTCTGGCGCCTGCGCCCACACGCGGCAGCGCTTGAAATGCCGCCGTTCTGAGTGGGCTTCGCGCTCGTTTGGCGGCGTATGCGGGGTTCGCCACGCACTGCTCGCCGCTACTGAAACAGCGAGCGTCTGCAAGCGCAAGTCCCCAACGCCGCTTCCCGCTTGTCTGGCGCGGCTTTCCAGCCATTTTGGCCTGAAGAAGCGCATGGATGGCTGATCTTGCTTTTCGCTCCCGGGCCGCACAACCGACACCCGCGGGCATGGAACGCTGACAGCTGGAGCCTAGCAAGCCCCGCACGCGCCGCGGGCAGGTGCGCACACAAGGCCGCAGCGCGCGCTTGACGGGTCTGCGCTCCACGCCCGGGTTTCTGCAGCCTGTCGCAGTTTGATCGGCGGATTGCCGCGACGGCGCTACCTTTGCGTGCTTGGGCTGGCAGTGCGCCAGCACCGGCTTTGCATCGGCCGCGGGCCGCATGCGTCACAAGGAGGATGGATATGCCATGGTTCAAGACCACGCCGCAGCGGGCGTGGGCCGTTCTTGCAGGCGCCGGCCTGCTGGCTGCGGGCGCCGCGCTTGCCCAGACACCCGCACCGGCCAACCCGGCAGGTGGGGCCACAGTGCCAAAGCGCTACGACGTCCGAGACTTCTTCTCCAACCCGCCGCAGGCCTACTTCCGCCTGAACGAAGACGGCTCGATGCTCGGCTTCATGGCGCCGGTGGCCATGCCCGACGGCAAGGGAGGCTCAGTCAGCCGCCGCAACATCCACGTGCAGGCGCTCAAGGGCAGCACACCCGTGGGCACGCCGCGCCTGCTGACAAAGGAGTCCGCCCGCGACATCGACAACTACTTCTGGAAGGGCAAGCGCACGCTGATCTACCAAAAGGACTTCGGTGGCGACGAAAACTTTCACGTGGTGGCCGTGGATGCGCTGACGGGCAAAGTGACCGACCTCACGCCCTTTGAAGGCGTACGCGCGTCGGTCATCGATGACCTGCCCGATGATCCGCAGCACATGCTCATCAGCCACAACAAGCGTGACAAGAAGGTGTTCGACATCTACCGCGTCAATGTGGCTACGGGAGCCTCCACCTTGGTGGGACAGAACCCTGGCGATGTGACGGGCTGGATCACGGACCACCGCGGCCAACTGCGCCTGGGCGTGGCCAGCCGCGGCACGGACACCTTCGTGGTGTACCGCACGGGCAATGCCGGCAAGTTCAAGGACATCATCAAGACCGACTTCAAGACCGAGGTGCAGCCGCTGTTCTTCACCGCGGACAACAAGCGCTTCTATGCCCTGTCCAACCGCGGGCGCGACAAGAAGGCGCTCGTCACGATCGATCCCGCCAAGCCGGATGCCGAGCAGCTGGTCTTCGAGCGCGATGATGTGGACCTCTGGAGCGCCGTCTGGTCACGCAAGAGCAAACGCATGACGCACGCGGAGTTCATGACCGCGAAACTGGAGCGCAAGTTCTTCGACGACGCGGTCGCCAAGCGCTTTACCAACCTGGCCGCCAAGCTGCCGGGCATGGAGATCAACCTGCAGAGCGCCACGCGCGATGAGACCAAGTTCATCGTCGCCGCCGCGAGCGATGTGACCGAAGGTGCCCGCTACATCTACGACGCCAAGGGCGACACCCTCACCCGCCTGGCCGTGATCAACCCGAAGATCGACCCCAAGGACATGGCGCCGATGCGGCCGATCAGCTACACGAGCCGGGATGGCCTGACGATCAATGGCTACCTGACCCTGCCCGTGGGTAAGGAAGCCAGGAACCTCGCCTGTATCGTCAACCCGCACGGCGGCCCCTGGGCGCGTGATGGCTGGGGCTTCAACCCCGAGGTGCAGTTCCTCGCCAACCGCGGCTTCTGCGTGCTGCAGATGAACTTCCGCGGTTCCACCGGCTACGGCCGGAAGTTCTGGGAGGCGAGCTTCAAGCAGTGGGGCCGCACCATGCAGAACGACGTGACCGACGGCGTGCAGTGGCTCATCAGCCAGGGCATTGCCGACCCCAAGCGCGTGGGCATCTACGGCGGCAGCTACGGCGGCTACACCACGCTCGCCGGCGTGACCTTCACGCCGGACCTCTATGCCGCGGCCGTGAACTACGTGGGGGTGTCCAACCTGCTGACCTTCATGAACACCATTCCGCCCTACTGGGAACCCTGGCGCAAGCAGATGTACGAGATGGTCGGCAACCCGGAGACCGAGAAGGCGGCGCTGATGGCCGCCAGCCCCGTGTTCCATGCCGACAAGATCAAGACGCCGCTGTTTGTTGCGCAAGGCGCGCGCGACCCGCGCGTGAACAAGGCCGAGAGCGACCAGATCGTCGAAGCCCTGCGCAAGCGCGGCGTGGACGTGGAGTACATGGTCAAGGACAACGAGGGCCACGGCTTCCAGAACGAAGAGAACAAGTTCGAGTTCTATGGCGCGATGGAGCGCTTCTTCGTGAAGCACCTCAAGCCGTGATGGCGTGAGTGCATCAGCGGGCTGCGGCCTGCAGAAAGACAAAGGGCGCTGAATGGATCAGCGCCCTTTTTTATTGCAAGTCAAAAGTGCTTGCCGCTTGCCTGGTGGTGGAAGAACGGTTTCGGCGAGCACTGCTCGCCGCCGCTGCAACAGCGAGCGCCTGCAGGCGCGAGCCCCCTGCGCCACTATCCGCTTGTCCGGCGCGGATTTCCAGCCATTTTGGCCTGAAGAACCGCATGAAATGGACTTCTAGCGATTCAAGTCCGGGCTAGCGACCACCTGACAGGTCTCCCCCGCGAGGGGGACGGAAGGGGGATCGATCAACCGCGGCACACATGAGCGCGGCAGCGCTCATGCGGCTTCACGCTCTGCCTTCTTGCGCTCATGCTCTTTCAGATGGCGCTTGCGCAAACGAATGCTCTTGGGCGTCACTTCAACCAGCTCATCATCCGAGATGAATTCCACCGCGTACTCCAGCGTGAGCTGGATCGGCGGCACGAGGCGCACGGCTTCGTCGGTGCCCGAGGCGCGCACATTGGTGAGCTGCTTGCCCTTGATGGGGTTGACCACGAGGTCGTTGTCCCGGCTGTGAATACCGATGATCATGCCTTCGTACAGCGCTTCGCCCGGACTGACGAACATGCGGCCGCGGTCCTGCAGCTTCCACAGCGCATAGGCCACGGCTTCGCCGTCGTCCTGGCTGATCAGCACGCCGTTGCGGCGCTCGCCGACGATGCCCTCGCGCACCGGCGCGTAGCCGTCGAACACATGGCTCATCAGACCGGTACCGCGCGTCATTGACAGGAACTCGCCCTGGAAGCCGATCAGGCCGCGGGCCGGGATGCGGTACTCCAGGCGCGTGCGGCCACGGCCGTCACTTTCCATGTTGGCCAGCTCGCCCTTGCGCTCGCCCAGGGCCTGCATCACGGCGCCCTGGTGGTCGTCTTCCACGTCCACCGTCAGGGCCTCGATCGGCTCCTGCTTCACGCCGTCGATCTCACGGAACACCACGCGCGGGCGGCTGACGGCCAGCTCATAGCCTTCGCGGCGCATGTTCTCCACGAGGATGGTCAGGTGCAGTTCACCGCGGCCGGAGACTTCAAACACCGTGTCGTCGCCCGTGTCCTTCACGCGCAGCGCCACGTTGCTGTTCAGTTCCTTGGTCAGGCGATCACGGATCTGGCGGCTGGTGACGAACTTGCCTTCGCGACCGGCCAGGGGCGAGGTGTTGACCATGAAGTTCATGGTGAGCGTGGGCTCGTCCACGGCAATCATCGGCAGGGGCTCTGGCGTGTCCACGGCACACAGCGTGACGCCGATACCGATGTCCTCGATACCGTTGATCAGCACGATGTCGCCGGCGAGGGCTTCATCGGCCAGCTCGCGCTCCAGGCCGCGGAACTTGAGCACCTGGTTGATCTTGCGCGTGACCACGCTGCCATCCACCGGATTGCACAAGGCCACGGGCTGGCCGGGCTTGATGCGGCCACGGTTCACGCGGCCAATGCCAATGCGGCCGACGTAGCTGTTGTAGTCCAGCGAGCAGATCTGGAACTGCAGGGGGCTGTCCACGTCGTCGTCCCGCGTGGGCACGCGGTCCACGATCATCTGGAACAGCGGGTTCATGGTGCCGCTGCGCACGTCTTCGGTCAGGCCGGCAAAGCCGTTCAGGCCCGAGGCATAGACGATCGGGAAGTCCAGCTGCTCCTCGGTGGCGCCGAGCTTGTCGAAGAGTTCGAAGGTGGAGTTGATGGCGTAGTCCGGCCGCGCGCCCGGGCGGTCGATCTTGTTGATCACGACGATGGGCTTCAGACCGAGGGCCAGCGCCTTCTTGGTCACGAAGCGCGTCTGCGGCATCGGGCCTTCGACGCTGTCCACCAGCAGCAGCACGCCATCCACCATGGAGAGCACGCGCTCCACTTCACCGCCGAAGTCGGCGTGCCCCGGCGTGTCGACGATGTTGATGTGATAGCCGTTCCACTGCACCGCGCAGTTCTTGGCCAGGATCGTGATGCCACGTTCCTTTTCGAGGTCGTTGCTGTCCATCACGCGCTCGGCCACCTTCTCGTTCTCGCGGAAAGTGCCGCTCTGGCGCAGGAGCTGGTCCACGAGCGTGGTCTTGCCGTGGTCCACGTGGGCGATGATGGCGATGTTGCGTAGTTGGCGGGACATGAGGGGCCTATTTGTGTTGCGTTTGCGAGATGCGTTGTGGATCAAAAAGGTCATGCGCTAGGCGCACTGCACAGGCGGGGTACCACCCCGCCGTGCAAGGGCAACAACGCGCATGGCCTTTTTGGCCACAACCCTTCGGGAATCGACCGGTGGGGCCGTCATGCTGCGTTACGCACCTTGCGCGTATCGACATACGCGCAGCGGCACGCGCCTTGCCTGTACGCCCCCAGCGGTCGATTCGCACTCGTAAACGCAGCACAAATAGGCCCTCACTCTTTCAGGTTCAAAACTCGAGTGGGCTGCAAGCGGCGCTGATGCAGCTGGCCGATGCCAAGGAATCCATCCGGCCCGTACATGCGCACGGTGCCGTCAAAATCGTCAGTGATGATCAGGCGCTGCCCTTGGCGCACCCGATCCTGTTCGTTTTCGCTCAAGCGCACGGCATGCAAGCCCTGCGCCAGGCTGTCCACTGGTGCGAGCAGAGCTGCGGGATTCTGCACCGCAGACAATTGCTCCAGCGTGACGGCGTCGGCCACGCTCAGCGGGCCGACCTGCGTCCGATACAGCGCCGTCAGGTGCGCGCCGCAACCGAGCGCCTCGCCAATGTCTTCAGCCAGAGTGCGGATGTAGGTGCCCTTGCTCACATGGCAGCGCAGCACCGCGCTATCGGGCGTCTGGCTGAGTACTTCGATCGCATGGATCTGCACTCGGCGCGCCGCCCGCTCAACTTCAATGCCCTTGCGCGCCAGTTCATACAGCGCCACACCGCCCTGCTTGAGCGCCGAGTGCATGGGCGGCACCTGGTCAATCGGGCCGACGAAGCGCTCGCAAGCAAGCTGCAGCGCCTTCTGGTCGTGCGTGACCTCACGCGTGGCGATCACCTCACCCTCGGCATCCCCCGTGCTGGTCTTGATGCCGAAGCGCACGCTGGCCTCATAGGTCTTGTCTGCGTCCAGCAGATCCTGCGAAAACTTGGTCGCCTCGCCAAAGCACAGGGGCAGCAGGCCGTGCGCTTCGGGGTCCAGCGTGCCGGTGTGGCCCGCCTTCTTGGCGTGCAGGATGCGCCGCGCCTTCTGCAGCGCATCGTTGCTCGACAGGCCACGAGGCTTGTTCAGCAGGAGCACGCCATGGACCGCCACCCGCTCCACACGCCGGGCGGGAATGGCCAGGCGCGTAGGAGCTTGAAGTTCCATGCGCTAGTCCTGTGCCTTGTCCTTGACGGCCTGATCGATCAGCTCGGAGAGGTGCGCTCCGCGGGCAATCGACTGGTCGTGGATGAAGTGCAGTTCGGGGGTCTGGAAGATCGAGATGCGGCGGCCGAGCTCGCGGCGCAGATAGCCACGTGCAGCGTTCAGGCCAGCAATGACCTCATCGATCTTGGCGTCCTCGGCCAATGTCGTGAAGTAGACCTTGGCGTGGGAATAGTCAGGCGAAACCTCGACCCCGGTCAGGGTGATGAGGCCGATGCGCGGGTCCTTGACCTCGAACTGCAGCAGCTCGGCCAGATCGCGCTGGATCTGGTCGCCGACCCGTAGGGGTCTGCCGCCGGTCTTGGGCTTGTTGCGCATCGGGCGTTCATCGGGCTGCGCGCATCAGAGCGTGCGGGCCACTTCCTTGACTTCGAAGACCTCGAGCTGATCGCCCTCGGAGATGTCGTTGTTGTTCTTGAGCGAGAGACCGCACTCGAAGCCGGCCTTGACCTCGCGCACGTCGTCCTTGAAGCGGCGCAGGCTGTCGAGCTCGCCCGTCCAGATGACCACGTTGTTGCGCAGCAGGCGAACCTGCGCGCCGCGCTTGATGAGACCATCGAGCACCATGCAACCCGCCACCTTGCCGACCTTGGAGACGCTGATGACCTGGCGGATTTCCACCAGACCCAGCACTTCTTCCTTCTTCTCGGGCGCGAGCATGCCGGACAGCGCGGCCTTCACATCATCCACCGCGTCGTAGATGATGTTGTAGTAGCGGATGTCGATGCCGTTGTTCTCGGCCAGCTTGCGCGCACCGGCGTCGGCACGGGTGTTGAAGCCGATGATGACGGACTTGGTGGCGATGGCGAGGTTGACGTCGCTCTCGGAAATGCCACCCACCGCGCTGAACGCGATCTGGACCTGCACTTCGTCGTTGGCCAGCTTGCCCATGGCATGCGCAATGGCTTCCTGCGAACCCTGCACATCGGCCTTGATGATGAGCGTGAGGTTCTTCTTGGCGCCGTCGCCCATGTTCTGGAACATGTTTTCGAGCTTCGCGGCTTGCTGTTGAGCCAGCTTGGTATCGCGGAACTTGCCCTGGCGGAACAGCGCGATTTCGCGCGCCTTGCGCTCATCGCCCAGCACCATGAGCTCGTCACCGGCGGCAGGCACTTCGGTCAGACCTTGAATCTCGACCGGGATGGACGGGCCGGCTTCCTGCGTCGGCTTGCCGTTTTCGTCCAGCATGGCGCGCACGCGACCGAAGCTTGCGCCGGCCAGCACGATGTCGCCACGCTTGAGGGTGCCGCTTTGCACCAGCACCGTGGCCACAGGACCCTTGCCCTTGTCCAGACGGCTTTCGATCACCAGACCCTTTGCCGGGGCTTCCTTGGGCGCCGTGAGCTCCAGCACTTCGGCTTGCAGCAATACGTTCTCGAGCAGGTCGTCGATGCCTTGGCCGGTCTTGGCAGACACCGGCACGAAGGGCGAATCGCCACCGTATTCCTCGGGCACGACTTCCTCAGCCACCAGCTCCTGCTTGACGCGATCCGGATTGGCTTCGGGCTTGTCGATCTTGTTCATGGCGACCACGATCGGCACACCCGCACTCTTGGCGTGACGGATGGCCTCCTTGGTCTGGGGCATGACACCGTCATCGGCAGCGACCACCAGGATCACGATGTCGGTTGCCTTGGCGCCGCGCGCACGCATTGCCGTAAAAGCCTCGTGGCCGGGGGTATCCAGGAAGGTGACTACTCCGCGCGGCGTATCGACGTGATAGGCACCGATGTGCTGCGTGATGCCACCGGCTTCGCCCGCAGCCACCTTGGCACGGCGGATGTAGTCCAGCAAAGAGGTCTTGCCGTGGTCGACGTGACCCATCACGGTCACCACCGGGGGGCGCGGCAGGGATTCGAACTCGCTCGTGGTCTCTTCTTCGGTCAGGAAGGCTTCCGGGTCATCGAGCTTGGCCGCAATCGCCTTGTGGCCAAGTTCCTCGACCACGATCATCGCGGTGTCCTGGTCCAGCACCTGGTTGATGGTGACCATCTGGCCCATCTTCATCAGCGACTTGATGACCTCCGCGGCCTTGATGGCCATCTTGTGCGCGAGATCGCCCACGCTGATGGTCTCTGGCACGTGCACTTCGCGAACGATCGGCTCGGCCGGCATGTTGGTGCGCTGGTCTTCACCGCGATCATCGCCGCGACGTCCGCCCTTGCCCCGGCCGCCGCCCGCGCGCCAGCCATCGCGCCCGGCGGGCGACGCCGGCTTGCCGGCGGGCTTCTTGCCGCGCGCGCCGTCTGCAGACCAACTCGAGGACAACTCGCCCGCCTTCAGGGTCTTGGTCTTGGCACCCGGCTTGTCATCCTTCTTGACTTCTTCCGTCCCGGCGGCCTTCGCAGGCTTGTGCAGGGTGCCTGAAATCGGAGCAGGCGCAGGGGCTTCAGGCGCTTTGACGATCTTCTTAGGCGCAGCCATGAGCTGACGGATGCCCGCCGCTTCGGCCTCGGCACGCTTGCGCGCGTCATCGCGGCGCTTGCGTTCGTATTCCTCGGCCTTGGCGCGGGCTGCGGCTTCTTCGGCAGCACTCGGCACGGCGGGAGCGGGCGCCACCGCAGCTTCAACCGGCGCAGGCTCTGCAGCCGGAGCAGCTTCGGCAGGTGCATCTGCCTGAGCTGCGGCAGCACTGGCCTGCGCATCGCGCTGGCGCTGCGCTTCACGGGCAGCTTCCTCGGCCTCTGCGCGAGCGCGGGCCTCGGCCTCCTGGCGTGCGATCAGCTCGGCCTGACGGCGCGCTTCATCTTCGCGGCGAATACGCTCCTCGTCGGACACGACGGGTGCGGCGGGCGCCGCAGCAGGGGCTTCGACAGGCGCCGCGGCGGCTTCCGTGGCATCGCGCTTGACGAGCACGCGCTTCTTGCGCACTTCCACCTGGATGGTGCGTGCCTTGCCAGTGGCGTCAGCCTGCTTGATCTCGGTGGTCTGCTTGCGCGTGATCGTGATGCGCTTCTTTTCCTCGCCGGAGGACCCATGCGCCTTGCGCAGGCTGTCGAGCAGCTGTGTCTTGTCCGACTCAGCGAGCAGATCATCCGCCGCTGCCTTGGAGACGCCGGCGGCCTTGAGCTGTTCGAGCAGCACAGGAACCGAGAGCTTCAGTTCGCTGGCGAGTTGGGCGACGGTGGTACTTGCCATTCAGTCCTCAGAATCTTTCAGGGTGCGGGCACATGGGTGACCGGCAATCAGCTCCAGCTTTGGCGAGCCTGGATGATCATGTTCTTGGCGGCTTCCTCGCCCACACCAATGGCTTCATTCAATTCTTCACTGTCGAGCTCGGCCAGATCCTCGATCAGGTAGACGCCGATGTCCGCCAGCTTGGGCAGCATGTCCGCGGTCAGGCCCTCAATGCCCAGCAGGTCGGTCTTGCCGGCACCGGTCTCGAGCGACTCCTCCTGTGCGAGAGCCTGCGTCAGCAGCGCGTCACGCGCGCGATTGCGCAGCTCATTGACCGTGTCTTCATCGAAGGCTTCGATGGCAAGCATCTCGTTGATGGGCACGTAGGCCACTTCCTCGAGACCCGTGAAGCCTTCGTCCACGAGGATGCCGGCGACTTCCTCGTCCACGTCCAGCTTGTCGACGAAGAGCTTGACGACGCGGTCGCGCTCGGCGGTCTGCTTGGTTGCCGATTCATCGGCGGTCATGATGTTGATCTGCCAGCCGGTCAGCTCGGAAGCCAGACGCACGTTCCGACCGCCAACACCGATGGCCACGGCCAGCTCGTCCTCGTTCACGACCACGTCCATGGCGTGCTTTTCCTCGTCCACAACAATGGACTGCACATTGGCAGGAGCCAGGGCACCGATCACGAACTGGGCCGGATCTTCGCTCCACAGCACGATATCCACACGCTCGCCGCCCAGCTCACCCGTGACCGCCTGCACGCGAGAACCACGTACACCTACGCAGGTGCCGATAGGGTCGATGCGACGGTCGCTCGTGGTCACGGCGATCTTGGCGCGAACGCCCGGATCGCGGGCCGCAGACTTTATCTGCAGCAGGCCCTGCTCCATCTCGGGCACCTCGAGGCGGAACAGCTCAATGATGAATTCCGGAGCGGTGCGCGACAGTTCGACCTGCTGGCCGCGCGCGGTGCGGTCCACTTTGCCGATGTAGGCACGCACGCGGTCCCCAATGCGCAGATTCTCCTTGGGGATCGTCTGATCGCGGCGCAGCCGCGCCTCGACCTTGCCGATTTCGACAATCGCGTCACCACGGTCCATGCGCTTGACCATGCCAGTGACGATCTTTTCGCCGCGCTCGAGGAAGTCGTTGAGGATCTGTTCCTTCTCGGCGTCGCGAATGCGCTGCAGGATCACCTGCTTGGCAGCCTGGGCGCCAATGCGGCCGAACTCGACGTCATCGAGCTGCTCTTCGACGTGATCGTCAAGATCGATCTCGGGCAGCTGCGACCGCGCTTCGGACAGTGCCATCTGCGCCGAGGGATTCTCGACGGCGTCGTCGGCCACAACCTGCCAGCGGCGGAAGGCATCAAACTCGCCGGAATCCCGGTCGATCGAGACGCGCACATCCACCTCGGGATCGGTAAAGCGCTTCTTGGTCGCCGAAGCCAGGGCGGTCTCCAGGGCACCGAAGACCACTTCCTTGCTGACATTCTTCTCGCGCGCCAGTGCGTCCACGAGCATCAGCACTTCACGATTCATTTCCTGCCCTTCCCAAAATCGAGCGCCGGGTTGAGGTTCGCACGCTCAATGTCCGACAGAACAAAATCCAAAACCTGCTCGGTGCCATCCTTGCCCTTGAAGACCAGCGCCAGCTTCGCGTCTGGTCCTTCACCTTCGGGAGTCTGCAGCACACCTTCGAAATTCTTTCGACCTGCCAGCGGCACGCGCAGCTTCAGCACAGCGTTTTCGCCAGCAAACCGCACAAAGTCAGCCAGCTTCTTCAGCGGACGATCCACGCCGGCCGAACCGACTTCCAGACGCGCGTAGTCGATGCCTTCGACCATGAATACATTGGTCAACTGCCGGCTGACGCGCTCGCAGTCTTCAATCCTGATCCGTTCGCCACTGCCGTCTGCGCGATCGATCGTGATGCGCAGCAGTCCGCGGCCGGCGCGTTCGGCATCCACGAGCTCATAGCCCATCGGCGCAATCGTCGATTCAACAAGTTGGGTCAGGTCGGCCATCGATATCCACTCGGCACTGCTGCAACATCAAAACGCGCGCCAGAAAAAAAAATGGGCCGGAAGGCCCAATTTCAGGCGGCTTCTACGCCGACTGCATCAGGCGCAAATCGCGCCCGAACAGCCAACTGAGCCATCAGCAGTAGCTAATCCTTTGAATTATAAGGAATTCCGCGTAGAAGCTCAAAGCGCCACCGCAAATTGATGCGCTGCGGCGGGCGCCGGACGCGACTCAGCCCTCCGCAGGCGCGGGCGGACCCGAACCGCCGGCGCCGCCCTTGCCGCCACGGCGGCCACCACGGCGACGATTGCGCGACTTGGGCTGCTGCTGGGGCGCGGCGCCGTCCACGGCCGCAGCCTTCTTGCCGGGCTGCGGCCCGCGGCGGGTTGCGCCATTGCCCTGGGGCCGATTGCCGCCGGTCTTCTTGCCTGGCCGGCCGGGCTTGCCACCGCCGCCAGGCTTCGCGCCCGCAGGCCGATTACGCCCGCCGGGAGCAGCGCCGGGCTGGCCCATGCCGCTCATCCAGGCGTCCGGGTTGATGTTCAGGGCATGGCTCGTCAGCATGACGTGGCCCGCCTCGTTGTGCGTCGCCAGAAACTTCTCACGGCGACCGCGCGGCTTGGGTGGCTGGTAATCCATGCGGTTGCCGTCCTCTTCGTCGGGCTCCGCTTTCGGCTTCGGGCCGAGGCCCAGCTCGGACTGCAGTGCACGGCAGGTGTCCGCGTCCAGCTCCATCCACTGTCCGCGCTTCAGACGCGGTGGCAGCACAAAGCCGCCAAAGCGAATGCGGATCAGCCGGCTGACCGGCAGGTTCACCGCGTCGAACATGCGGCGCACCTCACGATTTCGCCCTTCGCTGATGACGACACGAGCCCATTGGTTCGCGCCCTCGCCGCCTGCACTTTCGATGCTTGCGAACTTGGCCGGACCATCATCGAGTTGCACGCCGGTGAGCAGCTGGTTGCGCTGCTCCTCGGTCATCTCGCCGAGAAAGCGCACCGCATACTCGCGCTCAAGACCGAAGCGGGGATGCGCCAGACGGTTGACGATCTCGCCGGAGTTGGTGAATACGAGGAGACCTTCGGTGTTGAAGTCCAGCCGGCCGACGGACATCCACTTGCCAGTCTTCACACGCGGCAGCACGTCAAAGACCCGCGGGCGCTTGTTCGGATCATCATGCGAAACAATTTCGCCTGCAGGCTTGTGATACAGGACGACGCGCGGCGGTCGCGTGAGGTCCTTGCGCATGATCTGCTTGCCATTGATGCGGATCGTGTCGGATGGTAGAACGCGCTGGCCGATGTGGGCGGGCTCACCATTCACCGAAATGCGTCCGGCGAGGATCAGTTCCTCCATCTCTCGGCGCGAGCCGATGCCGGCATCAGCCAGCACCTTGTGCAGCTTGGGCGCATCCTCCGGATTGAGCGCGCCCTTGTTGACGATTGCATCGAAAGCGCGACCTGCGGCGGCAGGTGGCGGGTCACCCTCGTCAGACACGCCCGCCTGCGCGTTGCCGTCTGCGCCTTGATGCGGTGGGCGTGCATCGCGATCGCCACGACCACGCTTGCCGCCGCGTCGGCTCCGATGTCGCCGGCGCGCGCCGCCGCCTTCACCGGGTTGCGCGCCTTCAGCTTGGTTAGCGGGGCCGCTCTCGGCAGCCTGCGACGGATTCTTGATCTGCGGATCGTTATCGCTCATGGGCGTTCTTCCTGGGGCGGCGTCGACGCCGCAGACTCACTCAGACCTGCTTGCGTATCAGGGGCGGCATCCGGGGCGACAGACTCCGGAACTTGTGCGGTGACCCCGGCTTGCGCGATCGTGGAATCGATCAAAGGCTCGGCTAGCTTCGCCGGCGCTTCATCGCCCGCTGCATGCGCAGTGCCGGATGCTTCGCCCGCCTCATCGCCATGAGGCGCCAGGTCCACTACCGCGTCGGCTTCGGCGCCCGGATCACCCGCAACAACGACCGCGGGCCCGTCGAAATCGATCATCTGCTGGCCTGGCATGGGCAGGGCCGGGACGGACCCGTCATCACCCAATGCCGGCAGTTCGCTCAATGAAGCCAGACCGAGGTCATCGAGGAACAGCTTGGTCGTGCCAAACAATGCCGGGCGGCCGGGTGTATCGCGGTGACCGATCGTCTCAATCCAGCCGCGATCTTCTAGGGTCTTGACGACAGTGGCTGCCACGGTCACGCCGCGAATGTCCTCGATGTCACCGCGCGTCACCGGCTGGCGGTAGGCGATGATCGCGAGGGTCTCAAGCACCGCTCGCGAGTAGCGCGGCGCACGTTCAGGATTGAGCCGGTCGAGATACTCGCGCATCTCGGGCCGCGTCTGAAAACGCCAGCCGCTGGCCAATCCGATCAACTCCACGCCACGCCCGGACCACTCCTGGCGCAGTTCCTCAAGCACAAAGCGGACCGTGTCCGCGCCGATCTCGTCATCGAACAGCTTGCGCAGCTCGGAGATGGGCATGGGCTGCTGGGCAACCAGCAGCGCCGTCTCGATGACGGTCTTGGCGTGCAGTGTCGTCATGAATTGCGGCACGCCTGGTCAGCGCACCAGAGAGCATGTTTGTGAGTCATCCCGGAGACGGCGGGCCCGGGCTTCAAGCATCGTCCGGCCGTGCTGTGCCGGCGGTGCTACGCACTCGCGGGCCATAACGCATCGATTCCCTGAGCCCTGTGTCGCCCGCCCGGTGCGCTTGCGCGCGACGCATGGCGGGAGAAGAACATGGCAAAAGGCCCGCGCATCGCGGGCCCTCGTGATTGACGCCCGTACTAGCCATGCGCCGATCTGAATGTGGTTGCGAGGGCAGGATTTGAACCTACGACCTTTGGGTTATGAGCCCAACGAGCTACCAGACTGCTCCACCTCGCGTCGAGACAAAGACTATATCGCATATCGACGCAGCGCACAAACGAGTAGGTGTGCCGAGCAGTGCAGCCCGGCGGATTTAGAGCAGGGCCTCAATGTCCTTTGCGATGGCGGCGGGCTCGGTGGTCGGGGCATAGCGCTCCTTCACGGCGCCTTCGCGATCGACCAGAAACTTGGTGAAGTTCCACTTGATGCCTTCACTGCCGAGCAGACCGGGCGCAGACTTTTTCAGGAAGCTGAAAAGCGGATGGGCATTGCCGCCGTTGACCTCGATCTTCTCGAACATCGGGAAGCTGACCCCATAGTTGCGCTCGCAGAAGTTTGCGATTTCGTCGGCGCCCCCCGGCTCCTGATGGCCAAACTGGTCGCAGGGAAATCCAAGCACGACCAGTCCACGGTCCTTGTACTTGTCGTGCAGTTCCTGCAGGCCCTTGTACTGCGGAGTGAAGCCGCACTTGCTCGCGGTGTTCACGACGAGCAGCACCTTGCCGCGGTACTGGGCGAGGTCCGAGGGGCTGCCGTCGAGCAGCTTGGCTGAGAAATCGAATGCGGTGCTCATGGGTCTTGTTCTGATGCTCAGACAATCGAGAGGTGGCCCACGCCGAGCGAGGGGTCGCGCTGCGCGAGTTTGGATTCGAGCTTGATGCGCAGACGCAGGTCGTTGACGCTATCGGCGTTGCGCAGCGCATCTTCGTAGCTGATCTTGCCGTCTTCGAAGAGATCGAAAAGGTGCTGGTCGAAAGTCTGCATGCCCAGTTCGCGCGAACGCTTCATCACGTCCTTGATCTCGCCGACCTCGCCCTTGAAGATCATGTCTGAGATGAGCGGCGAGTTGATCAGGATCTCGCAGGCGGCGGCGCGGCCCTTGGAGTCCTTCAGCGGGATCAGGCGCTGGGAGATCATGGCGCGCAGGTTCAGTGACAGGTCCATCAGCAGCTGCTGGCGCTTTTCTTCCGGGAAGAAGTTGATGATCCGGTCGATGGCCTGGTTGGAGTTGTTGGCGTGCAGCGTGGCCATGCAGAGGTGGCCGGTTTCGGCAAAGACGATGGCGTTCTCCATCGTGTCCTTGTCGCGGATTTCGCCGATCTGAACCACATCGGGCGCCTGACGCAGGGCGTTCTTCAGTGCGGCCTCCCAGGACTCCGTGTCCACGCCGACTTCGCGCTGCGAAATGATGCAGTTGGCATGCGGGTGCACGAACTCGATGGGGTCTTCGATCGTGATGATGTGGCCGTGGGTGGTTTCGTTGCGATGCCGCAGCATGGCCGCCATCGAGGTGGACTTGCCCGAACCTGTCGCGCCCACAAGCAGCACGATGCCGCGCTTGGCCATCACGATGTCCTTGAGTTGCGGCGGCAGACCCATGCCTTCCACGGTGGGAATATTGGCCGGAATCGTCCGCAGCACCATGCCCACCATGCCCTGCTGCACAAATGCATTGCAGCGGAAGCGGCCGATACCCGAGGGGTTGATGGCGAAGTTGCACTCCATCTTGTTCTCGAACTCGGCGGCCTGCTTGTCGTTCATGATGGCGCGCGCCAGTTCGGCGGTGTGCACATGCGTCAGCGCCTGATTCGAAACGGGCACCACGCGGCCGTCGATCTTGAAGGCCGGCGGAAAGGCAGCGGTGATGAAGAGGTCCGAGCCACGCTTCTGAAGCATGAGCTTCAGCAGGTCGTGCATGAACTTGGTGGCCTGATCGCGTTCCATGTGCGGTCCAGTACTGCAAAGAGAGTGGGGGGCTCAGGTGCGCGTGCTGCGCGCGCCCGAGCGCGTGTCCGGGAGCGAGGGGCTCAGCCGAAGTTTTCCTTGTTCTGGGCGTAGACGCGTGCTTCCTCGGCGCTGACCACGTTACGGCGCACGAGGTCGAGCAGGCACTGGTCCAGGGTCTGCATGCCGAACTGCTGGCCGGCCTGGATCATGGAGTACATCTGCGCGACCTTGGCCTCGCGGATGAGGTTGCGGATGGCGGGCGTGCCGATCATGATCTCGTGCGCGGCCACGCGACCCGAGCCGTCCTTGGTCTTGAGCAGGCTCTGCGAGATCACCGCGCGCAGGGATTCGGAGAGCATGGCGCGGACCATGTCTTTTTCCGCGGCGGGGAACACGTCAATGATGCGGTCGATGGTCTTGGCGGCCGAGGACGTGTGCAGGGTGCCAAACACCAGGTGGCCGGTTTCCGCGGCGGTGAGTGCCAGGCGGATGGTCTCGAGGTCGCGCAACTCACCCACCAGAATCACGTCAGGGTCTTCGCGCAGCGCGGAGCGCAGAGAGTTGTTGAACGACAGGGTGTGAGGGCCGACCTCACGCTGGTTGATGAGGCACTTCTTGCTCTCGTGCACGAATTCGATCGGGTCTTCGACGGTGAGGATGTGGCCGAAGATGTTGTCGTTGATGTGGTTGACCATCGCGGCCAGGGTGGTGGACTTGCCCGAACCCGTGGGGCCAGTCACCAGCACGATGCCGCGCGGCTGCATCGACATGTCCTGGAAGATGCGTGGTGCATTCAGATCCTGCAGCGTGAGTACCTTGGACGGAATCGTCCGGAACACCGCGCCCGCACCGCGGTTCTGCACGAAGGCATTGACGCGGAAACGCGCGAGGCCGGGGATCGAGAACGAGAAGTCGCACTCGAAGATCTCCTCGTACTGCTTGCGCTGGGCATCGTTCATGATGTCATAGATCATGCGATGCACGTCCTCGTGCGTGAGTGCCGGCAGGTTGATGCGCCGCACGTCGCCGTGCACGCGGATCATGGGCGGCAGGCCGGCGGACAGGTGCAGGTCGGAGGCCTTGTTCTTGACCGAGAAGGCCAGCAGTTCGGTGATATCCATACAATTCTCCGCTGGGGTGCAGCACCTGCCTGATCCCTCTGTCAGGCGTTGCGACCAGCCTCTTGGCGATTGAGCGCTGCAGCGGCTGTGTGCCGTGCGTAGCTCACCGCAGATTAAGCGCGATTGCCGCCCGCATCATGAACGTCGGGCCGTGCACCGCATGGGATATGTGACGAAGTGAGCGAGGATGAAGCTCACAAAGCACTTTAAGCATCTGGATTATCTGCTTGACTTCTAAAGAGTTGCAACAGCGCCTGTTTGCAGTAGGGCAACGCATTGAAGGCGCAGCAACACGGGCGGGCCGGGCGCCGGGCAGCGTGCGCCTGCTGGCCGTGAGCAAGACCTTCGGCGCAGAGGCGGTGGCCCAGGCTGTGGCCGCCGGGCAACGGGCCTTTGGCGAGAACTATGTGCAGGAAGGCGTGGAAAAGATTGCCGAACTTGCCGCAATGGGCTCCGCGCAGGGCTTGCCGGGGCTGGAATGGCACTTCATCGGCCCGCTGCAGAGCAACAAGACCCGCCCCGTGGCCGAGCACTTTGACTGGGTGCACAGCGTGGACCGTCTGAAGATCGCCCAGCGCCTGTCCGAGCAGCGCCCGGCGGACCTCGCGCCGCTGCAGCTGCTGATCCAGGTGAACGTGGACGGCGAAGCCACCAAGAGCGGCTGCGCACCGGGGGAGGTACTGGCGCTGGCGCAGGCCGTGGCCGCCCTGCCCCGCGTGCAGTTGCGCGGGCTGATGTGTATTCCCGACCCGGCGCGCCCGACCGAGCAGCGCCGCGCGCCGTTCAAGGCCCTTGCGGCGCTTCTGGCCCAGCTGAACGCGGCCGGGCTCGCCGTCGACACGCTCTCCATGGGCATGAGCGACGACCTGGAGGACGCCGTGGCCGAAGGCGCGACGATCGTGCGCGTGGGCTCGGCGATCTTCGGCGCGCGCGCCCCCAAGGCGCCGGCCGCCTGAGAGCGCGCACGCATGGGCTACGTCGGCCGCTTTGCGCCCTCGCCCACCGGGCCGCTGCATGCCGGCTCCATCGTGGCGGCGCTGGCCAGCTGGCTGGATGCCCGCGCCCACGGCGGCCGCTGGCTGGTACGCATCGACGATCTGGACACGCAGCGATGCGATCCGGCGCATACCCGCACCATCCTCGCGCAGCTGGATGCCCTGCAGCTGCGGCCCGATGGCGAGGTGACGTACCAGCAAGCCCGCACAGCCGCCTATGCCGCTGCCTTTGCGCAGCTTGAAGCCGCAGGCCACACCTTTGGCTGCGCCTGCAGCCGCAAGACGCTGGCGGAGTCCGGCGCGCGGGTAGGTGCGAGCGGCGAGCTGGTCTATCCAGGCACCTGTCGCCAAGGCACGGGGGGCCGGGAGCCGCGCGCCTGGCGCGCACGGGTGGGCGACGCCGTGGTGCGGCTCACCGACCGTGCGGCGGGTCAACAGACCGAGCATCTAGCCGAGACCTGCGGCGATTTCGTGCTCAAGCGCGCAGACGGCCCGTACAGCTACCACCTGGCCTGCGTGGTAGACGACGCTGCCACCGGTGTGACCGACGTAGTGCGCGGTGCCGACCTGCTGGCGGTGACGCCGCGGCAGATCTGGCTGGCGACGCAGCTGGGCCTGCCCGTGCCGCGCTACTTGCACGTGCCGGTCGTGCTGGCGGCCGATGGGCAGAAGCTCAGCAAGCAGACGGGCGCCGCGGCGGTAGACACCCGCAACGCAGCCGCGGTGCTGCGCGAGGCTGCTCGGCACTTGGGGCTGGGCGAACAGCCGGGCCCGACCGCCAGCGAGCTGTTGAGCCAAACGACAGCCGTCTGGGCCGCGCAGTGGCTGTGATTTTCAACGTTCGATTGAGAAGTGACGCCAGAATGGCCTCATTGATCAACCCAGTTTGAGAATGTCGATCCGCCAGTTTCCGCATATGGAGCGCGGATCTCGGCGTGTTTTTGAGGTTCCAGCCGAATGATGCATCTCACGCTAACGCGCGATGCCGCAAGATCCCACTCAAGTCAGTGAGATTCCCGAAGAACATTTGAAAATGACATGCAAAGATGCAGTCTTTTCAACAATGACTTGAAGATCAGAAGTAGCGGCTTTCCGCATGCTCCGTGCGGATCTCGGGCCGAATTGCACACCGGAATTCGGCGCTGCATCTCATGCCAGTGACCTGCCACTGAGATGCGCCGCCAAAGCGCGGCTACGCCGCGCCGCGTCGATCAGCTCTTGCGGCCGCCGAGCAGTGCGGCCACAGGGCGGCGCACGCGCGGCGCGCCAGGTTTGGTACCGGAGGCCGCCGGCGTGCCGGCCGCGCTGCCGTCCACGGGCGCGCTGGGCTCGTAGGGCTGGGTGAAGAAGGGGTCCAAGGCTGCAGGGCGCGGCGTGTAGCTGCTGCGGCCGCCGGAGCCCTCGCCACGGCTGCGCCCACTGTCTCTTCCACCCTCGCGTCCACCGTCACGGTCACGGCCGTAGCGTTCGCCACGGTCGCTGCGCTCGCCGAAACCCTCCTCGCGCGGGCGGCGCGGGCGCGACGGCGTCCAGGTGGCCACTTCCACGGAGCGATTGATGAGCTTTTCGATCTGCGCGAAGTTGCGTGAGTCGCCCGGGGTGACGAGTGTGAGCGCGCGGCCGTGCATGCCGGCTCGGCCGGTGCGGCCGATGCGGTGCACATAGTCTTCCGGGTTGAAGGGCACGTCGAAGTTGATGACGCAGGGCAGCTCGGCAATGTCCAGGCCCCGGGCGGCCACGTCGGTGGCCACGAGCACCTCGACCTTGCCGTCCTTGAAGGCCTGCAGCGCCGCGAGCCGCTCGTTCTGCGACTTGTCGCCATGGATGGCGTCGGCCGCGAAGCCTTCCTTCTCCAGAAAGCGGGCCAGCCGGCCGGTTTCCAGCTTGCTGTTGGAGAAGACGATGACCTGGCGCGGGTCTTCTGCGCGCAGCAGATCCACGAGGCAGCTGCGCTTGTCGTCTTCACTCACCGCGTAGATGCGCTGGGTGATGTTGGTGGCCGTGGCGTTCTGGCGCGCCACTTCCACCGTGACCGGGTTCTTCTGGAAGCTGGCGGCCAGCTTGCGAATTTCCGGCGAGAAGGTGGCGGAGAACAGCAGCGTCTGGCGCTGCTTGGGCAACAGATTCACGATGCGCTGCAGGTCGGGCAAAAAACCCATGTCCAGCATGCGGTCGGCTTCGTCCAGCACCAGGATGCTGACCTGGCCGAGCGCCACGTTCTTGCTCTGCACATGGTCCAGCAGGCGGCCGGGGGTGGCGATGAGGATTTCCACACCGCGGCGCAGGGCGTCGGTCTGCGGGTTCATGTCCACGCCGCCGAACACCACGGTCGAGCGCAGTGCAGTCTTGGCGGCGTATTGAGTGACGTTGACCGAGATCTGGTCCGCCAGCTCGCGCGTGGGCGCGAGGATCAGTGCGCGCACTGGGTGCCGCGCCGGCGAGGTGCTGGTGCTCTCATGCGCGACGAGCTGCTGCAGGATCGGCAGCGTGAAGGCTGCCGTCTTGCCGGTGCCGGTTTGCGCGGCGCCCATCACGTCGCGCCCTGCAAGCACGAGCGGAATGGCCTGGGCTTGGATCGGCGTGGGGCGCAGGTAGCCGATCGCGTCGATGGCGGCCTGGATGCGCGTGTCGAGCCCGAAGTCGCGGAACAGCACTTCCGGGCTGGCGGCAGCGGGAGCAGGCGTCTGCGCCGGAGCGGCGGACTCGGGGGTGTCGGAAATCTCTGGGGTCGTACTCATTGGGCTCGCAGAATCGTTCGTCTCGACAGTGGTCGCAGCGGATTCTGCGGAGGGGTCGAATGGGGTCGAAATGGGCTCGGCCGTGAAAAGCGTGTGCAGCGGGGCCGTCAGCTCGGGCGCGGCGCGCGCCGCACCTGCTGCCGATGCAACCCGCGAGTGTAGGCGACTGCTAGCGGGCGCCGGGCGATTCGGGCTGTGTGCCGGAGGACAGGCGGGCCGACCGAAGGACCGGGTCGCAGGGGTGGACGCCGGAAGAAGCGGATTCGTGAGATGCGCGCTGTTCGTGGACACCCAGAATCAGCCGGGAATCCGCACCACACATGCGGAAACCGGGGCAAAGATACTTTCAATATTCTATTGATAAGTGAAGACCAAAATCAATGATATTCAACAAATCATTGAAACTAGAGAACAAAAAAAGCCCGCAGCGATGCTGCGGGCTCGGGACAAGCAGGCCGAGACGGTCGGGCCTGCGGGGAATGACTTCGCGGTTTAGCGGAAGCTGTACGCCACCGAGGCGTAGAAGCTGCGGCCGCGCGGGTCGGTGTAGCTGGGGTCGTAGCTGGCCAGGAAGTAATAGACCTGGTTGGAACGCGGCGGATTCTTGTCAAGCAGGTTCTTGATGCCTGCCCGAACCTTGAGCTGCTTGCTGACCTGATACGAACCTGCCAGATCGAACAGCTCGTACGCACCGATCTTGCGCACGCGGCCGGCGCCGTCCAGATTCTGGTCGTAGTAGTTGCTGTAGTAGGTCTGCTGCAGGGTCAGGCCCAGGTCGCCGAAGTCGTAGTTGACCGTGGCGGTGTGGCGCCAGCGCTGCACGACCTGGTCATTGGCAAAGCGGCCCACGGCGGTGATGTAGCGGGCGCCGGCGCCCTCCTGCGTCTTGTAGTTGTTGACGTAGGTGCCGTTGAAGCCCAGGCTCACGCGGCCGTAGTCCGACCTGGGCAGGCGCACATCCACACCGAGATCCCAACCGTCGGTCTTGAGCGCAGCGAAGTTCTTCAGGCTGGAGTCGACGGACACGATCGGCGAGGGAATGCCGGGGATCGGCGAGGGGGCGGTGTCGCGGATGATGAACTGCGAGAAGCGCACGGGATCGCTGAACAGCACGCCTTCGGGGGCGCTGATCACGTTGGTCTTCTCGATGCGCCAGTAGTCCACGCTCATGGTCATGACGCGGGCGGGCTCGAACACGAAGCCGGCGGAGAACTGCTTGCTCTCCTCGGGCTTGAGGTTCTTGTTGCCGCCGGTGAGCTTGTCCGGCTGCAGGCCGCAATAGTCGGCCGCAAACGCCGTGCCGCGGGCAGCGGCGCAACCCAGGGGGTCGTCATAGATGCCGTTGGTCTGACCCAGGCGCGGCGGAGCGTAGAGGTCCGACAGCGAAGGCGCGCGGAAGCCCGTGCCGTAACTGGTGCGCAGCAGGAACTGCTTGGTGGGCGAATAGCGCAGGCCCAGTTTGGGGTTGGTCGTGTTGCCCACGTCGTTGTAGCGGTCGCCACGCAGGGCGACTTGCGCTTCCAGCTGCTTGGTGAACGGCAGGCTCAGCTCGGCATAGCCGGCCGTGATCTTGCGGCTGGCCGACAGCGGTGTGGCCGGGCCGTCGCCGCGGATCTCGCCGGCAGCCAGCAGGGCCGAGGGCGTGAAGTCCAGTGACTCGCGGCGGTATTCCGCACCCAGGGCAATCGCGGCCTCGCCCCCAGCCAACTGGAAGATCGGGCGCGAGAGCTTGACGTCGAAGCTGTCGGTCACGCCCTTGGACTTGCGGGCGTCGTCGCGGATCTTGGTGCTGTTGAGCAGGGCCAGACCGGCGGCATCGCTCGGGCCGAAGGGGTTGATGTTGCCCGTGGCAAAAGCGTTGTTGAAGTCGGTGCGGCGCACGTAGCCGTTCACGTACGCGTCGGTGACGGTGTTCTCGCTGCGGTTGATGGCAGTGTCGTAGTCCCAGCCGGCGAGGACGCCCTTGGCGCCGACGATCAGGCGCTGTGCGTTGGCGTCCACGTCGTTGGTACGACCGCCAGCCTCAGACAGACGCATGTTCACGCGCAGCGGGCCTGTCACGCCCAGCGAGGTCGGGTAGTAGCGTCCGGCCGCAGGGTAGTTCAGGTCTGTGATGGTCAGCGGGCTGATGCGGTAGTTGGTCTTGGTGTCGCTGTAGAGATACTCCGCGAAGACCTGATGCTCGTCGGTCACCGCAAACGTGCCGCGCGTGATCAGGGACAGGCGCTTGCTGGCCGGGTAGATCTCGGTGTCCTGCATGTAGTCATACAGACAGGCGCTGGAGCCTACGAAGCTGCCAGGCGAGTAGATCGTGGCGGGCGGGTTGCAGTTCGGCGCTGACGGGTTCAGGCGGCTGCCCGTCGGGCGGCCGGCGCTGTTCAGGCGGCGCACGTTGGCCGGGAATGTGTTGGAGCTGCCCACATCAAGGCCGAGGGCCTCGTCATAGACCGAGCCGATCCAGTCGCGCTGGGTGGAGCGCAGCGCCTCACTGTCTTGGTAGTCCAGGGTGGCGAAGACGTTGTAGCGGTCCTTGGCAATGTCGCCGAAGCCGATCGAACCGGTCGCGATCGTCTTGGCGGCGCCGCCGTGCTGCGTGTCGAAGCGGTACAGCGAAAAATCGCCGCCCTGATAGTCGCGCCGGGTGATGAAGTTGATCACGCCGCCGATGGCATCCGTGCCGTAGATGGCCGAGGCGCCATCCTTCAGCACGTCCACGCGCTCGATGGCGGCGGCTGGAATGGCATTCAGGTCCACGCCACTGTTGCCACCAGGCGAGGCGAAGTTGGCCAGACGGCGGCCGTTGAGCAGCACGAGCGTGGACGACACACCGATGCCGCGAAGGTTGGCGCCGTTGAAGCCGCGCTGGCCGGCGATGTCGGAAAAGCTGGCACCGTCAGTCAGCTGGGCAGCCGATGCGGACACCTTGGTCAGGAGTTCGGCCGCGGTGGTAGCACCGCTCTTCTCGATGTCTGCCTTGGTGATGATCTGAACCGGCAGTGCAGTTTCCCCCTCGAGACGCTTGATGCTCGAGCCGGTGATCTCCACGCGCTGCACCTGCGTGGGTTGCTGCGTATCCGGGTTGGCCGGCTGGGTTTGCGCCACAGCGGCACCCGCCACGAAGGCAAAGGCCACCGCAAACGCGACAGGACGCAGCACGGGTGCGGCGTCCGAGTGAGTATTCGAGATCAAGCGGCGCGACGCGCCGGCGTTCAATGACATGCTGGTTCCCCCTGGGCGGTTGAACGCGATTCGGTGAAGAGTGCGGTCTCCAAGATGCGACACACCGAATGCGGACAGATTCAGTCTATCGACGCGTTCGTCGCTTCCGGATGGGTCGCCGGGTGGAAAGTCGCAAAGCTGAAAGTGTCGGTCGCAAAGCTGAAAGGGCGTGTTGCAGACACATCGGCGCACCTTATGGGATTGCGACATCGACTTTCACACAAGCGGTGTTCGGTCATGCAAGCCCCCACGAGCGCAGCGGCTCTTGTTCAAATGCACACACCGGTATTCACGCTGCACTCTGATGGTGCGTGCACCCAAATGAGTGCAGCCCCTGCACAGCGATCGACCCTGAAGCATCGACAAGGAAGCTTTGAATGTTGCGTCCGCGCCTGATACACCGACTCCTGATCGGCTTGAGCCTGAGCTTGAGCGTGGCTGTGGCCGCTGCTCAGGCGCCGGCGAGCACGCCAGCTCAGACCCTGGGCTACGCCGTACCGATCGGTGGCGCACTCAAGTATGACAACGACGCGGTGTGGGCGCGCCTTGTGCAGCTCGCAGGCGGCAAGGGTGCGCGCTTCGTGGTGTTTGCGACGGCCGCGGGCAACCCGAACCGATCGGCTGAACTGACGATCGCAGCTCTGCAAAAGCATGGCGCGGTGGCCGAGCACATTCCTGTGGCGCCGCGGCTCAAGGATGTGGACCTGAAGAAGGCCGTGGAAGACCCCGCACTGATCGCTAAGGTGCGCGCTGCGCGCGGCGTCTACTTCACCGGGGGTGCGCAGGAACGCATCGCCGACACCCTGCAGCCCGGCGGAAAGCCCACGCCCCTGCTCCAGGCCGTATGGGATGTGTATCGGGCTGGCGGCGTGGTGGCCGGGTCCAGCGCCGGTGCCGCCATCATGTCCACCACCATGTTCCGCGACGCGCAGGACGTGCTCAACGTGATGAAGCACGGCATGCGCGAGGGCAAGGAGATCGACCGCGGCCTGGGTTTCGTGGGCGATGCACTGTTTGTAGATCAGCACTTCCTCAAGCGCGGCCGCTTCGGGCGCATGCTGCCGCTGATGCAGGCCAAGGGCTACACGTGGGGCATCGGTGTCGATGAAGACTCTGCCGCCATCATCCGAGGCAGCCAGATCGAGGTGATCGGCACCAAGGGGGCATTGCTCGTCGACCTTTCGCAAGCCACCCGCAATGCAGCCGTGGCTGAGTTCAACATCCGTGGCGCGCGCCTGACCTACCTGGATCGCGGCGACCGCTACGACCTGAGCAAGCGCGCGATCACGCCGTCGCCGCAAAAGCTCAAGGACCTGCGCATCGATCCGAATGCGGCCGACTTCAAGCCCTACTTCAGCACAGACGCTTACTGGCCCGACATGCTGGGCGACAGCATCATCGTCAACGCGATGGGCAACCTGCTGGACAACAAGCAACGTGAGGCTTTTGGTCTGGCCTACAGCGGCGCGCCGGCGGCCACCGACAGCAAGCCGGACCTCGGCTTCGAGTTCCGTCTGTACAAGGGCGCAGACACGATCGGCTGGTTCACCGGCAGCTTCGGCGGCGAGGACTACACCGTCGCCAACATGCTGCTTGACGTGACCCCCGTCCGCATGAATCGGCCTCTCTACACTCCGCTTGCAGCGCCGGGCGCCGGTTCGGCACCGGCCAAGCGCTGAACTGAACACTCGCCCATTGCATTCGGGCACAAGACTCTGGAGTACCGAAGATGATCAAGACCCTGCTGCAGCGCCTGACCCTCGCCAGCCTGCTGGCCGCTGCATCCACCGCAGCACTGGCCAACGACTGGACCCGCATCCGCATCGGCGTGGAAGGTTCCTACCCTCCGTTCTCGCAGGTAGGCCCGGATGGCAAGCTGATCGGCTTCGAGATCGAACTGGCCAATGCCCTGTGCGCGGAAATGAAAGCGCAATGCACGCTGGTGCAACAGGACTTCGACGGCATGATCCCTGCGCTGCAGGCTCGAAAGTTCGACATGATCATGGCGTCCATGTCGATCACCGAGGAACGCCGCAGATCGGTGGATTTCTCCGACAAGTACTACAAGACGCCCAACCGCTTCGTGGTCAAGGCCGGTACGAAGTTCCAGTTCACGACCGAGGGCATGAAGGGCCGCAAGATCGGCGTGCAGCGCGCAACGATCAATGATCGCTTCGTCACGGACGTGTTCAAGCAAAGCGAAATCGTTCGCTACGCCAAGCAGGACGACGCCTACCTGGACCTGACCGCAGGCCGCGTCGATGCGCTGGTCGTGGACGGGCTGGCCGCAGAGCGCGGCTTCCTGAAGACACCGGCCGGCAAGGGCTTCCAGTTCGATGGCCCACTGCTGGTCGATCCCAAGTACTTCGGCATCGGCGTAGGCGCAGCCTTCCGCAAGCAGGACGCCGCCTTGCGCGACAAGGTCAACGCAGCCATCAAGGCCGTGCGCGCAAATGGCACGTACCAGAGGATCGCCGCGAAGTACTTCGACTTCGACATCTACGGCGACGCACCTGCCAAGTAAGTACCCAGATAAGGCCTGACCCAGCTCTCGCATGGACGCCCTGCTCGACTACCTGCCCAGCCTGCTGGCCGGCACCACGATCACGATTGGTCTGGCGCTGTCCTCGCTGGCGATCGCCTGCATCCTCGGGCTGATGGGCGCGGCAGCCAAGCTGTCACGCTCACGTGCGCTGCGCTGGTCGGCCAACACCTACACCACAGTGATCCGCGGCATACCGGATCTGGTCCTGATGCTGCTGGTGTTCTTTGGCGGCCAGGTGCTGGTCAACAGTCTGGCCGCGAGGCTGGGTTACGACGGCTACATCGACATCAATCCCTTTGTGGCCGGCGTGCTCACCATCGGCTTCATTTTCGGTGCCTACCTGACCGAGACCTTCCGCGGTGCCATTCTGGCCATCCCCTCGGGCCAGGCGGAAGCCGCGCACGCCTTCGGTATGTCGCGCTGGCACACACTGCGTCGGATCATCCTTCCGCAGATGGTGCGTCTTGCCCTGCCGGCGTTTTCGAATAACTGGCTGGTGCTGGTGAAATCCACGGCCATCGTTTCGGTCATCGGGCTGACTGACATGATGCACAAGGCCTCCCAGGCGGCTGGCGCAACCAAGCAGCCCTTCCTGTTCTATCTGGCCGCAGGTGCGATCTATCTGGCAATCACGAGCCTTTCCGGTCTCGTCTTCCGCCATCTGGAGCGCCGATTCTCCAGGGGTGTCCGGGAGGCTCGCGCATGAACTGGGACGCAATAGTTGAGTCCCTCCCTCAGTACTTGAATGGCCTGGGAACCACCCTTCAGCTGCTGGCGGCATCGCTGGCCATCGGTCTGGTGTTTGCCTTGCCGCTGGCCGTGCTGCGTGCGCAAGCGGACAGTCTGGCCAACCTGCCGGTTCGGGCGTTCACCTACGTGATCCGCGGCACACCGATGCTGGTACAGCTGTTCCTGATCTATTACGGGCTGGCTCAGTTCGAGTTTGTGCGCAACTCCTTTGCCTGGCCCTGGCTGTCCTCGGCCTGGTTCTGCGCGGTGCTGGCCTTTGGCATCAATACCTGTGCGTACACGACCGAGATCATTGCAGGAGCGATCCGCAACACCTCGCGTGGCGAGATCGAGGCGGCACGCGCCTGCGGCATGTCGCGTGCGCTGATGCTGCGCCGGATCGTGATCCCTTCCGCGCTGCGCCGCTCGATCCCCGCGTACAGCAACGAGGTCATCATGATGCTGCACGGCACCTCGCTGGCGAGCGTCGTCACGCTGCTGGATCTGACCGGCGCCGCGCGCGAGATGAACAGCCGCTTCTACCTGCCGTTCGAAGCGTTTCTGACGGCTGCCGTGTTCTACCTGGCCGTAACCGGCGTGCTGGTGCTGGCCTTCCGCCAGATCGAGAAGCGCTGGCTTGTCTACCTGCAACCCAGAAAATCATGATCAGCCAACAACATCGGTTGCCCGTCCAGACACCCGGCACCCACCGGGAGGTCATCAGTTATCACTATGGGCCGGCAGATGCAGGCCGCAAGGTGTACATCCAGGGTTCCCTTCATGCAGACGAGCTGCCGGGCATGCTTGTCGCCCACTGCCTGCGCAAGGAACTGGCAGCCCTCGAATCTTCGGGTGAGCTGCTCAGCGAGATCGTGGTCGTGCCCGTGAGCAATCCGCTGGGCCTGTCCCAGATGCTGCTGCACACGCCGATCGGCCGTTTTGACTTTGGCCTCGGCGAGAACTTCAACAGGCACTACCCGGATCTCTTTGAAGCGGTGAAGGCACGCATCACCGGCCTGCTCGGCGCCGATGAGCAGGCGAACACGCGCGTGATTCGCGAGGCAATTCGCGCAGAGCTCGCGCTTGTACCCGCAGCCACGGAACTCGCGAGCTTGCGCAAGACCCTGCTTTCGCTCGCGTTTGACGCGGACATCGTGCTCGACCTGCACTGCGACAGCGAAGCGGTGATGCACCTTTACACCCTGACGCCCCTTTGGCCTCGTGTCGAGCCGCTTGCCCGGCTGCTCCAGGCCAAGGCGACGCTGCTCGCCACGGAATCGGGTGACTCACCCTTTGACGAGGCGTGCAGCCAGATCTGGTGGCGCCTACAACAATCGTTCGGCACCGAGACGCCGATCGCACTGGGCTGCGCATCCGTCACCGTCGAGCTGCGCGGAACGCGCGACATTAATCTGGAACTCGCACGTTCAGATGCTCGGCAGATCATCGAGTTTCTTCGCCTTGAAGGCCATGTACGCGGCGCAGCCGCTGCGCTGCCGCCACTTGCTGCGGACGCGACTCCGCTTGCCGGCAGCGCCACACTCGCCGCACCGATCAGTGGCGTACTCGCCTTCATCAAGAACCCTGGCGATCTCGTCAGCGCACAGGATGTGGTGGCGCAGGTGATTGATCCTATTTCAGGGCAGACCGCGGACATCGTGAGCCATACATCTGGAGTGATGTATGCGCGCGAAGCCCGATCGTTCGTGACCTCCGGAACGAATGTCTGCAAGGTGGCCGGGCGTGTACCCTTCCGCCACGGTCGACTGCTCAGTGCTTAGGCTGACCATGAATGCCCGCCTCGAACCGCTCGATGCACTGCCCGCAGATGCCGTCAACCCTTTGTTCAACAGCAGCCCGACGATGCCCATCAAGCTTGAAGTCAGCGATATCCACAAGCGATTCGGCGACGTGGAGGTCTTGAAGGGTGTCAGCCTGCAGGCTGCGTCCGGTGATGTGCTCACGCTCATCGGTGCCAGCGGTTCGGGTAAGAGCACCTTCCTGCGCTGCATCAACCTGCTCGAGCAGCCCAACCAGGGATCGATCAAGCTGGATGGGGAGGCGCTCCGCCTGGTGCCGGATCGCGACGGCACGCTGAAGGCAGCCGACAGCCGCCAGCTGGCCGCGATGCGCGCCCGCCTCACCATGGTGTTTCAGCACTTCAACCTGTGGGCCCACATGACGGTCACGGAGAACGTGATCGAAGCGCCGATGCATGTGCTGGGACTGAGCAAGGCCGAGGCCACCGAGCGCGCCGAAACCTATCTGAACCGCGTCGGCGTATGGCACCGGCGGGATCTGTATCCAGCCCACCTTTCCGGCGGTGAACAGCAGCGGGTGGCCATTGCCCGTGCGCTCGCGATGCAGCCCGAAGTCATGCTGTTCGACGAGCCGACCTCTGCGCTGGACCCTGAGCTGGTGGGCGAGGTCCTGCGTGTCATGCGCGGCCTGGCCGAGGAAGGTCGAACCATGATCATCGTGACACACGAGATGGAGTTTGCGCGCGAGGTTTCCAACAAGACCCTGTTTCTGCACAAGGGCATGGTGGAGGAGTCCGGCCATCCCTCCGAGGTACTGGCCCGTCCGCAATCGCCGCGCCTGCAGCAGTTTCTCTCCAGCGGTCTGAAGTAGCCGCTGCGCCGGTGCAGGCCACCCGCGAGACAGGCATGGCAATACCGCAGGGTGCGAGCATCTGATGCGAACGATCCGGATCGCCGTCCTCGTCGCGCCAGGACAGTCGCTCGAACCCATCGCGCAGCTCGCACGGCTGAACCACTCACTGAAAGCCATCGCCGCGCCCGTCGAGACAAGGCTCGCGCTGTCGGCGCCTGCGCTGCAAACCGATGTTCTGACCGCCGAGGGCATCATGCTCCGCACCAACCTTTCGGACGAAGCGGAACATGCTGATGTACGCGTCGTCACGGCAACGGACCGCGTCGTCGACCCCGAAAGTCGTTCCGCTTTCGACTGGCTGGCGCGCCCAGCGGAGCTTCGATTCTTCCTGCGCGGCGAAATGACATCTGCCCCGCCGGTCAACGCGATCGAAGTCGACGCAAAAGCACTTGCCGATCTCGTTGGTCGAGCGGCGCTCGAACGCTGGGCACCGGAGTACCTGAATCGCTGGGCCGTTGCGTCCGACACGGTGGCGGTGACTGCACCGGACTCAGGCGGCTCTGGGCCGCTGGGCCGGACGACGACGCACCCCAAGCTGACCGAAGCCTTGGCGCTCATGAAAGCCAACTTTGAAGAACCACTGCCGGGCGATGACATCGCGCGACTGGTAGGTGTGTCGCGCCGGCAGCTGGAACGCCTGTTCAAGCAGCACCTGGACACATTGCCCTCGAAGCACTACCTGGAAATGCGCCTGGCCCATGCCCGCACGCTGCTCCAGGAAAGCTCGCAATCCATTCTGCAGGTCGGACTGGCCTGCGGTTTTTCCTCCGGCCCGCACTTTTCCAGCACCTATCGCGCGCACTTCGGCATGACACCGCGCGAGGAACGCAGCCGCCGCGTATCGACCTACTGGCAGGCAGGAAGCACGTCCTCATGAGCACATCACCCAGTACCTATGTCCTGCGGCCTAGCCGGCTGTCGGATCTCCCCCACATCGAACGAATTGCGCGGGCGGCGGCGATTGGCGTCACGTCTTTGCCAGAGGACACGGATCGCCTGCTCGAAAAGGTTCGGAGATCAATCCACTCATTCGACTCGGATGTGGATGCTCCGACTGAAGAAACCTATTTCTTCGTGCTCGAAGAGATATCAAGCGGCCATGTTGCGGGCGTAAGCGGCATCACGGCCAGCGCAGGTTTTCACGATCGCTTCTATAGCTACCGCAACGAGATCGTGGTGCATACATCCCGCTCGCTGGATCTGTCCAACCGCATCCACGTGCTGCATCTGTGCCACGACCTCAGCGGCTACAGCCTGCTGACATCGTTCTATATCGAGCCCCATCTCGAAAGCAGCCCGTGGCCGCAGCTGCTTTCGCGTGCGCGCCTGCTCTACATGGCCGAGCATCCAGAGCGCTTTGCCGACCGCGTTGCCGCGGAGAGCCCGGGACTGTGCGATGACGCAGGACACTGCCCGTTCTGGGACGCGGTCGGTCGCCGCTTTTTCAACATGGACTACGCACAGGCCGAGCGCATCGCAGGCGGCCGCAGCAAGTCGTTCATCGCCGAACTCATGCCACAGGCACCGATCTACGTGACACTCTTGCCAGAGCAAGCACGTTTGGCGATTGGCCAGTTGCACCCGTCGGCCGAGCTGCCGTTCTCGATCCTCATGGATGAGGGCTTTGACGAAAACACCTACGTCGATCTGTTCGATGGCGGACCGACAGTCCACGCTCGACTTGACACCCTGCGCACGCCGCGTGGCAGCCGCCGCATGCCCGTACGCTTCGGCCAGCCGGCAGGTGAGCTCTTCATTGCGCTGAACACAGCGACTTCCAACCCACGATCAAGCATTGTCCGCGGCCAGATTCGCGACGGCGTGTTCCTCATCGGCGCGCAAGACGGCGGGCTGCTCGAAATTGTTGAAGGCGATGAACTGCGAATCGCGTCATTGAACGCGACACCCACAGGAGGCGAGTGATGCTGCAGATCCGCTTCGCCCGGACAACAGACCGGGACGCAATTCTCGACCTGCTGCAAGAGCACGCGATCGACCAGTCAGGCTGGCGTCTGCCCGTGACTTGGTGGCTCGAGCAATTGCGTGGGCCCTGGGCCGCTCCGGCGGACCCGACGGCTCTGCCACCAGATGAAGCGACGCTGTTCGTTGTGAGCAGCGGTGGAGGCATAGTGGCGGTAGGGACTTTTACGCCCGCCTTCGGCACCCGCAAGGCGTATCCGGTCTGGCGTCTGGGCCGAACTGTTCATGCCAGCGAAGATCTGGGGATCCTCCATGCGGTGCAGACACTCCAACTCGGTCACGACGTGCATGGGATGAGCGCGCTCGAAATACTGGCAGCGCTGCCAGATCTCGCTGTAGGCACGGCACCGGCAGCGCTGCTGGAAAGCGCGCTTCGGCATCTGCGCGCTGAGGCAAAGCCCCCGGCAACTGGCCAGGTATTCGTTCGGCTGCGGGGCGTACACGCCGCAGATGGAAGCTCGGCGTTCTGGCAAACACTGGGGCGGCCTTTCTGCCCGCCTGCGCTGAGCGGTCTGGACGCCTCCGGACTCGATCAGCCGCATTGGAAAGCCGGGGTCGCTGAATTGCTGCCACGGCTACCGGTGTACGCAGCCTTCTTGCCGCAGCGAGCACAGAGCGAAATCGGTCAAGCCGATCAAGCGCTAGCAGGCTTTCAGCAAGGGCTCGTGCGGTTGGGACTTCGCGAATCGGGTCTGGTGGATCTGATCGACGCCGGCCCGGTGCACGTTGCGCGCTGGCACGAACTGGCGGTTTGAGCTGATCCGCGAGCCAAGGGCGCAAACCTTCGGTTGCACCGACCCGTCTCGTAGCGATCAGCCAGGCCGGCGGTCCCTGAGCGAGGCGGCAAGCGTCGGCAGATCGACGTATTCGAGCTCGCCACCCACCGGCAGACCACGCGCGAGACGTGTGACCTTGAGACCTTTGCGCTTGAGCAGGTCCGAGAGCATGAACGCTGTGGCTTCGCCCTCCACCGTGAAGTTGGTCGCAATGATGACCTCGCGCACCTGGCCATCACTGGCGCGATCAAGCAGCGCCTCAAAGCCCAGAGACTGTGGCGTTGCACCGTCGAGTGGCGACACGCGCCCCATCAGGACCCAGTACAACCCTTGATATCCAAGCGTCGCTTCAAGTGCTTGTTGATCCGCAGGTGTTTCCACGATTGCAAGCACGCTAGGGTCTCGCGACTCGTCAGCGCACGTGCTGCACAAGGTGGACTCCGAAAATGTGTTGCAGCGGGCACAGCGACCGATTCTTTGCAGCCCGGTGCCCAAGGCGTCAGCCAGCTGCGCCGCCGCCATACGGTCTTCAGCCAGCAAGTAAACGGCGAAGCGCTGGGCGGTCTTCGGGCCGACACCAGGTAGCCGCTCGAAGGCCTCGAGCAATCTTGCAAATGCATCAGCCCGGGGGCTCATGCGATCCCCTCACGAAGCGGCGTCAGAAAGGAAACTTCATGCCCTGGGGCAGCGGCAATCCCGCCGTGACACTGGCCATGCGCTCTTGCGAGGTCTGCTCGGCCTTTCGCGCGGCATCGTTAAAGGCTGCCGCCACGAGGTCCTCGAGCATGTCTTTGTCATCCGCGAGCAGGCTGGGGTCGATGCTCACTCGCCTCACGTCGTGCTTGCAAGTCATGACAACCTTCACCATGCCGGCCCCCGCAGAACCCTCGACCTCGATCTGGCCGAGCTGGTCCTGCATGCGCTTCATGTTTTCCTGCATCGCCTGTGCCTGCTT